>CAIWNE010000027.1 GCA_903913915.1 uncultured Opitutia bacterium
ATAACCGTTATCTCTTCAGACCAGATCAATGATGCAGATGTACTCGGCGGCCTGGCTGCATCAACGGCAATCATGGTCTCCGACATTCCCTTTCATAACCCGATGTCAGAAGTCGACTTCCTCCTTGAGGACGTGCACGGCCGCGTTGGGAAAGAGGATCTTGCCGCCGCTGGCGAGGCCGCCGATGTGGGCGATGTGGGAGTGGCTGAGCAGGGCGTGGGTCACGTCCTTGAAGTCGATGCCGATGGTGTCCATCGCGTCGGCGAGCCAGCCCCAGGTGGCGTTCTTGTGCGGGCCGAAGCCGGCGTCGACGAGGATGACCTCCTTGTCTTTGCGCAGGAGCAGGATGTTCACGTAGAGCGTCATGTCGTCGGGGCGTTCGCCGAGGGCCACGAGGGCCTTCGTCATCTCCGCGCGTTGCTCCGGCGGCCACATCTTCTTCGTCACGCCCTGCTTGAAGGTGCCGTAGCCGTCGCTGATGGACCACGCCTCGAACTTGCCGATCGAGAACTTGTAGATGTACGGGTTCGAGATCGTCTTCTTCGGGATCGGGTTGCCGGACGCGTCGGTCGCGGCCTGGGCGGCGGCGAGGGAGGCCGGGATGCTGAAGGCGGCGAGGGCGGCGCCGAGGCTGCCGAGGAACTGACGACGGGAGTTTTCGGGGAGGGGCTTTTCCATGTGGGTATGAAGGGAGATAAGGTGCAAACGGCCGAAAGTGCAAACGTGCAAAAGCACGTAAGCGGTTGGGGCAGGGGTAGGGGTAGGTGAGGGCGAGTTTGATTACTACCCCTGCCCCTATGCCTGCCGAGCCTCAGGCTCGGCTCACTTCTTCGGGCCGAAATCCTGCTGCTTGTAGACGTGGCGTTCCAGGAGCTGCTGCTTGAGCTGGAGTTCGCTGTCCCCGGAGCAGCGGCGGACGTCGTGCAGGATGATGTAGGCCATCAGCGAGAGCAGGAGGCCCATGAAGGTGTACTGCAGGATGATGACCGCCTTGTTGTTCAGCACGCCCTTGGTGAAGCGCTGGATCGTGGCGATGAGCATGTGGCCGCCGTCGAGGACGGGGATCGGCATCAGGTTGAGCACCGCGAGGTTCAGGTTGATGAGCACCGTGAACCAGAGCACGCGGCGGATGTCCTCGGAGAGGTTGTAGTAGGTCTTCGTGATCGAGATCACGGAGGCCAGCTGCTTCACCTGGATGTCGGAACCGCGGTCGAAGAGGCGGCCGAGCGTGGTGAAGGTCGACTTCACGATGCCCGAGCAGGTCTCCCAGGGGTTGCGGTAGGCCATTTCCGGCTTCGTCACGAAGAACGTGCCGATCTGGGCGTGTTCGACCGGCTTGCCGCGGCGGACCTGGGCGCTGCGGAGCGAGAGGTTGCCCGCGTCACCATTGGCGCGGCGCCAGTAGACCGTCAGGTCGCGGGCCGGGCCGTTGCCGGCCTTCTCGAGTTCCTCGAGCGTGTGGACGGAGACGATCTGTTCGCGGCCGTCGACCTTGTCGATGATCGTGCCGATCTTCAGCGTCTCGGCCAGGGCCGGGTCTTCGGGCGAGATGCCGAGCACCATCAGCTGGTCGCGGACGGCGGCGGCGTCCTTGGTGAGGAGGTCGCGCGTGGCGGGCAGGACGATGAGCTGGTGGCGGTTCTTTTCGTCGCCATAGGCGATGATGCTGACCGGATTGACCGTCGTGTTCAGCTGGGGCGTGATCACGACCTTGAGGCTCACGCCGCCTTCGCGTTCGACGAGCAGCGTGCGGGGCTTGGCGCCGCCCTTACGGAGCAGTTCGCGGAACTCGACGGTGTTGTTCAGGGGCTGTCCGTCGATGGAGAGGATGCGGTCGCCGGCCTTGAGTCCGGCCTTCTCGGCGGGGGAGTTGGCGGCGGGCGCGCCGATGATGACGTCGGTGCGCGGCTGCAGGCCGGCCATGCGGACCTTGTCGCCGGACTTCGCGTTGAGCTCCATGCGGATGGGCTGGACGACGAACTCGAGCACTTTGCCGTCGCGCTCGACCTTGAAGGTGGCTGTCGGGTTGCCCTGCGAGTCCTTGCGGTTGCCGAGCATCACCGCCTCGGTGATCTGGTTGAAGTTCGAGACCGCGTTGTCGTCGACGGCGAGCACCTTGTCGCCCGAGCGCAGGCCGGCCTTGAAGGCGGGGCCGACGACCGTATTGCCCAGGCCGAGCTCCGCAAGGTGGCCCGAGCTCGTGACGATCTGTTCCGGGACGTAGCCGATGACGGTGCTGGAGGTGCCTTCGGCGACCGGCATGCCGGTGAACCAGAGGATGCAGGCGAGGAGGAAGGCGAAGATGACGTTGAAGACCGCGCCCATGACCGAGACGATCATCTTGTCGGCGTAGGAGATCTTCGGGAGCTTCTCGGCTTCCTCGCTGCTCGCGCCTTCGATGCCTTCCATCTCGGCGAGCTGGGGCAGCGCGACGTAGCCGCCGAGCGGGATGATGGAGACGCGGTAGTCGACGCCGTCCTTGCCGGTCCAGCCGAAGAGACGCGGACCGAAGCCGATCGAGAAGCGCTCGATCTTCAGGCCGCGCTTGCGGGCGGCGAGGAAATGGCCGAGCTCGTGGACGAAGATCGAGCCGCCGAAGAAGATAGCGACGAGAGCGATGCCCCAGAGGGAGCCGAGGAGGTCGCCGAAAGAAAGGTTGTCCATGGAAAGAGGGGAGAGGGGTTATCTCAGCGGGCGAGCCCCAGGGCGAGCCTGGACGCCACGACGCGGGTTTCGGCGTCGGCGGCGAGGACTTCGTCCAGATGGGCCGGTTCGCGGGCCGAAACCGCGGCCAACGTGCGGCCGACGAGTTCGGCGATGCCGGTGAAGGCGAGTTTGCCGGCCACGAATTCGGCCACGGCGACCTCGTTGGCCGCGTTGAAGATGGCCGGGGCGGTGCCGCCGGTCGTCGCGGCCGCGCGGGCCAGGCCGAGGCAAGGGTAGCGGGCGGGGTCGGGCGGGGTCATGCCGAGCGTCAGGGCCTGGGCGAGGTCGAGGCGCGGGGCGGGGCAGGGCAGGCGGTCCGGGAAGAGCAGGCAGTCTTGGATCGGGTAGGCCATCGATGGCGTCGAAAGCTGCGCCTGCAGGCTGCCGTCGGTCAGGGTCACCAGCGAATGGATGATGCTCTGCGGGTGCACCACGACGTCGATGCGGTCGGCAGGGATGTCGAAGAGCCAGCGCGCTTCGATGACCTCGAGGCCCTTGTTGGCCATCGTCGCCGAATCGATCGTGACCTTCGGGCCCATGCTCCAGTTCGGGTGCTTCAGCGCCTGCGCGAGCGTGACGTGCTTCAGGTCGGCGAGGGGCGTGTCGCGGAAGGCGCCGCCGGAGGCCGTGAGCACCAGGCGGGCGATGTCGCCCTTGGGCTTGTCGCGCAGCAGCTGGTGGATCGCGTTATGTTCGCTGTCGACCGGCAGCAGGCGGGCGCCGGAGACGCGAGCCGCTTCGGTGACGAACTTGCCGGCGAGCACGAGCAGTTCCTTGCTCGCGAGGGCGACGTCCTTCTTCGCCTTGAGCGCGGCGAGGGTGGGCGCGAGGCCCGCGGTGCCGACGACGGCGGAGACGACCATCGAGACTTCGGGGAGGCAGGCGACCTCGGTCAGGCCGGCGGTGCCTTCGAGGATGCGGGTGCCGGCGGGGAAGGCGCCGGAGGCGCGGGCTTCGGCGGCGGCGGCCGGATCGGCCAGGGCGACGACCCCGACGCCGAATTCCTTGACGGGGCCGACGAGCTCGCGCCAACGCGAATGGGCGGCGAGGGCGGCGATGCGCAGGCGGGACGGATGGGCCCGGACGACATTGAGGGTGGTCGTGCCGATGGAGCCGGTGGCTCCGAGGATGGCGATGGCCCGGGACTGCATGCGGCGAGGGTGTATCGGAGGCAACCGCGGCGGCGGAATGAGGCAAGCAGTTTGGGTCGGTCCGGACCTTTCGCCGTTCGACGCTTGTCTCTTTCGTCGGGAGTGGTTGCCTGTCCGCATGGCCACTCAGCCTCAGGACCTCACCGGGCTCTCCCACCTCGGGAACACCCAGAACAAGCCCCAGCAGACGCTGGAGACCTTCCCGAACCGCAACGCGGGCCGGAACTACACCGTCGAGCTCTCGACCGAGGAGTTCACCTGCCTGTGCCCGGCGACCGGCCAGCCCGACTTCGCCAAGATCACGATCCGCTACGTGCCGGGTCCGCGCATCGTGGAGTCGAAGTCCCTCAAGCTTTACTACTGGAGCTACCGCCAGCAGGGCATGTTCCACGAGCACCTGACGAACAAGATCCTCGACGACCTCGTCGCGGCCCTCGATCCGGTGTGGTGCGAGGTCACCGGCGCCTTCGGCGTGCGCGGCGGCATCGGCATCACGGTGCGCGCCATGCACGGCAAGCAGCCGCAGCCGTGAAGCGTCGCCCCGTCCAGCAAGACGACGGGGAGCCGACGGATTGGCCGGGTTCGGCCTTGGTGTCCGATTTCCTGACGAGGCAGCTCGCCGGCCGGCGTCTCGCCGCGCGCTCGTGCATCACTTACGGGCGTTCGCTCAAGGGTTTCGCCCTGTGGATGAAGTCCAATGGCGGCTGGGACGGCGACTGGTCTAAGCTGACCGCGCGCCATCTCCGCGACTTCGTCATCGAGCGTCAGGGCACGCACAACCGCCGCTCCGTCCACAACCAGGTCTCGGCGCTGCGGGCTTTCCTGGCCGACCTGCGCGAGCGCGGCGGCATCGCCACGACCCCGGCGGCGGGGCTCGTCCTTCCGAAGCTGCCGAAATCCTTGCCGAAGTTCCTGACCGAAGCGCAGACCGATTCGCTGATGGACGCCGCGGAGGAATCGACGAAGGACGACCCGCAGGAAGTCGCGCGCGACGTGGCGATCCTCGAGCTGCTCTATGGCGGCGGCCTGCGCGTGTCCGAGCTCTGCGGCCTCGACGGCGGCGACCTCGACCTCGGCACCGGCCTCGTGAAGCTGATGGGCAAAGGCTCCAAGGAGCGCGTCGTGCCCGTCGGCGACAGCGCCGTGAAGGCCGTGAAGGACTATCTCGCCTTGCGCGGCACGCCGGCCCGGGGCGCGCCTTTGCTGCTCGCCGCGCGTGGCGGCCGCCTGCATCCGCGGGCCGTGCAGCTGATGCTGAAGCAGAAGCTCGCGGTCGCGGGACTGCCGGCTGACCTCACGCCGCACAAGCTGCGCCATGCGTGCGCGACGCACCTGCTTTCGAACGGCGCGGACCTCCGCCTCGTGCAGGAGCAGCTCGGCCACGCCTCGCTTTCGACCACGCAGATCTACACGCACCTCAGCGTCGCCAAGCTGCGCGAGGTGCATCGCAAGTCGCATCCGCGGGCCTGATCCGTTGATTCGCCTCGCCTCCGCGGGCGGGCCGGACCATCGTGGCCGCGTGCTCGTTTCAGCCGCCCACGCGAAACTGAACCTCTCGCTGGCCATCACCGGCCGGCGTGCGGACGGTTTCCATGAGCTCGTCAGCCTTGTCGCCCCGATCGCGCTCGCCGACACGCTGACGCTCGACGTCGGCCGTCCGCTCGGACTCACGTGCGATGATGCGTCCTTGCCGGCCGACGGCACGAACCTCGTGCTCAAGGCCGCCGCCGCCTACGTGAGCCGTCGGCCGTCGGCGCAGGTCGGGCATTTTCATCTCGCCAAGAAAGTGCCGCATGGCGCCGGCTTGGGCGGCGGCAGTTCCGATGCCGCCGCCGCGTTGAGGCTGCTCGACCAGGCTTCGGGCGATCCGCTCGGCGTCGAAGTCCTCGAGGCGCTCGCCGCCGAGGTCGGTTCCGATTGTCCGTTCTTCGTGCGCGCCCGGGCTGCGATCATGCGGGGCAGGGGAGAGCGACTGGAGGTCTTGCCTGTCGCCGCCCGGGCGGCCTTGGCCGGCCGCAAGGTCGTGCTTGTGAAGCCTCCTTTCGGCATTCCTACCCCCGAGGCCTACGGACTGCTGGCCAAGGCCGGGAAATACCGCGGGCCTGCCCAGGCTGAGGCCGAGCTTGCCACCTGGGTCGCTCAGCCGTCCTCCGACCCCTCGGCGATCGGCAACGACCTGGCCGCTCCTGTCTTCGCCAAGCATCTCGCCCTGCCGGTCGGGCTGGCCTCCTTCCGCCGGACCTGCGGAGCGAACTGGCAGATGACCGGCAGCGGCAGCGCTTGTTTCGCCTTCGTCGCCGACGGTTTCGCGCACGCCCGCTTGCGGGAAGACGTCCGGAGGGCCTGGGGTGCCGGAGCCTGGGTCGAAGAGACCGTTATTTCGGCTTAGTTTCGGCTTTACTGTCGGCCGAGGGGTCGCCAAGTTGCGAGTCACTATCACCCATGGGAAGCCTCAAGAAGAAGCGTCGTCTGAAGATGAACAAGCACAAGCGCCGCAAGCGCTCGAAGGAAAATCGCCATAAGAAGCGTCTCTGGGGCTGATTGACCCCACCTTCGGAACGAACCGGGCGGCCCAAAAGGCCGCCCGGCTCTTTTTCGGGCTTGCTCCGACCGAGGCCGTTCCCAAACCTCAACCTTCCAACCGACAAAAAACATGGCTCGCGAAATCGTTATCATTGAATGCACCGAAGCCCGCAAGGAGGGCAAGCGCCCTTCCCGTTACATGACCACCCGTAACAAGAAGCTTTCCCAGGAGAAGGTGGAACTGAAGAAGTACAACCCCTCCATGCGCCGTCACACGCTGCATAAGGAGATTAAGGGCTAAGCGCCTTTCCTCCTCACGCCAGAAGGGCCGGCCGCAGCGATGCGAGCCGGCCCTTCCGTTTGGCGAGGTCAGCGAGGAGGCCTCAGGCCGCCTTGCCCGAACGGCGCAGCAGCCGCCAGCGGGCCCGATGGTGACGGGTCCAGTCGATGAGCGCGCGTTCGAAGCCGATGTCGCGGCCGGCCTTTTCGGACTCGATCCACTTATGACGAAGGATCTCTTCGCGCTCCGCGAGGAACTCGGCGTACAGGGACGAACGGGCGGCCAGGTCGGCGTCGGTCTTCGGCTCCTGTTGCACGTCGCTCATTCTTGGTCCGGAGATTGAGGGAAATATGACGAACTTGCAAGCCGGAGGCGACGGCCGGGTTACGCCTGTTTCTCTAGGCCTTGGAGCACCGTCAGGCCGACCGAGCGGAAGACGCGTGCCGGATTGCCGTCCGGATGGCTGATGGCCACCGGGATGCCGTGGTCGCCCCCCTGGCGGATGGACTGATCGAGCGGGACTTCGCCTAGCAGGACCGTGTTCAGGGCCGTGGCCACCTTGAGGCCGCCGCCCTGGCCGAAGAGGTATTGGCGGGAGCCGTCGGCTCCTTCGAGGAAGCTCATGTTCTCGGCCACGCCGAGGATCGGGACGCCGACCTTCTCGAACATCGCGGCGCCGCGGAGGGCGACCGAGACCGCCGCCGTCTGCGGGGTCGTCACGATGATGGCGCCGCTTAGGGCCATCGACTGGGCGATGGAGAGCTGGGCGTCGCCCGTGCCCGGGGGGAGGTCGATCAGCAGGACGTCCAGTTCGCCCCAGCGGACGTTGGTGGCGAACTGCGAGATCGTCTTCATGATCATCGGGCCGCGCCAGACCACGGGGGCGTCGGCGTCGATGAGGAGGCCCATCGACATCACCTTCACGCCGAAGTTCTCGAGGGGGATGAGGGTGTCGCCGTCGAGCAGGGGGCGGCCGTTCACGCCGATCATCAGGGGGACCGAAGGCCCGTAGATGTCGCAATCCATCAGGCCGACCTTGCCCGGGCGGCCTTGGTCGGAGAGGGCCCGGGCCAGGGCGCAGGCGAGGTTGACCGCGAAGGTGGACTTGCCGACGCCGCCTTTGCCGCTGGCGACCGCGATGATGTGCTTCACCTTGCCCACGCCGGCGTCAGCCGGGAGCTTGGTCGGCGCCGCCGGGGCGCCGGCCGGGGGCGGGGTGCCCTTGGGGACGGTCACCGTGATGGCGATCTCAGGGTTCCTGGCGCCGAGCGACTTCAGGGCGGCCTCGATGTCGGCGTAGAGTTTCTTGGGGACCTCGGGGTCGCCGCTCGTCACGGCCAGGCCTACGCTCACCTTGCCGTCGAGGGTGACCTCGATGCCCTTGACCAGGCCGAAGGAGACGATGTCTCGGCTGTAGCCCGGGTAGCGGACCTGACCGAGGGCCTTCTGGACGGATTCCTTATCGAGCGACATCAGCGGGATTGAACTCCCCGCCGAACCTAGGTCAAACTGCTAACCTCAAAACACTTCCCCTCGATGCGTCTCCTCGTCCTCTTTGCCGTCCTTCTCGTCGCGCCGGTCTTCGGGCAGGGCAATGTCCGCATCGAGACGGACATCGCCGGCTATGCCAAGCGCAAGATCGTCCCGGTCGCGGTCGTCTCCGACGATCCTACGCTCGGCAGCCTCGTGCAGTTCGCGCTCTCCTTGCACGGCGGGATCGAGATCAATCCTTCCTCCTCGGTCAAGGTGCGCATCGGCCGCACGGCGCTCGCCGCCGTCGTCGCCTGCGACAATCCCACCTATGCCTTCTCGACCGACGTCGAGGCCAAGGACGAGGACCAGCTCGCGCTCAAGGTCGCCGACGCCGCGATCGTCGGCCTCGGCCGTCGCTGGCAGCTCAAGCCCTTGTTCGCGGACACCAAGGTCGCGTTCGTCTCGCGTCGCACCGGCAACGCCGAGATCTACGTCACCAACCTCGCGCGCTCCAAGACGCTGCAGCTGACGAACTATCGCAACACTTCGATCGGGCCGCGCTGGTCCGCCGACGGCTCCCGCGTCTTCTTCATCTCTTCTTTCCGCTCCAACTGGCCCGAGATCTTCTCGACCAACGGGCTCGGCGAAGCCGCCAAGGTCATCACCAACGTGCGCGGCGCCCTGGGCGCGGCGAGCAGCGGTCCGGACGGCCGCATCGCGTTCGCGTCGTCGAACAAGGGCACGATGGACATCTTCGTCGCCGGTCCGCAGGGTCAGTCGCCGGCCCGCGTGATCAAGGCCCCGAGCATGGAGTGGGTGAACACCGATCCCTCGTGGTCTCCCGACGGTTCGCGCTTCGCCCTGACCGGCGGCCCGACCGGTCGTCCGGGCATCTATCTCGCCAGCAGCGCCGGCGGTTCCCTGCAGGCCGTCTCGACCGGGCATAGCTACAGCACCGAACCGCGCTGGAATCCCGTCTTCCCCAATCAGCTGGTCTTCACCTTCCAGGATTCGGGTCGTCTGCAGCTGGGGCTCATCGACCTCGCCGCCGGTACGCATGACGCGATCGAGACCAAGAGCCCGGCGGCCTTGGCGCATGCTTCTTGGTGCGCCGACGGCCGGCATCTCGTGGCCGCCCAGGGCGGCTGGCTCGCGGTCGTCGACAGCGTCACCGGCAAGGTGACGCGCCTGACGCCGACGGTCCTGGGCGATTGCTCCGAGCCCGACTGCTGGACGCGCCGCTCGAACTGAGCGGGCTTACTCGTCGTACAGGCCTTCGGGTCGCGTCGATTCCGTCGCCTTGGAATACAGGTCCATCTTGCCCAAGGCGGCGACGTCGACGACCGTGCCGACCTGCGCCGACGCATAGGTGCGTTCGTCGACCAACGCGAAGAGAGGTTCCTTGTCGGTCGTCCGGGCGATCGCGACATAGCGCCATTGCGGGGCCGAGCGGCTCATCACGAAGGTGTGCGTCGGCGTCCGCAGTTTCGCGTAGTAGGTCCGTCCGCCGACGGTGACCTTATCCACGACCTTGTAGCGTTCGCGGTCGATCAGGTGGGCGCTGGGCAGCGTCTCGCTCGTCCAGTTGCCCTTACCGAGGTATTTGGAACCCCACGGCAGGAAGACCGTGTCGCCTTTGATGCGCGTGCTGACGAGCACGAGGTTCATCGAATCGGCGTTGAGGCTGGGGACGCCTTTGACGGTGAATGTGCCGTCGGCGTTAAGGCGGGTGTCCTTCGCTCCGGAGGTGAGGACCCAGGTCGTGAGTTCGGCGCCTTGCCCTGCATTGAATTCGCTCCATCGCTGGCGGCGAGCCTCGGGCGAAGTCCGGGCGACCACCTTGGCCTGCAGGGCCTTCAGCCGCTCGGAGAAACCGACGAGATCGGCGCACCACTGCTTGTGGGCGGCGGTGCCGGCGGCGGCCTTGGCATGGAAATCCACGCGCTCGATGAAGAACTTGAGCCCGCCCATGCGCATGCCGGCCGCTTCTGAGCGGAGCAGGCTGGCCTCGGTGAAGGCCGCGGCGGGGAAGGTCGTCATGACTTCCGCGAAGAACTGGGCGAAGCCGGCTTCGTCGAGCGGGGCGCCGAGCACCTCGTCGAGCACGGCGGCCTGGTTGCGCAGCAGTTCCAAGGCGCGGGCGCTGGGGGCTTCACGAAGGACGTAGATGCGACGGTCCTCGTCCGGCTTGATGCCCCAGACGGCGATCTTCTTGTACAGAGGGGAGAGGTCGGCCTGTCCGCGGAGCGCGAAGGCCGTGGCGGGGTCGATCTGCAGGCGGCCGGCGATCAGGTTGAGCCCAGGGGTGCCGCCCCGGGGTTTCTCGAAGACGGCCTTCGTCGCGCGTGCCTTGAGGTCCGCGAACTGGGCGATCTCGTTGCGGAGGTTCGTCAGGTTCGCCCGGGAACTGATCTCCTCCTTGATGATCTGACGGGCGCCGAGCGCGACGAGTTCGCCTCCGGGGCCGGCTCCGAGGCCGAGGGCGGTCCCTGCCGCGACCATGGCGGAGAGGACGGTCATGCCGACGACGGAGTGAAGGCGGTTGGTCGCGCGGACGGTCTTCTCATGGTCGGCGATGGCGAGCAACGCCTGTACCTGGGTGAAGCGGTCGACGGAGACGGCGTCGGCCAGCCCATAGGCCAGCAGCAGCTTGCGGGTGTCGGGGTTGAGCCGGGCGGCGGAGAGTTCTTCTTCGGCTTCGGTGGAGACAGGCTTGTTCCACTTCACCTTGAGCGAGCTGCCGAACTTGAAGTGGTCGGAAAGCGGCACCCACTCCTGCGAGCCTTCGGGCGCACAGAGGGTGTCAGCGGTCAGGGAACCTTCGGCGATCATCGCCGCGATTTCCTCCTCGGTGAGAGGGCCGCGGGTTTCGTTGCCGATGAGAAGAGAGAAGTTTCGCATAGGCGAGGTCTTCCCTCGTCGGGGGCTCCCGCAAGTCTGCCGTCCTCCGATGGTTACGCAAGACGAATGCCCGCTCGATACCCTTTGCAAATCA
>CAIWNE010000028.1 GCA_903913915.1 uncultured Opitutia bacterium
CGGAGACCCAGGTCATGGTGAAGCGCGAAGACGAGCAGGCCTTCGCCGAGCTCAATGGCGCCTACTCCAAGTTCGTCGAGGACGCCGCCCGGGTCGTCTACGAGCAGTTCGACGCGGATGCGCGCGTGCGCGACTTCGTCATCGCCTGCTCGCACCTCGAGTCCCTGCATTCCCATGACGCCGTCTCGGTGATCAACAAGGGCATGCCGAGCGGCCTTTCGGCGGATTTCAGCAATTTCAGAGACCTGATCTGCTAGTCGGCTGACGGCTTGCCCATCGGTGGTGGCCGTCATACGGTCACTTTCATGAGGGGGTAGCTCAGCTGGATTCAGAGCAGCAGCCTTCTAAGCCGCCGGTCGCGGGTTCGAGTCCCGCCCTCCTCACCACTTCCCAGCCCGCCGCCCGTTCCGGGGAGGCGGGCTGCCCCTTCCGGGCGTCCTTGGCTTGCGAGCCGTCGTCCTCGCGATTACTCAAGGTCATGCAGATCCACGTCGCCCGCAACTCCGCCCAGCTCGGCGTTTTTTCGTCCGAAGAAATCGTCGCCGGCCTGCAGTCGGCCCGCTTCCTGGCCTCCGACCTCGCCTGGCGCGAAGGCATGCCGGCTTGGACGCCCCTCGGCGACTGGGCCGAGTTCCGCGGCGTCGGCGTGCCGCCCCCTTCGCCGTCCGACGGCACTTTCGTTCCCGGAGGTGAGGCCGAGCCGGTGCCGGCGATGCCTTCCTGGGAGCGTGGTTCCTCTTTCGCCAACTATGTCGCGACGATCAAGGAAATCGCCTTCGATCCGGTGCGCACGTTCGCGAACCTGCGTGACGGCGGCTTCAGCCGTCCGATCGCCTTCAGCTACTGGTCCCTGCTTCCGGCGTGGATTCTCGGCAGCCTGCTGTACGGAGGAATCATCTTCTTCGTGTTGAGCGTGGGACAGACTGACGCCCTGCCCAAGGATGCGGCCATGCGCTGGCTATCCGGCGTGGGCGCCTTTACGGCCGCCGCCGTCGTCTCGGGCCTCCTGGCGGTCATCTTCGCCCTGACTCCGCTCTTCCAGTTCCTGGGCTCGGGCGTCACCCACCTGCTGCTGCTTCCTTGGAAGCCGGCCGGCAGCTATGCCCAGACCTATCGTGCCAACGCCTATGCATCGGCCGCGTTCATGCCTTTCATCTTCATCCCTTGCCTCAACTACGTCGTCGCGCCCTGGCAGTTGGTGGCGGCGGTCATCGCCCATGCGCAGGTCCACCGGATCGCCTGGTGGAAGGTCGCGATCTCCCTGGTCGTCATTCCTTGCTGCTGCGCCTGCGGCATCTACGCGCTCATGGTCGGCACGATCGTCGGCGCCGCCGGCAAGTTCGCTCACTGATTCGCTTATGCAGATCCACGTCGCCCGTAACTCCGTCCAGCTCGGCGTATTCTCTTCCGAGGAGATCGTCGCCGGCCTGCAATCGGCCCGCTTCCTCGCCTCCGACCTCGCTTGGCGCGAAGGCATGCCTGCCTGGACGCCGCTCGGCGACTGGGTCGAGTTCCGCGACGTCGGCGTGCCGCCGCCTTCGCCTGGCGTTTCTCCGGCGCCTGTCCCGGCGGCCTCGTTGATCCCATGGGAGCAAGGCAAGTCGCTCGGCGCTTTTTTCGCGACGATCAGGCAGGCGGTCGCAAGTCCTTCGCTTCTCTCGACCGGGCGCTACGCCTTCGGCGACTGGCTCGTCTTCTGTTACGTAGGCGTGCTGATCTCGCTGCCGTTCCAGACGGTCAACATCCTTGTTTACGGCGACAAGAACGCCCAGTTGGCCGAGTTGCTCCGAGGCCTGAACATCCCGGAGGTGAGCAAGGCGGCCGAGCGGATGGGGCATGCGAATCCGGCACCCATCTGGGTCACGCTCTTCGGCACGGTCATGGGGCTGGCTTTCGTGCCGCTCATGTACGCCTTCTTCGCGCTGCTGCATTGGGTCGGCCAGCGGATCTTCCGCTTCCGGATTTCCGTGGAACGGACCGTGGCGGCCACCCTGCTCGCCTCCACGGTGCTGGCCGTGCTGATGGCGCCCTTGCAGCTGCTCGGCTTCAGCTTCGCCCTGCAGATGGCCCTGAGCGTGCTGGTGCTCATCCCTGGCTGCGTGATCTATTACCGCGCCTTCGGCGCCGTGACCGGGGTGAACCCTTGGGTCCAGTTCGGCATAGATAACTTCGTGTGGTTCGTCCTGTGCTGCTGCTGTTGTTTCCTGCCGATGATGGCCTTCGCCGGCGTCTTCGCCAGAGCCTTCGCCCGCTGATCCGTGTTCAGGGTTGTCCGCAGGCCGGCCTATCCTGGCGAGCTCAACCACGAGCTCGTCTGGCCGGCGGCGTTCCTCGGCGGCGCGCTTTTCGCCTGGCTTTGGTTCCGGACGGGAATCCAGCTTCCGGAGTGCGTCTTCCATCGGCTGACGGGCCTGCCTTGCTTGGGCTGCGGCGGCACGCGTTGCGCCCGCAACCTGGTGCACCTGGATTTCGGCCAGGCCTTCCTTTTCCATCCGGGATTCTTCCTCGTGGTGATGCTGGCGGCCGCCTGGACGACCTACTCGGCGGTCTTCTGGCTCCGGCGCGACACGCTCCGGCTCCGGCTCGTCGTGGAGCCGGCGGCGGAGCGCCGCCTGCGCATCGCCTTCGTTGCCGTGCTGGTCGCCCATTGGGCGTGGCAGTGCTGTTACCTGACCCGCTGACATGATCCGTAACCTGCTGCGTTTCTTCGGATGGGTCTGCCTGCTCGTCCTGCTTTCGGCCGGCGTGCTCGGGCTCGTCTATTATTGTTCGGAGCGTCCGCAGAAGGTCTCCATCGAGCACCGCGTCCTGGATGCGGTCGACGTGGTTCGCGAGGACGGGACCACCCCTCGCAAGGTGGTCGACGCGCTCGATCGCCTGGCCGACCGCACCGAGGCCGTGAAGGGCGACATCGTCCCGGCGCCGCTTCCTGACAAGGACGCCACGGCGCCCTATGGCGAGCCGGCCGACCATCTCGGGCTCAAGCATCTCGTCAACCGCGGCTATTCGGTCGGTTACGACGAGACCCTGCCTTCGCCCCGTTGGTCGTCCTATCGCGTCTTCACGTACAAGGAGGTGCATCGCGACCGGCCGGCCGGTTTCAAGCCCGACCCTCGCACCGATGCGCGCGTCACGACCTCGGAATATGTCCGCTCGGGCTACGACCGCGGACACCTTTCGCCTAATTACGCGATCTCGGTCTGCTATGGCGAAGAGGCCCAGAAGGAGACCTTCCTGCTCAGCAACGTCGTCCCGCAGCTGCATGCGTTGAACGCGGGCCTCTGGAAGGACATGGAGCAGCGCATCATGAAGCGCTACGTCGCACGTTATGGCACGGTCTGGGTGCAGGTCGGTCCGGTCTTCACGACGCCGCCCGAAAAGAAGGTGGGCCGCCTGCCGGTGCCGTCCGCCTTCTGGATGGTCGTCTCGGAATATGAAGAATCCGCCCACGGCATCCGCGCCATCGCCTACCTCGTGCCGCATGAAGAGAAGTGGCGCGACGCCGAACTGACGCGCTACGTCGTCAGCATCCGGCGCGTCGAGGAACTCACCGGCCTGGATTTCTTCCCTAAGCTCCCCAAGCCGACGCAGGACCGGCTCGAATCAACGCCCGCGGCGCGCGCCTGGTGAAGGCAGCTCGCGGCGCAGGTCCGCCGCGTGGATCAGGCAGACGCAGTCGGAGCCGTCGGCCGTCGGCAGCCAGAGGATCGGCAGCTTCGGCCAGGCCTGGTGCATCGCCTTCTGGAGTCCGCCTACCTCGATCACGAGGATGCCGTGCGGCTTGAGGGTTTCGCGCGCCTGCGCGAGCAGCTTGCGGATCACGTCGAGTCCGTCCTTGCCGGAGACCAGCGAGCCTTTGGGCTCCTTCTTGAACTCGGCCGGCAGGCGTCGGTAGATGCCTTCGGGTTCGTAGGGAGGGTTGCTGAGGATCAGGTCGAACTTCCGGTCCTTCAGCAGCGCCGTCATCGTGTCCGTCTCATGCAGCGTGACGCGTTTCGAGAGCTTGTGGTCGGCGACGTTCAGGGCCGCGACTTCGAGCGCCCGGGCCGAAAGGTCGGTGGCATGGACGTGCGCCTTCGGGAAGCGCTTCGCGAGCAGGATGGCGAGGCAGCCCGACCCTGTGCAGATGTCGGCCACGTCGGTGACCGATGCGGCCGGCGGCAGCCACTGCGGGATGGCCTCCGGGATCAGTTCGACGAAATAAGAGCGGGGGATGATCACGCGTTCGTCGACGCGGAAGCGGAGTCCGCCCAGCCAGGCCTCGCCGACGAGGTAGCCGGTGGGCGTGCGGTCGAAGACGCGACGTTCCATCAGCGAGAGGAAGGAGGCCTTCTCCTTGGCCGTCAGGGCGCGTTCGAAGCAGGAGGGGAGCTTCTCCCAGGGCAGCCCGGTCGCGTGGCCCATGAGCGTCAGGGATTCCTCCTCGGCGTTCACGAAGCCTTGGCCGTGCGCGACGCCGGCCGACTTGAACAGCCGGTTGGCGAAGCGTAAACAGTCGCCGCCCGTTCTGAGGCGGGCGGCGGTGGCAGGAGTCGGGCGCTGCGGGGCGCTCATCGTCGGCGGCGAGGCCGCTTAGGTGAGCGGGGCGGCGGACCAGAGTTCCTTCGGGGTGCGTTCGAAGAAGTCCTCGAGGTACTTCGTCGTCGCGCCGCCCTGGCGGAAGGCCGGATCCTTCATGATCGCGCGGCAGACCGGGATCGTGGTGTGGATGCCGCGGATGATGTACTCGCCGAGGGCGCGGTGCATGCGGTCCAGGGCCTTCTGGCGGGTCGCGCCGACCGAGATCAGCTTCGCCACCATGGAGTCGTAGAGGGGCGGGATGACGTAGCCGGAGTAGCAGTGCGAGTCGACGC
>CAIWNE010000029.1 GCA_903913915.1 uncultured Opitutia bacterium
ACGCCAAGGGTGGCGTCCTCGGCAAGAAGATCGAGCCGGTCGTCGTCGACGGCGCTTCGAACTGGCCGCTCTTCGGCGAAAAGGCGAAGCAGCTGCTGGAACAGGACAAGGTCGCCGTGACGTTCGGCTGCTGGACCTCGGTGTCCCGCAAGTCCGTCCTTCCGGTCTATGAGAAGAACAACGGCCTCCTCTTCTACCCCGTCCAGTACGAAGGCGAAGAAGAGTCCAAGAACGTCGCCTACACCGCCGAAGCGGTCAACCAGCAGGCCACCCCTGCGGTCGACTACCTCCTGGCGCAGGGCGTGAAGAAGTTCTACCTCCTGGGCTCCGACTACGTCTACCCGCAGACCACCAACCTGGTCCTGCTCGAGTACCTCCTGAGCAAGGGCGTTCCGATCGAGAACATCGGCGGCGGCTTCCGCAAGGACGCTTCCGGCAAGATCATCTCGGCCGGCAAGTACACGCCGTTCGGTCATACGGACTACCAGCAGATCGTCGCTGAGATCAAGCAGTTCTCCGCCGGCGGTGGCGCCGCGGTGGTCAGCACCCTGAACGGAGACACCAACGTGCCCTTCTTCAAGGAGTACGCCGCCTCCGGCCTCACGGCTGAATCCTGCCCGGTCGTCTCGTTCTCGATCTCGGAAGACGAGTTCCGCGGCCTCCCGGCCGACAAGCTCGTGGGTCAGCTCGGTTGCTGGACCTACTTCCAGTCGATCAAGTCCCCGGCCAACAAGAAGTTCGTGGCTGATTTCCAGGCCTGGCTCGGCAAGAGCACGGTCCCGGGCATCGTCAAGGACGGTCGCGTGACCTGCTCCCCGATGGTCCTCTCCTACGATGGCGTCTACCTCTGGAAGGCGTGCGTCGAGAAGGCCGGTTCCTTCGACGTGGATAAGGTCCGTGAAGCCTGGAAGTCCGGCGTGTCCTTCGACGGCCCGGGCGGCAAGGTCACGACCCAGCCCAACATGCACCTCACCAAGAACGTGTTCATCGGAGAGACCAAGGCGGACGGTCAGTTCAAGATCCTGAAGTCCTTCGACAACGTCTACGGTGAGCCCTGGCTGAAGGGTAAGTTCAATTAAGCAGAAGATTTGTCAGTCGTCGGTGCTTCATAGCGAGGGCGGACCTGAGGGGGTCCGCCCTCTTCCTTTTGGCACGGTTGTTGCTCACAAGTAGTCATCGTGCGGAAGACTTTCATCATTTTCTTGGCCTTTCTCGCAGGTTTCGTCGCGGCTTTCGCCGAAGCGCCTCAGGCCATCATCGCCCGCGCGGCCGTCGCGAAGTCGGAAAAGACGCAGGGAGAGATCCTGACCGAGCTCATGGGCAACGCGGATGAGTCCATCCTGCCGCTGCTCGACGCCTGGCGCAAAGACCGGCTCTTCCTTTATGAGAATCCGGGGAAGCCGACGGCCGTCGTGCTCCTCGAGGGCGCGAAGGACGCCCAGGGCGCCCAGCAGGCCACGGACATCGTCACGGGCAAGCCCTTGGCCGTCCGCCTCGTCGCCGATGACCTGAACGCCGCCACGCACTCCGCCAATCTTCGCCGCATCATGAAGGCGGTGCTGGACTTGACCGACCTCTCCTCGGCGAATCCGGCCAAGAAGCTCGGGGCCATCGCCGCCATCGGCCAAGGTCAGCAGATCGAGAAGTTGCCTGCGCTGGAGAAGCGGCTGGTCGTCGAGACCGACCCCAAGGCGATCAAAGCCCTGCGCGAGGCGCTCGCCTTGGTGCGCCTCCGCTCTCCGGATCACGCGGTGAAGCTCGCCGCGCTGAAGGAACTCGAATCCCTCGAGTCGCTGGCCAGCACGGACTTCCTCAAGACGGTCATGAAGGATGCCGCCGCGGCGAAGGACGAGAAGCTCCTCGCCGCCGCTCGCTCCGCTTTGCAGGCCGTGGAGCGACATCGCACGGTGGTCGACTTCGGGGGCACGCTCTTCCGCAGCCTGAGCCTCGGCAGTATCCTGATCATCGTCGCCCTCGGCTTGGCGATCACCTTCGGCCTGATGGGCGTCATCAACATGGCACACGGCGAGATGATCGCCATCGGCGCCTACACGACCTACGTCGTGCAGAACCTCTTCGCCAACGGACTGGCGCTGTCTCCGTTCGGCTTCTCGGTCGGCCTGCCCGGCCTGCACGCCGCGGGATGGTGGCGCGAATCCTATTTCCTGTTCGCGCTGCCGCTGAGCTTCCTCGTCGCCGCCGGCGCCGGGATCCTGCTCGAACGCGGCGTCATCCGCTTCCTGTATCGCCGTCCGCTGGAAAGCCTGCTGGCCACCTGGGGCGTCTCGTTGCTCCTGCAGCAGCTCCTCCGCCTGACCTTCGGCGCAAACAACGTCCAGGTCGGCAGCCCGGCCTACCTCAGCGGCAACTGGATCGTCGGCGACGTGCTCCTGGGCTGGAACCGCGTCTTCGTGATCGGCTTCGCGACGCTCATCGTGGTGGGCGTCTGGCTGGTGCTCACGCGCACCTCGGTCGGGCTGCTGATCCGCAGCGTCACGCAGAACCGTTCGATGGCCGCCTGCATGGGCGTGCGCACCGAGCGCGTCAACATGCTGACCTTCGCGCTGGGCAGCGGACTCGCCGGACTCGCCGGCGCTTTCCTCAGCCAGATCGGCAACGTCGGCCCGTCGCTCGGGCAGTCGTATGTCGTCGACAGCTTCATGGTCGTGGTCGTCGGCGGCGTAGGCGACCTCGTGGGCACCGTGATCAGCGGCCTGGGCATCGGATCGTTCGACCAGTTCACGCAGCAGTATTCGCCGACCGTCGCCGGCGCCCTCGCCAACGTTCCCTTCGTGGGCGGCGCCCTCCAGAACCTCGCGCAGGACTCGGCCGTCTTCGGCAAGATCCTGGTCCTCTGCGTCATCATCCTGTTCCTCCAGTGGCGTCCGTCCGGCCTCTTCGCCGCGCGTTCCCGCAGCCTCGACTAACCCATGTCCTCTTCCGAAAAATACGCTCCGCCTGCTCCGCCGAGCGACACCGTGGCCGCCTTGCTGGCGTTCACCGTGCTCGCGGTGCTCATCATGCCGACGCTCGACGTGTTCGGGGTGATCGACCACTTCACGCTCAACCTCTGGGGCAAGTATCTCTGCTACGCCTTGCTCGCGCTCTCGGTCAACCTGCTCTGGGGCGGCACCGGCCTCCTCTCGCTCGGCCAGGGCCTCTTCTTCGCCCTGGGCGGCTACATGCACGGGATGTACCTGATGCGCATGATCGGAGACCAGGGGCAGTACCATAAGCCCATCCCCGACTTCCTGGTCTTCCTCGGCTGGACCGAGCTCCCCGGGTTCTGGAAGCCGTTCGAGAGCTTCTCCTTCGCGATGCTGATGGTCTTCCTGTTGCCCGGCGTCATCGCCGGCATCTTCGGCTGGCTCGCCTTCCGTTCGCGCATCAAGGGCGTCTACTTCTCGATCCTCACGCAGGCCCTGACCTACGCCGGCGCGCTCATCTTCTTCCGCAACAACACGCTGATGGGCGGCAACAACGGTTTCACCGACTTCAAGTACGAGCTCGGCTTCTCGCTGCGCGAACCTGCCACCCAGCGCGGGCTCTTCATCGCGACGGCCGCGGCGCTCATCGGCGTGGTGATCTTCCTCCGTTGGCTCGAAGGCACCAAGTTCGGCCTGGTCCAGCGCGCGATCCGCGACGGCGAGAACCGCACGCTGTTCAGCGGCTACGCGACGCCGGCGTTCAAACTTTTCCTCTTCGTGCTGGCCGCGCTGATCGCCGCGATCGGCGGGGCCCTGTACGTGCCGCAGGTCGGCATCATCAACCCGAGCGACATGACCCCGGAGAAGTCCCTCGAGGCGATCGTCTGGGTCGCCGTCGGCGGCCGCGGCACGCTGCTCGGCCCGATCCTGGGCGCGGTCTTCGTCAACCTCCTGAAAAGCTACGCGACGCGCGCGATCCCCGACCTCTGGCTGATCCTGCTCGGCGGCCTCTTCCTGCTGGTGGTGCTCTTCCTTCCGGGCGGGCTCGTCAGCTTGCCGTCGAAGTTGCGCGGACTCTGGCAGAAAACCACCTCCACCCCGGCCACCGCCGCCTGAACCATGGCTCATCCTCTGCTCACCGTCGAAGACGTCTCGAAGACATACGATGGCTTCAAGGCCATCTCGAACCTCAACTTCTACCTGTTCGAAGGCGAACTCCGCACGGTCATCGGGCCGAACGGCGCCGGCAAATCGACGTTCTTCGACCTGCTCACGGGCCGCACCCAGCCCGACAAGGGCAAGATCGAGTTCGGGACCGACCCGGCCGACTCGCATGACCTGACGAAGCTCGACGAGGTCGCGATCAACCGTCTCGGCATCGGCCGCAAGTTCCAGGCGCCGAGCGTCTATGCGGAACACACCGTCCGCGAGAACATCATCCTGTCGCTCCGCGGCGCCCGCGGCGTCTTCGCCTCGCTCTTCCATCGGCTGAATTCGACCGACACCGACCGTATCGACGAACTGCTGAAGCTCATCCGCCTCGACGCCAAGGGCGAATGGAAGGCCGGCCTCCTCGCCCACGGCGAGAAGCAGTGGCTCGAGATCGGCATGCTCCTCGCTCAGGAACCCCGCGTTCTGCTGGTCGACGAACCGGCCGCGGGGATGACCGACGAGGAGACCCACCGCACCGGCGAACTGCTGCTGTCCCTCGCGGGCAAGCACAGCCTGGTGGTGGTCGAGCATGACATGACCTTCGTGAAACAGATCGCCGCCAACGGACGGGTGACCGTCCTCCACCAGGGCGCCTTGCTCTGCGAGGGCAAATTCGACGACGTCCAGGCCGACCAGCGCGTGCGCGAGGTCTACCTGGGTCGCGGCAAACACGGAACCCGATGAACACGCTCCTTCACCTCCAGTCCGTCGAGGCCGACATCTCGGGCTCGCGCATCCTCCGCGGCGTCGAAATGGCAGTCCGCCCCGGCGAAGTGGTCGCCCTGATGGGACGCAACGGCGTCGGCAAGACCACCACGCTCAAGACGATCACGGGCCTGCTGCCGGTCCGGACCGGCGCCATCGTCTTCGACGGCCAGCCGATCCATCGCCTGCCCACCGACGTCCGGGCTCGGCTCGGCATCGGCTACGTCCCCCAGGGGCGTGACATCTTCCCCCACATGACGGTGGAGGAGAACCTTCGCATCGGCCTGGTGGTCCATGGGCGCAAAGGCCCCGAAGCCGCCGCGGCCCTGGAGCGGGTCTACGAACTCTTCCCTGTCCTGAAGGAGATGCTCGGCCGCAAGGGCGGGGTGCTCTCCGGCGGCCAGCAGCAGCAGCTCGCCATCGGTCGGGCCCTGTTGCTCGATCCGAAGCTGCTCATCCTCGATGAGCCGACCGAAGGCATCCAGCCTTCGATTATCGAGCAGATCGGCGACACGCTCCGGCGCCTCCGCACGATCCCACGCTCCGATGGCACGGGCCTCGCGATCCTGCTCGTCGAGCAGTACGTCGACTTCTGCCGCGCGGTCGCCGACCGCTACTACGCCCTCGACCGTGGCGCGGTCGTCTCCTCCGGCGCCATCGCCGGGCTCACCGACGAGGTCGTCCGCGTCCACCTTCAGGTCTGAAACCATGCACCTCCTCCCTCGCGAACGCGAAAAACTCCTGGTCGTCGTCGCCGCCGACCTCGCCCGCCGCCGGCAGGCGCGCGGATTGAAGCTCAATTACCCCGAGACGATCGCCATCATCACCTATGAGATCATGGAAGGCGCCCGCGATGGCCGCACCGTGGCCGAGCTGATGTCCTTCGGCACGACGATCCTCAAGGAGTCCGACGTCATGGAAGGGGTCGGCTCGATGATCCACGACGTGCAGGTCGAGGCGACCTTCCCCGACGGTACTAAGCTCGTCACGGTCCACAATCCCATCCGTCCATGAAACCCGGAGAAATCATCCCCGCCAAGGCGCCTGACCTGGACGCCAACGTCGGCCTGAAGGAGATCACGCTCGAGGTCGCCAACACCGGCGACCGCCCGGTGCAGGTGGGTTCGCACTTCCACTTCGCCGAAGCCAACGAGCTCCTGAAGTTCGACCGTGCCGCCGCCCGCGGCTTCCGCCTCAACATCGCCGCCGGCACGGCCGTGCGCTTCGAGGCTGGCGACACGCGCCGCGTCTCGCTCGTGGCGTTCGCCGGCCGACGCATGGTCTACGGCTTCAACGGCCGCGTGAACGGACCTCTCTGACCATGAGCCTGCGACTTTCCCGACTCCAGTACGCCCAGATGTACGGCCCGACCGTCGGCGACCGCGTGCGCCTCGGCGACACCAACCTCTTCGCCGAAGTCGAGGCCGACCTCGTCGCCGGCGTCGGCGGCTACGGCAACGAGGTGAAGTTCGGCGGAGGCAAGGTGATCCGCGACGGCATGGGCCAGTCCTCGACGGCTTCCGACGCCGAATCGCTCGATCTCGTCGTCACGAACGCGCTCATCCTCGACCCCGTGCTGGGCGTCATCAAGGCCGACATCGGCGTGAAGGGCGGACGCATCGTCGGCATCGGCCACGCCGGGAATCCCGGGATCCAGTCGGGACTGGGCTCCGCCTATCCCGACCCCGCCACCGGCAAGCCCAACCCGATGATCATCGGAGCCTGCACCGAAGTCCTCGCCGCCGAGGGCTGCATCGTCACCGCGGGCGGCATCGACACGCACATCCATTTCATCTGTCCGCAGCAGGTCGACGAAGCCATCAGCTCCGGCGTCACGACCCTCATCGGCGGCGGCACCGGTCCGGCGCACGGCACGCTTGCCACCACCTGTACGCCCGGCGCCTGGAACCTCCATCGCATGCTCGAGGCGGCGGAATCCTATCCGGTCCACTTCGGCTTCCTGGGCAAAGGCAATTGCTCGACGCCTGACCCGCTCCGCGAGCAGGTCCGCGCGGGCGCCATCGGCCTGAAGCTCCATGAAGACTGGGGCACGACGCCCGCGGCCATCGACACCTGTCTCGGCGTCGCCGACGAGCTCGACGTCCAGGTGGCGATCCACACGGACACCCTCAACGAGGCGGGCTTCGTCGAGACGACGCTCGCGGCCTTCAAGGGCCGGGCGATCCACACCTACCACTCCGAAGGCGCCGGCGGCGGCCATGCTCCCGACATCATCCGGGTCTGCGGCGAGCCGAACGTGCTGCCTTCGTCCACGAACCCGACCCGTCCTTTCACGGTCAACACGATCGACGAGCATCTGGACATGCTGATGGTCTGCCATCACCTCGACGCGCGGATCCCGGAGGACGTCTCGTTCGCCGAATCGCGGATCCGCCCCGAGACCATCGCCGCGGAAGACCGCCTGCATGACCTCGGGGCGATCTCGATGATGTCTTCCGACTCGCAGGCGATGGGACGCATCGGCGAAGTCGTCTGCCGCACCTGGCAGACCGCCCACAAGATGAAGGAGCAGTTCGGCGTCCTCGCCGGCGGCTCGCATCCGGCCGCCGACAACTTCCGCATCCTGCGCTATCTCGCGAAGTATACCATCAACCCGGCCATCACGCACGGCATCGCCCACGTCGTCGGTTCGCTCGAGGTCGGCAAGGCCGCCGATTTCGTGGTCTTCAAGCCGGCGCTCTTCGGAGCCAAGCCGGAGATGGTCTTGCGCGGTGGCTTCATCGCCTGGGCCAACATGGGCGACCCGAACGCCTCGATCCCGACCCCGCAGCCGACCTTCTACCGTCCGCAATGGGGTGGCACGGGCAAGGCGATGAACCGCACGAGCATGACGTTCGTCAGCGCCGCTTCGCTCGCGGACCCGCTCGGCCCCGCCTCGATCGGACTTTCCCGTCGCCTCGAAGCCGTCCGACATTGCCGCAAGATCGGCAAGGCGGACATGGTGCATAACGCCGCGATGCCGCGCATCGTGGTCGATCCGGAGACTTACCGGGTCACCGCCGACGGGGTCCGTCTCACCTGCGAGCCTGCCAAGGTCCTCCCCCTAGCGCAGCGCTACCACCTCTTCTGAGATGACCATCCTCTGTCTCGTCCGCGGCCCCGTCCTTTCGCCCGATCCTTCGCTCACGGAAGTGCCGGTCCGCGCGGAGCGTCGCGACGTGGCGAAGCGGATCTGGCGGACGACGGCCGAAGATGGCACGCCTTTCGGCTTCGAACTCGAGAAGCCTTTCAAGCACGGAGACACCATCTTGCAGGCCGCCGAGGTCCGTTATGTGATCCGACAGATTCCCGAGCCCGTCCTCTGCGTCTCCCTCGACATGGCTGGCTCCGCCGCCGCCGGCCTCGGCTGGGCGTTCGGCAATCTTCACCTAGAAGCCTCGACCGAACCAGGTCGCCTCATCGTCGCCGACTCGCCGGTCGCCCGTCGGCTGCTCGAGAAGCTCGGGCTTCCGTTCGTCGTCGATATGCTGGTCTTCCGCCCCGGGCATTTCGCCCGTGGTCCGCTCCCCGCCCATGAGTTCGGCCCCAGCCACCAGCACTGACACCGGCTGGATCCTCGGTCTGCTGCAGGCTTCCGACTCGCTCTATCCGACGGGATCCTATGCGCATTCCCTCGGACTCGAGGGCATGGTCGACGCCGGCGCCGTCCGCGATCGCGCGACGCTGAGGACTTTCCTGCTTAACTCCGTGCTGCCGTCGCTCCGGAACGTCGACCTGCCGCTGGCCGCCCATGCGTGGAAGGCGCTCGGCGCCCGCGACTGGGACGCCGTCGGCGAAGTCTGCGCCTTGGCTTCCGCCTTGCGCGCCCCGCGCGAACTCCGCTCCGCGGCCGAAGCCATCGGCCGCCAGCGGGCGGAGCTCCTGGCGAACGTCCACGAAGCCGAGCTCGCCCGTGAATTCCTGCGACACGCCGCCGAAGCAAGCTGGCCGCACTGCACCGCCGTCTCCGCGGCCCTCGAGGCCCGTGTCCACGGCGCGCCTTTGGCCGCCGTGCTCGCGGCGGTCTGCTATGCGGCCGTCGCCGGCGTCATCGCGGCCGCCACCAAGCTCCTCCGCCTCGGACAGAACGCCGCGCAAGGCCTCCTCACCGAGATGGTGGCGCTCTGCCCGGCGATGGTCGGACCGGCCTGCGAACTGCCGCTCGACGAGATCGGCTGGTTCAATCCCTGGCTCGACGCGGCTTCGGCCCGCCACGAGACGGCCAACGCCCGGCTTTTCATTTCCTGACGACCATGACTCCCACACGCTCCCCTCGCATCGGCATCGGCGGCCCGGTCGGATCCGGCAAGACGATGCTCTGCCTCCGCCTCTGCCAGGCCCTCCGCGAACGCTACTCGATGGCGGTCGTGACGAACGACATCTATTGCTCCGAAGACGCCGAGTTCCTGCGCAAGCATGCGGCCCTTCCGGAAGGCCGCATCCTCGGCGTCGAGACCGGCGGCTGCCCGCATACCGCGATCCGCGACGACACGACGATGAACGAACAGGCCTGCCAGCAGCTCGAGGCCGCCATCCCCGACCTGCAGCTCCTGCTGGTCGAAAGCGGCGGCGACAACCTTACCGCCACGTTCTCGCCTGAACTGGTCGACGCCTTCATCTACGTGATCGACGTCGCCGAAGGGGAGAAGATCCCGCGCAAAGGCGGTCCGGCCATCCGCCACAGCGACTTGCTCATCATCAACAAGATCGACCTCGCCCCGCTCGTCGGCGCCGACCTTTCGGTGATGGACCGCGACGCCAAGGTCCAGCGTGGCGAACGCCCGTTCGTCTTCTGCGACCTGAAGCGACACCACAACCTCGACCAGGTCATCGCCTGGATCGAGCGCGAAGTGCTCTTCGCCCGCAAGGCCCGCGCCTCGTGAACGCGCTCGACGGACATCTCCATCTGCGTGCCGTCCGGGCTCCCGACGGTAGCACGGCTTTGTCCGCCCAGTCGTTCCGCGCCCCCTTCCACCTCAGCAAGCCCAACTGGGACCCCGACGCGGAAGTCCTGCACGTCCAGGTCGTCAATCCGACCGCGGGAATCCTCGAGGGAGATCGCCTGGAGTCGTCCATCGCCGCGGAAACCGGCGCGGCCTTGCTGGTCACCACGCCGAGCGCGAGCCGGCTGTTCCGCATGACCGAAGGCGGGCATGCGACCGGTCGCCAGCATTTCGAGGTCGCCCGCGACGCGACGCTGGAAGTCTTCCCGGAGCCGATCGTGCCTCATCGCGGATCGACGTATTTCCAGGAAACCACGATCGATGCCGCGGAAGGCTCGACGCTTCTCTTCATCGATCAGCTGATGCCCGGCCGGCTCGCCCATGGCGAGTCCTGGGCCTGGGATCGCCTCGTCCTCGGTCTGACCGTACGCCGGGAAGGTGAGCTCATCTTGCGCGAACGACTCGATCAGTCGGGAGCGTCGCTTCGTTCGCTGGCGGAATTCGCCGGCACGGGCCCCGGGTCTTGTTTCGCGAACGTCATCTTTCTTCCTCCGGCGGAAGAGGCTTCGCCCGCTTGGCGGAACGGAATCCTCACGTTGCACCGTGATGGCGTCTGGGTGGGCGTCAGCCGACTCCGCACCATCGGCTGGAGCATCCGTATCGTCTCACCCGACCCGATCCGCCTGCGTGACACGCTGGCGGATCTTCGGTCGAAACTCAGACGGTCTTATCCGCGACTTGGTTGCGGGCTGCGGCGGCCTTGAGCTGGCGTTGCGTCGCGGAGAAGAATCGGAAGGCGGCCCAGGCGACGAGCGCTACGGCGGCCAAGGTCAGGAGCGTCGCTCCCGGGTGACGGGCCAGGTGATCCGCGGTCCACACGAACTCGTCCCCGTCATGGCCGCCTTCATGCCCCGGATGGGCGTTGGCGGTGATGCAGGTGAGCACGCAGGCCAGGATGATGATCCAGAAGCGGAGCATCGGCAGGATGGTTGGCATGTTCGTTCCCATGCTTGGTTTCAGCATTTCGCATGCCGAAAACCAACAGGGCGACGTGATGTTCAAAAACAGGCTCTCTAAGGGATGGCTTGCCGTAATCTGCTCAACTTTAGGCATGGTCTTGCGAACGGCAGGTAATTGAGGTGAATAATAGCCTACGATGCCCGAACTCGCCGAAGTCGAATATTTCCGCCGCCGCTGGAATCCCGGTATCGGACGAAAGGTCGCGAAGGTATCTTTGAATCCCAAGGCACGGGTTGGCAGAGGCGTCGAGGCGAAGGCGATGACCAAGGTGCTCGTCGGTGCCAAGCTCCTCGAATCCTTTGCTGCGGCGAAGCAGATGGCCTTCCGCTTTTCAGGCAACGCTTGGATTGGCGTACATCTCGGGATGACCGGCCGTCTCGAGGCCGGGAGCGACGACCGCGAGCCGACTCCCTACGACCATTTCAAGCTCACGATGTCCGGCGGCAAGGAACTCGTCTTCGTCGACCCGCGGCAGTTCGGACGCATCCAGTTCTGGCAAGGCGCCGGCGTGCCGCCCTGGTGGGAGAAGATTCCGCCGGCGATTCTTTCGCCGGAGTTCACCGTCGGCGTCGTGGAAGTCTTCCTCCGCCGCCGCGCGCGTACGGCGATCAAGCCGGTGCTCCTCATGCAGGAGCGTTTTCCCGGCATCGGCAACTGGATGGCCGACGAAGTGCTTTGGCGCGCGGGTTTCCACCCGCAGGCCAAGGCGGGGTCTTTCGGCACGAAGTCGGTGCGAAAATTACACGCGACGCTCCGCGAGGTCTGCGCGGAAGCCATGGAGGTCATCGGCAAGGAGTGGTCCGACCCTCCCGACACCTGGCTCTTCAATCATCGCTGGAAGGATGGCGGCCGTTGCCCGCGCTCGAAAAAACCATTGGTCCGCGAAGACGTCGGCGGTCGGACGACTTGTTGGTCTCCTAAGCGGCAGGTGCTGGGCGCCGAACGCCGTTGACCTTCCGCGCGACCGCGCGAATTTGAACCCATGCGCGTCACCGGCGGCATCGCACGAGGCATCCAGCTCCGCGTCCCCACGCAGGGCGGCGTGCGTCCGGCCACGGATTATATCCGCGAGGCCGTCTTCAATTCGCTCGCCGCATTCGTGCCGGGCACGGCCGTGCTCGACCTCTTCGCCGGCACCGGCGCCTACGGTCTCGAATCGCTGAGCCGCGGGGCGTTGCGCGCGACGTGCGTCGACCAGCGCATCGGCGCCGAGCTGACGGCCAACGCCGCCGCGGTCGCGAAGTCCATGAAGCTTGCGGAACTTCCTTTCACCAAGATCACCGGTGACGCGACCAAGCCGGGCGTGGCCGAAGGCCGCTTCGACCTCGTGTTCGCCGATCCGCCGTGGGAGCTATGGCAGACGAAGGGCGCCGAGATTGCCGCGACGGCGGTCAGTTATGCCCAGGAAGGCGCGCATGTGCGCGTGATCCTCGAGGCGCCCGGCGGTTACGAGGTCCCGGTGCCCGAAGGCTGGAAGCTCCGCAAGGTCATCGGCAAAGGCAAAGGCCAGCCGGCCGCGTCGGTGCTCGTCCGCAAGGCGGCCGAGTGATCAGCCGCCGACCGGGCGATGTTTTTCCCATG
Source organism: uncultured Opitutia bacterium (assembly GCA_903913915.1). Lineage (GTDB taxonomy): Bacteria > Verrucomicrobiota > Verrucomicrobiia > Opitutales > UBA953 > UBA953. The sequence goes on from CAIWNE010000029.1 coordinate 12,389, forward strand.
CGCCCAGTTGCGCGAGCATGAGCGCGCCGCCGACGAGCGCGGCGGCTTCGACGCGCAGGATGCGGTCGCCGAGGTGCGCGAAGGCGAAGCCCGCCGCGCGCAGCGCGCGACGTTCGCCGTCGCCGAATCCGCGTTCGGGACCGATCGCGAGCACGGCGGCGGACGCCGGCGCAGAGAGTTCCGGAGCGCCGGCCGCTTCGTAAGGATCGAGCGCGAGCTTCCAGGCGGGGCCATCGACGAGCGCGATCGCTTCAGCGAGCGAGCCCACGCGCGTCACTTCGGGTACGAGCGTCGAGCAGGCTTGCTCGGTTCCCTTGAGGACATGCTCGCGCCACTCGCCGTCTTTCCAGAGCGAGCTGGTGAGATAGCCAGGATCGCCTTTCTCCGACTCGAAGAAGATGAGGCGCGCGGCGCCGAGGCTAGCGAGGTCGTGCAGGACCTTCTTCGCGGTCTGCGGACGGGGCAGGCCGATGAGCACCGTAAGCGGGAGATGGGCCTGCGGAGTTTTTTCCCACGCGACGGCGAACGTCAGCTTAGGCCCGAGCGATGTGATCGTCGCGATGCCGCGCAGTCCGTTCTCGATGCCCACGTGGAAAGTTCCGCCCACGGAGAGCCCGACGGTGTCTCGCAGGTGACGGGCGCGTGCGTCGGCGGGTGGCAACCCGGACGCGGCTTCGTCGGCGGTTATGAGCACCAGATTCACTTCTTCTAAGGTGAGCCGGGAGAGAAGGCTGGCGAGAGGGAAGGGTGCTAACGCTTGCAGGTCCTGCTGGCTCTTTTATTGTCGAGGCATGGACCTTTCGGACTTCCGCAAAGAGTACGCGGCGCACGGCATCGACCGCCATGAGCTGCACGAATCGCCCTTGGCCCAGTTCAAGGCCTGGTTCGATCAGGCCAAGACCGCCGGGGTGGTCGAGCCTAACGCCATGGTCCTTTCGACCCTGGGTCTCGATGGGTTTCCTTCCTCCCGGACCGTCCTGCTCAAGGCCGCCGATGAGCGTGGGTTCTCCTTCTTTACTAACTATGATAGCAAGAAGGGGGAGGAAATCGCCGCCAACCCCAGGGTCACCCTGCTTTTTCCTTGGTTCGCCCTGGAGCGTCAGATTCACATAACTGGCTCATTGATAAAGACTTCAGAAGAAGAGTCCCTCGCCTATTTCGCCCGGCGACCCTATGGTAGCCAGTTGGGCGCCCTGGCTTCCGACCAGAGTGATGTCATCGCGGATCGGAAGGTCTTGGAAGCGCGCTTGGCCGACCTAAAGGCCAAGTACCCGGAGGGTCAGGTCCCTAAGCCTCCCCACTGGGGGGGGTATCGCCTCGTCCCCACCAGCTTCGAGTTCTGGCAGGGACGGACCAATCGCCTTCACGACCGCTTCCATTACTCCCATAATAAGGGGGGTTGGGACATCGTCCGCCTGTCCCCCTAAGCGTCGCCTCAGGATTAGTTAGCCTAATAGGGGGTCCCTAGGGGTGCTTACTCTGGGGCAGGGGGTGCTCGCAGGGTTGACCATCTTGCTGGGAATCGTTCACCAATGCTTTCCTGCGTCTAAATGCGCCCTCTTTCCCTCATTGGTCTCCTGTCTCCGGCCTTCGTTTTCGCCAACTCCGAAGGCGTGAAGCAGTCCGCCACCGACCTTTTCAGCATCGGCGGCGTCCCGATCTCGAACTCGATCCTGACCACCTGGATCATCGCCGCCCTGATCATCATCGGCGTCCGCCTCGCGGTCGGCACGCCTAAGCTCATCCCGGGCAAGGGTCAGGCTGTCGTCGAAGGCATGGCCCAGGGTCTGCGTGACGCGCTCGAGCCGATCGTGGGCAAGAAGATGATCGGCAAGACCTTCCCCCTCCTCTGCGGCTTCTTCGTCTTCATCCTGCTGATGAACTGGAGCGGCCTCCTCCCGGGAGTCGGCACCATCAAGTTCAGCCACGAAGGCCACTGGCTTGACGCCATCCGCCCCGCGAACTCCGACCTCAACACCACGCTCGCCCTCTCGGTCCTGTCCTTCGTCGCGTGGACCTACTTCGTCCTGCGCTACGCCGGTTTCAGCGTCCTGATCTTCGACCTCTTCGGCAACAAGGCCAACAAGAAGGAAGTCGGCCTGCTGATGTGGGTGCTGCTCATCCCGATCTTCTTCGCCGTCGGCGGCATCGAAGTCGTCTCGATCTCCTTCCGTCTGCTCTCCCTCTCGTTCCGTCTCTTCGGCAACGTCTTCGGCGGCGAGAACCTCATCCACGCGCTCTCGGACAAGAACACCTTGGGCGCTTTCGCGACCTACGTCGTCCCGGCCCTCGCCGGCATGCTCGAAGTCCTCGTCGGCGTCATCCAGGCGTTCGTCTTCACGCTGCTTTCGGCCGTCTACATCGGCCTGATCTGCAACCACGAAGGCGGCCACGACGACGAGCACGCCCACTGACCTTCCGCTTTCGAGGCGCGTGACAGGCCGGGAATCCCCCGACGGCGCGCCGAGGAAAAACCAAAAACCAAACACACACATGATCATCGCTGAAATCACCGGATCCCTCCCCGCCGCCGTCGGCTGCTTCGCCGCCGCCATCGGCGTAGGTCTCGTCGGTGCCAAGGCCGTCGAGTCCGTGGGTCGCAATCCCGACGCCTCCGCCAAGATCCTCGTCCAGTCCATCCTGGGCATGGCTCTTGCCGAAGCCGTCGCGTTCTACGCGATCTTCCTCGCCAAGTAACCGGTCTCGTGGCGCGGCCCCGCAAGGGGCCCGCCACTTCTCTTTCCCAGCGCCGATCCCAACCCTCCCTTTCAAAGTCCTCACCATGACCTTCCTCTCCGCTCTCCTCGCCGCCGAACCTGCGCACGAAGCCGCCCACGCCGCCGCTCCGGCCGCCCATGGCGCCGCCGAATCCCACGGTCCCGTCCACGACATCATCCAGCTCTTCGGCAGCTTCGGCGTCGATGGCCCGCACCTGATCGTCCAGCTCGTCAACTTCTCGATCCTCGCCTTCATCCTCTACCGCTTCGCCATCAAGCCGGCCCTCGGCCAGATGGAAGAGCGCAACCGTCTCATCGAGAAGGGTCTCGCCGACGCCCAGGCTTCCACCCAGCGCCTTGCCGAAGCCCAGAAGGCTTCCGAAGCCAAGCTCAACGCCGCTTCCGACGAAGCCGCCAAGATTCTCGCCGAAGCCCGCAACTCCGCCAAGGCCGCCGTCGAAGCCGCCAAGGCCGAAGCTTCCGCCGCCCAGGCCGAAGTCGTCGCCAAGGCCAAGGCCGCCATCGAGGCCGACCGCGTGAAGATGCTCGCCGAGGTCCGCGGCGAAGTCTCCCGCCTCGTCGTCGAGACCGCCGCCAAGGTGCTCGAACAGAATCTCGACGACGCCACGCGCGGCCGCCTCAACGAGGCCGCCGTCAAGCAGCTCGCCCGCTAAGCCCGCCTTCTTCCGATGTCCGCCGCCTCCGTCCGAGCCGAAGCCAAGCGCCTCCTCGCCCTCTCCCTCGAGGGCGGAGCGGTCTCGTCCGACCGCGTGGGCGCCGTGCTCGCCGCGCTCGCGAAGTCCCGCCCGGCCCACACGCTGCGCCCGCTCCTCCGCGCCTACCTTGCCAACATCCGTCGTGAGCTCACCCGCGGCGAAGCCCGCATCGAGCACGCCGGCCCGCTCGCCTCGGCCGATGCCGACGCGATCGCCGCGCACTTCACCAAGCTCCTCGGCCGCCCCGTCCGTCCGGTCGCCCGTCGCAACGACGCGCTCCTCGCCGGCTTCCGCGTCCGCGTGGGCGACGACGTCACCGACCTCTCGGCCTCGCTCCGCCTGGCCAACCTCGCCAAGTCCCTTTCCTGAACTCCTCCTCCAACCTTAACCCGATTTACTAAACACAATGAGCAACGCGATCGACCAGATCCAGAAAGCCATCGCCGGCCTTGATACCCGCGCCGGCAAATCCAACGTCGGCACCATCGTCTCCCTCGCGGACGGTGTCGCCTCCATCGACGGCCTCTCGGGCGTCATGATGAACGAGATGATCGAACTCCCGGGCGGCCTCCAGGGCGTCGCCCTCAACCTCGCCGAAGACACCGTCGGCTGCGTCGTCATGGGCGACATCTCCAGCCTCAAGGAAGGCATGGAAGCCAAGACCACCGGCCGCCTCCTTTCCATCCCCGTCGGCAAGGGCCTCCTCGGCCGCGTCGTCGACGCCCTCGGCAACCCGCTCGACGGCAAGGGCCCCATCGCCTCCAGCGAGCGCTACCCGGTCGAGAAGATCGCCCCGGGCATCATCCCCCGCAAGTCCGTCGACCAGCCGATGCAGACCGGCATCATGGCCATCGACGCCATGATCCCGATCGGCCGCGGCCAGCGCGAGCTCATCATCGGTGACCGCGCCACGGGCAAGACCACCATCGCGATCGACACGATCATCAACCAGGCCAACGCCAACCGCGTCGGTCTCGCTTCCGGCGACGCCAACTTCCGCCCGGTCTACTCGATCTACGTCGCCATCGGCACGAAGAACTCCTCCATCGCCCGCACGATCGGCACCCTCGAGAAGGCCGGCGCCATGGAGTTCACCGTCGTCGTCGCCGCTTCCGCCGCCGACAACGCCGCCAACCAGGTCTTCGCTCCTTTCTCCGGCACCGCCATCGGCGAGTGGTTCATGGAAAACGGCCAGGACGCGCTCATCGTCTACGATGACCTTTCCAAGCACGCCGCCGCCTACCGCCAGATCTCGCTCATCCTGAAGCGTCCGTCCGGCCGCGAAGCCTACCCGGGCGACGTGTTCTACCTCCACTCCCGCCTCCACGAGCGCTCCGCCCGCCTCGCCGGCAAGGGCTCGCTCACCGCGCTG
>CAIWNE010000030.1 GCA_903913915.1 uncultured Opitutia bacterium
CCGCCCGACTCCTGGGCAAGACCCTCGCGAGCGCGATCGCCAACGCCGAGAACAACCACAACCTCTCCAGCAGCGACCTCGTGATCGTCTCCGCTACGGTCAATCAGGGTCCCGTCATCAAGCGTTCGATGCCGGCCGCCCGCGGTTCCGCTCACCCTATCCACAAATCCATGAGCCACATCCGCGTGTCCCTGGGTTCCGCCACCAAGTAATTTCCGAAACATGGGCCAGAAAGTAAATCCGATCGGCTTCCGTCTAGCCGTCCGCCGCAACTGGGAATCCCGCTGGTACGCCACCAAGCGCGACTTCCCGGCCAACATCCTCGAGGACTATCGCATCCGCGAGTTCCTCAAGGAGAAGCTCCGCCAGGCCGCCGTGCCCCGCATCTTCATCGAACGTGCCGGCCAGAAGGTCCGCGTCCGCATCTGGACCGCCCGCCCGGGCGTCGTCATCGGCCGCAAGGGCGATGAGCTCAAGAACCTCCGTGCCGAGATCCAGAAGGTCGCCGGCAAGGCCCGCATCGACGACATCATCCTCGAAGTGAACGAAGTGAAGCGCCCCGACCTCGTGGCCCAGCTCGTCGCCGAGAACATCGCCCTGCAGCTCGAGCGTCGCATCTCCTTCCGACGCGCCATGAAGAAGGCCGTCCAGACCACGATGACCAACGGTGCCGATGGCATCCGTATCCGCCTCGGCGGTCGTCTCGGAGGCGCTGAAATCGCCCGCGTCGAGTCCGCCCGCGTCGGTCGCGTGCCTCTCCATACCCTTCGCGAGAACATCGACTACGGTTTCACCGAAGCCCGCACCCTGGCCGGCAAGGTCGGCATCAAGTGCTGGATCTGCTCCAAGGACTCCGAGTTCTAAGCCATCCCTCCAACCCTCCACCTTCTAGACCAACATGGCCAATCTCCAACCCGCTCGCACCAAGTGGCGCAAGCACCGCAAGGGCAAGATCCGTGGCAACGCCACGGCCTGCAACACGCTGTCCTTCGGCGACTTCGGCATCCAGTCCCTCGACCGTGGCCGCGTCCCGGCCAACCAGATCGAAGCCGCCCGTATCGCCATCTCCCGCTCGCTCAAGCGCAAGGGAAAGATGTGGATGCGTATCTTCCCGCACACCCCGGTGACCAAGAAGCCCGCCGAAGTCCGAATGGGCTCCGGTAAGGGTAGCGTCGAGTACTACGTGGCCTGCATCAAGCCGGGCACCATGCTCTTCGAGGTCGCTGGCGTCCCGATCACCGTCGCCCGCGAAGCCATGCGCCTCGCCGATACCAAACTCCAGCTCCGCTGCCGCTTCGTGGCTCGCGAAGAGCTCGAAAAGTATTGATGCATCAGGCCCCGACCACCCATAACTGACCCTTTTCACCGATGTCCACCTACCGGAAAGATAAGCCCACCGCCGCCACGGCCCTGCGCCCCCTGGCTCCTGCCGAACTGCAGAAGCGTATCCGCGAAGCCCGCGAAGAACTCCTCAGCCTCCGCCTCAAGAAGGCTACCGGCGCCGTCGAGAATCCTGCCCGCTTCCGCGCCCTGCGCCGCGACGTCGCCCGTTGCATGACGATCCTTTCCGGCAAGTCCGCCCCGGCGAAGAAGAAGTAATCCACCCTCAAACCATATTTACCGATGTCCGAAGACCGCTCCAACCGTAAGACCCTCCTGGGTCTGGTCGCCTCCCGCTCGGGAGACAAATCCATCAAGGTGAACTTCCAGTACACCGTCCCGCACCCCGTCTACGGGAAGGAAGTCAAGCGTCGCACCGTCCTGCACGCCCACGACGAGAAGAACGAATGCAAGCCCGGCGACAAGGTCGAGATCATGGAGACCCGCCCCCTTTCGAAGCTCAAGCGCTGGCGCGTCGTCCGCGTCGTCGAAGCCGCCAAGATCGCCGCTGAGTCCATCGACGACTAATCGGTCCCAATCCAACTCCAGACCCTTCTTACAATGATTCAGATGCTTTCCCGGCTCGAAGTAGCCGACAATACGGGGGCCCGCAGGGTCCGCATGATCCGCCGCCTCGGCCAGCTCACCGACACCGCCGGCGTGGGTGACATTATCATCTGCTCCGTCAAGGATTCCACCCCTGACGCCCAGGTGAAGAAGGGCTCCGTCTGCCGGGCTGTGATCGTCCGCACCGTCGCCCCCATCCGCCGCGCGGATGGCAGCTACCTGCGCTTCGACACCAACGCCGTCGTCATCCTCGACGAAAACGGCAACCCCAAGGGCACCCGCATCTTCGGGCCCGTCGCTCGCGAACTCCGCAGCAAGAACTTCATGAAGATCATCTCCCTCGCTCCCGAGGTACTCTGAACACCATGTCC
>CAIWNE010000031.1 GCA_903913915.1 uncultured Opitutia bacterium
CCATCGGCATCGACTTCAAGGACGTGACCCACGCCCTGCTCAGCCACTCCCACATCGACCACAGCGGCGGCCTCGCCAGCGGCGGCAAGATCCTCTTTCCCAACGCGGCCGTGCACGTCCTCAAGGAGGAAGTCGACTTCTGGCGCGGCAAGGAACCCGATTTCTCGAAGTCGCACCGCACCGACGACATCAAGGGCATGATCAAGAACGTCCGCGGCTCGTTCGACACCCTCCAGCCGAACCTGGTCATCCACAAGGACGGCGACCAGATCCTCGACGGCGCGATCACGATCATCGCCGCCCCGGGCCACACCGACGGCCATGCGATCTTCCGCATCAAGTCCGACGGGCAGTCACTCCTCCACGTCTCCGACCTCGCCCACAACCACGTGCTGATGCTCGAAGACCCGAACTGGTTCATCGACTTCGACCATGACCCGGCCACGGCCATCGCGACCCGCAAGAAGGTCTTCGCCGAGCTCTCGGTCACCAAGGAACGCGCCTACGGCTTCCACCTCCCGTGGCCGGGCATCGGCGTGGTCGTCCCGAACGGCCGCAAGGGCTACCAGTGGATTCCCGCGTCCCATCGCTGGGATTTCTGACGCTCGTTGACGGCCGCGGGCAAAGGGGTTGAGATGATCCCATGCCCTCGGACTATTGTCCCTCCCGCCACCGCACGCTCCGTCGCCTCACCCGCGTCGTGAACGTCGGGGGCGTCGCTGTGGGCGGGACGAACCCGATCCGCCTCCAGTCGATGACGACCTCCGACACGGAGGACGTCGCGGCGACGGTCGCCCAGGCGATCCGCCTCGCCGAGGCGGGCTGCGAGATCATCCGCATCACGGCCCCGAACAAGGCTGCCGCGGTCGCGCTGAAGGACATCCACCGGCAGTTCCGCGCGGCGGGCTTCGGCCAGCCGCTGGTCGCCGACATCCATTTCCTGCCGGTGGCCGCGATGGAGGCGGTCGAACACGTGGAGAAGGTCCGCGTGAACCCGGGCAACTACGCCGACAAGAAGAAGTTCGCCGTGCTGGAATACACCGACGCGGCCTACGCCGAGGAGCTGGAGCGACTGCACGAGGCCTTCACACCGCTGGTGCTCCGGGCCAAGGCCCTCGGCCGCTCCCTGCGCATCGGCACCAACCACGGCTCGCTCTCCGACCGCATCATGAACCGCTTCGGCGACTCGCCGAACGGGATGGTGGAGTCCGCCCTGGAGTTCATCCGCATCGCGGAATCCCACGGCTTCAAGGACATGATCCTGTCGATGAAGTCCTCGAACCCGAAGGTGATGGTTGAGGCGTACCGCCTCGCCGCCGCCCGCATGGCCGAGCTCGGCATGGATTACCCGTTGCACCTCGGCGTGACCGAGGCCGGCGAAGGCGAAGACGCCCGCATCAAGTCCGCCATCGGCATCGGCTCGCTCCTGGCCGACGGACTGGGCGACACGATTCGCGTCTCGCTGACCGAAGACCCCTGGCACGAGATCCCGGTCTGCAGGGAGATCGTCCGCCGCGCCGAGGCCTTCGCCTCGCTCGGCGCCGTGTCGTCGGTCAAGCTGCCCTCCGACCCGGCCGACCCGTTCTCGTTCGCGCGTCGCACGACGGACACGGTCGAACTGAACCCCAAGTGCCTCGCCGGCTCGGGCGAAGTCCCCCGCGTGATCGTCCGCAGCGTCGCCGGCCTCGCCGACTGGCAGGCCGCGGCGAAGGAAGTCCTCGACGCCCATGCCGCCCAGCGCGAAGTCCGCGCCGAAGGCCTGCTGGTGCGCCTCAACGACGCCGCCCACGCCGCCGGCCTGCGCTCGCTGCGCAAGGCCCTCGGCCAGGCCGTCCCGGCCCTGTTCGTCGAGACGAGCCTCACCCCCGCCGACTTCCCCTTCGACGGCACAGGCAGCCGTCTGGTGGCCGTGAAGGCCTTCTCCGCCGGCGATGCCGCGGAACTCAGAGCCTGGGGCGAAGCCGTCACGAAGCACGACGCGATCCTGGCCGCCGATATCGACGGCCCGATGCTCACCGCACTCGCCAAGGAACTCTCCGCAATCCCGGCCGGCCGCCTCATCCTCACGTCCTCCCAGCCGCAGGATGGCCTGCACGCCACCGGCACATACCGTGAACTCGTCCGCTGCGCAGCGAACGCGAAGCTCAAGGCGCCGATTTGGATCCGCGCGACGACCGCCAACGCGACGCTCATCGACCCTGGCTTCCAGTCCCGTCTCATCGAGGCCTCGATCCTCGCCGGCGGCTTGCTCGTCGACGGCTATGGCGACCTCCTTTCGTGCGAGACGCCGACCTCTTCGGCGAAGTCCCTCACCCTAGCCTACGACATCCTCCAAGGCGCGCGCATGCGCCAGACGAAGACGGAGTATGTCGCCTGCCCGAGCTGCGGCCGTACCCTCTTCGACATCCAGTCGACGACCCTGAAGATCAAGGAACGTACCGGCCACCTTAAGTCCGTCACCATCGCCGTCATGGGCTGCATCGTGAACGGCCCCGGCGAGATGGCCGACGCCGACTTCGGCTATGTCGGCGGCGCGCCCGGCAAGATCAACCTCTACGTCGGCAAGACCCCCGTGAAGTTCAACGTCCCCCAGGAAGAAGCCGTCGAGCGCCTCGTCGACCTCATCAAGGAAAAGGGCCGTTGGGTGGACGCTTAACGAGATGGGAGGCAGCACGCTGTGCTGCCCCGACCTCGTTACTTAACCTCGGCCGTCAGCACCTCGATGAGGGGCTTGGGGTCGGGCAGGCCGTGCGGATGGTGGTCGCCGCCTTCCTTTGGGAAGAGCTTCACGCGGCCGCCGTTATCCTGCCAGAGTTTGATGACGTGCGCGGCGTTGTCCTCGAACGGCACGGTCTTGTCGGCGGTGCCATGGCACGAGATCAGGAAGACGCCGGCCTTGACCGCAGGCAGGAGGCCTTCGGCGGGCTGCAGCGACCTGGCCTTGGCTTCGTCGTCGTTGGCGTAGCCGAACTCGGTCTTGTACATCGCCCAATCCTTAGGACTGCCCTTGCTCTGGTGCGTGAGGGCGAAGCCGCCCGGCCAGGAACGGATGTCGCACACGCCGTTGTCGAGGTAGAGCACGCTGACGCGATCCGGGTGCAGGCGCGTCCAGGCGTTTACGTAGAGCCCGCCGCGGGAGATGCCGATGAGCGCCGGCTTGGCCGAGAGGCCGCGCTTGCCGTGGAATTCTTCGTAGGCTTTTTCCCAGGTCGCCATCGCGCGGGCGGAACCGAACTGGTTGCTCACGCCGACGTACACGACGTGCCAACCCTTCTCGACGAGGCCGTCTTCTAGCGACTTCAGGTGGCCGCCGAATTCGCCGACCCAGAGCCAAGGTTTGCCGGGAGCGGCTTGGGCGGGGACCTTGACCGTCACGGCCTTGCCGTCGAGGGTCAGCTTCTCGACCGTGGCGGCCGAAGCGAAGGCGCAGAACGCCATTCCGAGCAGAGCGAGGAGAATGCGGGGCATGGCGGTCTTTATGTGCAAAGGTGCAAACGTGCAAAGGTGGAAATGGTAGGGCTGACCACTCTTGTAGCCGCGGCAAGGTAGGGACGGCTCTCCGAGCCGTCAGCTCGCCGTAGATGACTCGAACTGCGTCCGGCACGACGGCGGGCTCGGAGAGCCCGCCCTACGAGAGGCAGGCCATGTCATGACGCGGTCCCGGCCCTACCTATTGCTTTCTGGACCTCGGGGCCTCCGAGCCTCCGGGCCTCTGGCGTCTTCGGCGCACCTGCCTCTTGCCAGCAGGGGCAAGTCCGCCCTATCTCTTCCCCCTATCCACTTATGAAACCCGTACTCCTGGTGATCCGCGACGGTTGGGGCGAAAACCACAACCCCAAGCATGACAAGTTCAACGCCGTGAAGTTGGCGAACCTGCCGGTCTCCCGCGGACTGACCAAGGACTGGCCCCGCACAGAGATCATGGCCCACGGCCTCGATGTCGGCCTGCCGGTCGGCATCATGGGCAATTCCGAAGTAGGCCACCAGAACATCGGCGCCGGCCGCATCGTCGACCAGGAGATCGTCCGCATCGACAAGGGCCTCACCGACCCGGCCGCCATGCGTCAGATCAAGGCCTTCCGCGGCCTCGTCGAGAACGTGAAGGCCACCGGCGGCGCAGTCCACCTGATGGGCCTCTGCTCCGAAGCCGGCGTGCACTCCACCCTGCCCCACCTCTACGCCCTCCTCCGCCTCCTGAAGGAAGAAGGCCTCACCAAGGTCTACGTGCATGCCTTCATGGACGGACGCGACAGCCCGCCCACCTCAGGCCTCGGCTACCTCCAGCAGCTCGAAGCGGAACTCGTGAAGATCGGCGTCGGCAAGGTCGCCAGCGTCGCCGGCCGCTTCTGGGCCATGGACCGCGACAACCGCTGGGAACGCGTGAAGACCGCCTACGACGCCCTTACCGGCGCGCCGGCCCCGGAAGCCGCCTCGGCCGCCGCCGCCGTGCAGGCCTATTACGACAAGCCGACCGACGCCAACACCGTCGGCGACGAGTTCGTGCCCGCCACCCGCATCAAGGGCACGGCCTTCATCCAGGACGGCGACTCGGTGCTGTTCTTCAACTTCCGCGGCGACCGCCCCCGCGAGATCACCCGCGCCTTCATCGATCCGGAGTTCAAGGGCTTCCCCCGCGCGAAGCTGCTCAAGATCTTCTACGCCACGCTCACGAACTACGAGAAGGGCCTCTGCCCGAACGTCGTCTTCGACAAGCCCGCCAAGATGGTGAACATCCTCGGCGAGTGGGTCGCCAAGCAGGGCATCCCGCAGTACCGCACGGCCGAGACCGAGAAG
>CAIWNE010000032.1 GCA_903913915.1 uncultured Opitutia bacterium
AGGAACTCCTTTCCCATGAAATACCCCGTCCTCGCCGCGCTGGCCGTCGCCGTCGCGTCTCTCCATGCCGCCGATGAGGCGAAGTCCAACACGGCCGCCGCCAAGGCGGACCCGGCTCTCCTCACGAAGGAAGCCGCCGTCACCCCCTCCCCCCGCAAAAATCGTGAAACCGCTCACCCCCGATCAGGTCAAACAGGCCTGGACCATGCTTGGCTTCTCCATCGCCAGCCAGTCCCCCATGCCGCAAGTGAACTCGCAGCTCGAGCTCACCGACGAGGAGATCGAACTCTTCCTCGCCGGCGTACGCCAGGCGATGCGCGGCGAAAAGCCGAAGTTCAACCCGGCCGAGCTCGGCGAAGGCGCCGACGCGATGTTCCAGGAGCGCGTCAACGCCAAGGCCGGCAAGTGGGGCAAGCAGAACGACGAATTCCTCGCCAAGATCGACGCCGACAAGTCGGTGACGAAGACCGCCTCCGGCCTCCGCTACAAGATCCTCGCCGCCGGTTCCGACGTGAAGCCGACCGCTGCTTCCACGGTGAAGTGCCGCTACGAAGGCAAGCTCGTCGACGGCAAGGTCTTCGATTCCACCAAGACCCGCAACAACGAGCCGACCGAATTCCCGCTCAGCGGCGTGATCCCGGCCTGGACCGAAGGCGTCCAGCTCATCGGCGTCGGCGGCAAGATCGTCCTCTATTGCCCGTCCGCCATCGCCTACGGCGACCAGGGCCAGGGCCCGATCCCCGGCAAGTCCGTCCTCGAGTTCGAGGTCGAGCTCGTCGAGATCTCGAAGGCCAAGTAAGGGCCTGATCCAGTCCTTCGCACGCGGCGCATCGAAAGGTGCGCCGCTTTGTTTTGCAGTGGGAACAAAGACCCCGCTATGAGGTACTACCCCCATACATGCGTCTTGTCCTCACCCTGGCATTTCTGGTCTCGGCGTCCCTCCGTGGCGCCGAGCTCGGTACGCCTGCGTCGACGGCCGCCCCCGCCGCCTCGCTGACCCTGGATAAGGCGATCGACCGGGCGTTGCTCAGCAATCTCGGCCTCGCCGTCACCCGGCTTTCCACCGCCAACGCCTTCGAGGGCGTAGAGATCGCCCAGGCGGCCTTCGACCCCGGCTTCAGTTGGACGAACACCTTGGCGGGCAGCCGGACGCCGGCGCAGCTCGGAACAGGCGATCCGGCCGATCGCTCCCATTATTCGGCCGCCAGCCTCAGCCAGCGTTTCACCTGGGGCGGCACGCTTTCGGTCGGCGCGAGCATGACACGCGCGTGGTCGGAGTCCGGCGACGTCGGCACGGCCTCCGCCTATAACCTCGGCACGACGGTCTCCTATAGCCAGCCCTTGCTCGCCGGCGGCTGGCAGGCCGCGAATCTGACGACGCTCATCGCCGCCCGCCAGGGCGCCTATCGCGGTCGCCTGGCTCTCCGGGCGGCCGCGCTCGACCTGATTCGCGACACCGAGGTGGCCTACTGGAGCCTCGCCGGTGCGCGCACCTTGGTCGCGGCGCGGGAGACGAGCCTGCGTTCGTCGGAATCCTTGCTCGCCCAGGTGAAGGCCAAGCGCTCCCTCGGCGACGCGACCTTGCTCGAGGAACTGCAGGCCGAGGCCGATGTCTCGACGCAGCGCGTCGCGCTTCTCTCCGCCCGGCAGGCCGTAGATGGCGCCGAGATGACCTTGCGTCGCGGCCTCGGACGCGGCGACGCCGCCGACGTCGAGAACGTCATCGAGGTGCAGCCGCTGCCGACGGATCCGGTGCCGCCGCCCGCCGATTTCCGCGAATGGGTCCGCGTCGCGGCCGGCTTCGACTTCGCCACGGCCATCCAGCTTTCCAACCTGACGCAGGCCGACGCGCTCGTCGATCAGGCGACGCAGAACGACAAGCCCAGCCTCAACCTCACGGTCGCGAGTTCCACCTTCGCCGATCCCGCCCTCGGTTTCTCCGCCGGCTACGATCGTCTGCGGCAGCAGGCCGGCTGGAGCAACTCGGCGAGCCTGGTCCTCAGCTTCCCGATCGGCTTCCGCGAGTCCGCCGCCACGCTGCGTTCGGCGGCCCGCTCCCGCCGTCAGGCGGAGCTTCTCCTGGCCAACGTACGCCAGGAACTGGTCTTCAACGCGCGCGCTGCCTGGCGCGACCTGGAGGTCGCGCGCGCCCGCGTGACGGCTTCGGGCGCCAGCCTGGAACTGCAGCGTAAATCCTACGAGGGCGAACGCGCCCGCTACTCCGCAGGCCAGTCCGACATCTTGCGCGTGCTGCAGGCGCAGGCCGCCTTCGACGGCGCGCAAGTCAGCTGGCTGCAGTCGTTGCTCGACGCGCGCGTGGCCTTCGCCCGCGTCGGCCGCCTCGACGGTACGATCCTTTCCCGGCACGGCCTCAAGATGGACGCCGCCGAAGGGCAGGTCGGTCTTGGGCTTGGACTGGCCGACCCACTCCCTGCTTTCGCCGAATCTAAATGAAGTCCAAGAAACCCCTCATCCTCACGCTCATCGCCGTCCTGCTGGCGGGCGGCTGGTACGCTTGGTCGGCCAGGAAAGGCCGCGGCGCCCACGCCGCGTCGGCGACGCCGGCCAATCCCCTCGAGGCCGTGGTCGCCGTGCGCGACATCGAGGAGACCGTCGATGCGGCCGGTTTCGTCCGTCCGGTGCTCTTCAGCGATGTCAAGGCTGAGGTCAGCGGCAAGATCGACAAGATCCATGTCAAGGACGGCCAGCTGGTGAAGAAAGGCGCCCCGCTCATCGAACTGGACCCCACGCTGGTCCGTGCGGACGAGGCCGAGGCCCGGCAGAACGTCCAGCTCCAGCAGTTCAACCTCGAGAAGGCCACCCGTGACCTGAAGCGCGCCGACGCCTTGCGCGCCCAGGGCTTCGTCTCCGACCGCGAGCAGCAGGATGCGCGTACCGCCTTCGAGGTCGCCAAGCTGCAGCGCGACGTCGCCCAGGCGCGGCTGGACAAGGCCGAGGAGAACACGCGCAAGACCGTCATCACCGCCCCGCACGACGGCATGGTCTCGGATTCCAACGCGTTGGTCGAGGGGCAGGTCGTCATCGGCGCCCAGTCGATCAACAGCGGCACCCCGCTGATGCGAATCTCGAACGTGAGCGTGCTGCGCGTCGACCTCAACCTGAACGAGTTCGCCGCCACCCGCGTGCATCTCGGCACGGAGGCCACCCTCACGTTCGACTCCATCCCCGGGCTCACGAAGAAGGGCAAGGTCTCCTTCCTCGCGCCGTTCGGCACGCCGGACGCCAAGACGCCCGACCTCCGCGTCTTTCCCTGCCAGGTCTCGTTCCCGGCCGGCGAAGGCGCCCGTCCCGGCATCAGCGCGAACATCTCCGTGCTGATCGCGAAGGACGCGAAGTGCGTCTCCGTGCCCGTCTCCGCGATCTTCGTCGAAGGCAACGAACGCTTCGCCTACGTCAAGGACGCCGAGGGCGAATGGCAGCGCCGGGTCATCAAGCTCGGCCTGAGCGACGCCGGCTGGACGCAGGTCGTGTCCGGCCTCGCGCCCGGCGAGACCGTCAGCCTCATCCGCCCCGCCGCCACCCCTGCGCGCTGAATGGGTTCGCTCGTCACGATCCGCGGCCTGCGCAAGGCCTATCGCATGGGCGACGAGACCGTCCATGCGCTGGACGGCGTCGACCTTGATTTCGACCGTGGCGAGTACGTGGCGATCCTCGGGCCGTCCGGCTCCGGCAAGTCCACCCTGATGCACATCCTCGGCTTCATGGACCAGCCGACCGAAGGCAGCATCGTCTTCGAGGGCGAGGAGGTCTCCTCGCTCAGCGCCGACCGCCGCGCCTGGTATCGCTCGAACCGCGTCGGCTTCGTCTTCCAGTCCTTCAACCTCCTGCCTCGGCTCACGGTGCTCGAGAACGTCGCGCTGCCTCTGCTGTATCGCGACGAATCGGACCCCTCGGCGAACGAAGCCGCGGCCAAGCACGCGCTGGAACGCGTGGGCATGTCGCACCGGCTCGACCATCGCCCCAGCCAGCTTTCCGGCGGCGAACGCCAGCGTGTCGCGATCGCGCGCGCCATCGTCGGCAACCCCGCCATCGTCTTCGCCGACGAGCCGACCGGCAACCTCGACGTGAAGAACGTGGACCGCATCCTCGACCTGCTCGGATCCCTGCTGGCCGAAGGCATCACGGTCGTGCTCGTCACCCACGACCTCGGGGTCGCCGCCAAGGCGCGCCGGGTGATCTCGATGCGCGCCGGCAAGGTCATGGAGGACCGCCGCCAATGAAGGCCTTCGACCGACTCCGGCCGGCCATCGTCAACGGCCTGCGCGAACTCCAGGCCAATAAGGTGCGCTCCCTGCTGTCGATGTCGGGCATCATCCTCGGCGTGGCCTCACTCGTCGCGATGGTCACCGTCGTCCAGGGCATGGTCGGCAATTTCCGTCAGTTCGTCGACGCCATGGGCGGCATCGAGAAGATCACCGTCGACCGCCAGGCGCTGCCGAAGGACCAGGAGCACCTCGCCGAGCTTTCCGAAGGCATCACGATGCGCGACGTCGAGCAGATCCGCGCCACGATCCCCCTCGTGCGGAACATCTCCCCGGAAGTCCGCGTGGGCTACGAGAAGGTCGTCTTCGAAGGGCGCGAGGCCATCACGCTCATCATGGGGTGCACCCCTGATTACCTGCCGGTCGCCAAGCGTTGGGTCGAACCCGAGCAGGGGCGCTTCATCAGCGACCTCGACATCCTGCACCGCACCGACGTCGTGGTGCTGGGCTCCTCCATCGCCGCCGATCTTTTTCCTCCGAACGTCGATCCGCTCGGCAAGGTCATCCGCGTCAAGGGCAAGCGCTTCGTCGTGGTCGGCCTGCTGAACAACATCGAAGGCGCGGGCGTGCAGATCCGCTCGGCCAACGCCAAGGGCGGGGGCGGCATGTGGCGCTGGCGCAACAGCGGCGTCTACATCCCCGTCTCGACGGCCACTGCTAAGTTCACCGGCAACGACCACCTGACCGGTCTCGGCCTGCGCATCGGCGACGCCGCCGACCTCCAGAACGCCGTCGACCAGCTCGAGCGTACGCTGCTGCAGATGCACAACGGGCTGAAGGATTTCACGATCTCGACGAACGAGGAGACCTTGGAATCGTTCAAGAAGACCGAATCGGCCTTCAAGCTTTCCCTTGGCGGGGTAGCCGCCATCTCCCTCTTCATCGGCGGCATCGGCATCATGAACGTGATGCTGGCCTCCATCAACGAACGCATCCGCGAGATCGGCGTCCGCAAGGCCGTCGGCGCCCGCGGTTCGGACCTCTTCCTGCAGTTCCTCGCCGAAGCGGCGGTGATCTCGGTGCTGGGCGGCGTCATCGGGCTTTCGGTCTCGATGGGCATCGTCTGGGTGATGAACTTCATCCTGCTCCAGGCCATCCCGACCCAGGCGGTGGCCACCCTTGACTGGAAGATCATGCTCCAGGGTCTCGGCTTTTCCGTGGTCGTCGGCCTCGTCGCCGGCGTCTATCCTGCGCTCCGCGCCGCCAATCTCGACCCTATCGAAGCTCTCCGCCACGAATGAGATCCCTGCTCTTAGCGTTCCTTGCCGTCCTCACGCTCACGGCCGAACCTCGCCCGTCTTTCGACGTGTTCCCGGGCAAGCCGCCTGGCGAGACGCTGACCATGAAGGAAGGGCAGGATCCCCATGGGACGACCTCGCCGGGTCATCGTGGCAACGTCTTCACGCCTGAGCTGACGCCCTGGCCTTCGCCCCGGCCGAACTCGCCGCTCATCCTGATCTGCCCGGGCGGCGGCTATAATGGCCTCGCTGACGGACATGAAGGCGACGAAGTCGCCAAGCGACTCAACGCTTTCGGCTGTTCCGCCGTCATCCTTCGCTATCGCGTGCCGCGCCGCGACCCGCAGCGCCCTTGGGTCGTCCCCTTGCTCGATGCCCGCGCCGCCTTGGAGATCGTCCGTGCCCGCGCCAAGGAATGGAACGCCGATCCCAAGAAGATCGGCATCCTCGGCTTCTCCGCCGGCGGTAATCTTGCCGCCCGTGCGGCCTACTCTCCGTCCGACGTCCCGGTGCCTCGTCCGGATTTCGCGGTGTTGATCTACCCGGCCTACCTCTTCGATAAGGACCAGCCCGACGGCGTCCTGCGGGAAGGGCCTGAAGGCGTTGTCCCGCCGAAGGGCGTGAAGCCGGTGCCGGCTTTCTTCGCCCACAGCGCCGATGACCGTTATCCGGCCGAAGGCTCGATGGCCCTCGCCGCCAAGCTGAAGTCGCTCGGCGGTTCGGCCGAAGTCCATGTCTGGGCCAAGGGTGGCCATGGCTGGGGCGCGACGGACCGTTGCGAAGCCGCCAAGGTCTGGACGGATACCCTCCGCGCCTGGCTCATCGACCAGAAGTTCCTCGCTCCTCTCTGAATTTTTCCATGAAGACCACGCTCCTCGTCTGCCTGCTGTTCGCCGCCCTCGGCGCCGAGTCCCTACCGCCTGCTCCCGTCTGGGATGCGGCTCCGCCCGCCGAGACCCGGAAGCAGAAACCCGGCACCGACCCCAAGGGGGTCGTGAACGAAAAAGGGTTTCGTTCCGAGGTGATGATCCCCGAGTTCGTGGCCTGGCCCGCCGCCAACCCTGGCGCGCCGATCATCATCGTCTGCCCCGGCGGCGGTTACAGCTTCCTCGCCGAGGAGCATGAGGGCGCCGAAGTCGCCCGTCGCCTCAACAAGCTCGGCGTCGCCGCCGTCGTCCTGCGTTACCGCGTCCCGCGGCGCGACAACGAGAAGCCTTGGCTCGTCCCGGTATTGGACGCACGTCGCATGGTCCAGATCGTCCGTGATCGGGCCAAGGACTGGAACGCCGATCCGAAGAAGGTCGGCATCCTCGGCTTCTCTGCCGGCGGCAACCTTGCCGCTCGCGTGGCTTATTCTCCCGCCGAAGCCGACGCCGATCGCCCGGACTTCGCCGTGATGGTCTACCCCGCCTATCTTTTTGAGAAGGACAAGCCCGACAGCACCTTGCGCGACGGTCCGGATGGCGTGATCCCGACGAAGGGCACGAAGCCCGTCCCGGCGTTCTTCGCCCACAGCGCCGATGACGGTTACCCCGCCGAAGGCTCGATGGCCCTCGCCAAGGTCCTGAAGTCGATGGGCGGCTCCACCGAGGTGCA
>CAIWNE010000033.1 GCA_903913915.1 uncultured Opitutia bacterium
CTCTTCCCGGGCGACCCGCAGGCGCTCACCGCGCTCGGCTACCTCCGCCACTGGATCTACGAATACAACAACCGCGACGCCCGCAGCCAGTGGGAGAACATCCTGAACGACCTCACCGACACCACCGGCGACGTCTTCCTGGGCGCCGGCATGCAGTGTGCCCGTTGCCACGACCATAAGTTCGACCCGATTCTCCAGCGCGACTACTTCGCCCTCCGCAGTTTCTTCACCAACACCCTGCCCGTCGAGAACCGCGCCGCGTGGACGACGAAGGAAGCCGACCAACACGCCCGCAAGCTGGCCGTCTGGGAAAAGGAGACGAAGACGATCCGCGATGAGATCGCCGCGCTCGAGAAGAAATACCGCGACAAGGCGACCAACAGCGCCGTGAAGATGTTCCCCGAAGACATCCAGGCCATGATCGTCAAGCCGGAAGCGCAGCGGACGCCCTACGAGCAGCAGATCGCCGCCCTCGCGTGGCGCCAGGTCGACTACGAATACGCCCGCCTCGACCGCTCGATCAAAGGCGAGGATAGCGTCAAGCATGCCGACCTGAAGCGCCAGCTGGCCGAGCACGACAAGCATAAGCCGGAGGAGCCGCCTTTCGTCCTCGCCGTGCGCGAGACGGGCGCCCAAGGCATCGACGCGGTGATCCCCAAGAAGAACACCGTCGTCCCGCCGGCCTTCCTCACGGTCCTGAGTTCCAGCTATCCGGCCGAGCCCGCCACGATCACCGCCCCGGCCGACGGCAGCACCACCGGACGTCGCACCGCGCTCGCGCGCTGGCTGACCGACAAATCGAATCCGTTCACCGCCCGTCTTGCCATGAACCGCCTCTGGCAGCTCTGCTTCCGCCGCGGGCTCGCGCCCTACGCGAGCGATTTCGGTCGCCTTGGCGAACCGCCCTCGCACCCCGAGCTGCTTGACTGGCTCGCCGCCGAATTCATGGACAAGGGCTGGGACCAGAAGGCTATGCATCGCCTCATCCTGACGAGCGCCGCCTATCGCCGGTCCTCGCAGCACCCCTCTCCTAAGGACGGCCAGCTCAAGGATCCGCAGAACACCCTGCTCTGGCGCGCGCAACCCCAGCGACTCGAAGCCGAGCAGATCCGCGACGCGGTCTTCGCCGCCTGCGGCGACCTGAAGACCGACAAGCAGGCCGGCCCGAGCGTCGTGAACGGCGAACCCGTCCGCAGCATCTTCACGCGCATCATGCGCAACAACCGGGACCCGCTCGTCGACGTCTTCGACGCCCCTCAGTGGTTCAGCAGCGCATCGTCCCGCGACGTCACCACGACCCCGATCCAGTCGCTGCTGCTCCTCAACAGCCCCTTCATGCTCAAGCGCGGCGAAATCCTCGCCGCCCGCATCGCCAAGGAAATCCCGCGCGACGAAGCCGCCCAGATACGCCGACTCTACCAATTGCTCTACGCCCGCGAGCCCAGCCCGAGGGAAGCCGCCCGGGCCACGGCCTTCCTGAAGGAGATCGGCTCCCAGAAGAACTCCACCGCCGTAGCCGCCGCCGTCGCCAACGACTTCCAGCCGGAGAAGGTACCCTTCCGTGACGGCCAAGGCGCGCACCTCGACGTCGGCCACCGCAAGCCGTTCATCGCCCCGGGAGCGACCGAGGCCGACCTGGCGCCAGGCTTCACCATCGAAGCCGTCATCGTGCCGCGCACCGTCAGCGACACCGCCGCCGTCCGCGTCATCGCGGCCCAGGTCGGCAAAGGCAAGGCCGACGGCTACTGGCAATTCGGCATCACCGGCCAGAAATCGCGCCGCGCCCCTCGCGTGCTTGTCCTGCAGGCCTTCGGACCGCTCAACGACGGCAAGTTCGGCGAAGCCGTCCAGTTCTCGAACCTCCGTATCGAACTGAACAAGCCCTACTTCGTGGCCGCCGCAGTCCGCTATGCCGACAAGAACGGGCCGGGCGAAGTGGCCTTCACGCTCAAGGACCTCGCGAACGACGACGAACCCCTGCTGCACGACCGCGTGGCCACCAGCCTCACCGCCGTCCGCACCGCGACCCAGCCGATCCAGCTCGGAGGCAAGGGAGCCGACCGCGAAAGCTCCTTCCACGGGGTGCTCGACGACGTGCGCCTGAGCTCTGGCGCCCTCGACGACCAAGGACTCCTCTACGCCAACGAAGACATGAAGCCCAGCACCCTCGGCTTCTGGCGCTTCGAGAACAAGACCGGCACGATGCACGACTCGTCCGGCAAGGGCCGCGACCTCTCCGTCGGCGAAAAGAAGGCCGCCGCCCCCGAAGCGAAGGCCGCCCACGCCCCGCTGGCCGCGCTCTGCCACGCCCTGCTCAACTCCTCCGAATTCCTCTACGTCGAATGAACGACCCACGCTGCCATCGCGTCGAAGCGACCTCCTCCCGTCGCGACTTCCTCTTCGGCGCCGGCCTCGGCCTCGGCGCCATGGCTTTCAGCGACCTGCTCGGCAAAGAGATCGTCGTCCCCGCCCCCGGCACGCCGCTCCAGCCCGGCGTCGGCCACATCAAGCCGCGCGCCAAGAGCGTGATCTTCCTCTTCATGGAAGGCGGCCCGTCGCAGATGGACCTCTACGACCCGAAGCCTCTGCTCAACAAGCTCGCCGGACAGCGCCTGCCGGACAGCTTCGGCTCGGTCATCACCGCGATGGGCGAATCGCGCTCCCCCTTGCTCGCCTCGAAGCGCGAATGGAAGCAGCACGGCCAGTCCGGCCAGTGGTTCTCGGACTGGATCCCGCACATCGCCTCCTGCTCCGACGACCTCGCGGTCATCCGCTCCTGCAAGGCGGACGGCATCAACCATTCCGCCGGCGTCTGCCAGATGAACACCGGCTCGATCCTCGCGGGCAAGCCGTCGCTGGGGTCGTGGATCAACTACGGCATCGGCTCCGAGAACCGCAACCTGCCCGCGTTCATCGTGATGCAGGACAACCAGAACACCGTCATCAACGGGCCGCGCAACTGGGGCGCCGGCTTCATGCCGGCGGTCTACCAAGGCGTGCGCATCTCAGGCGGCTCCGAGCCGATCCCGAACCTCAACACGCCCGAGGCCGTCTCGGCCGACCTCCAGAAATCCAAGCTCCAGCTGATCAACAGCGTGAACAAGGAGTTCGCCGCCCGCTATCCTGACCGTTCCGAGCTCGGCGCCCGCCTGGCCAGCTACGAGATGGCCGCGCGCATGCAGGCCGAGGCGCCCGGCGTGGTCGACCTGACCGGCGAGACCGAAGCCACCCGCAAACTCTACGGAATGGACGATAAGACCACCGAAGGCATGGGCCGCCTCTGTCTCCTTGCGCGCCGCATGGTCGAGCAAGGCGTCCGCTTCGTGCAGATCTACCATGGCGCCGGCTCCAAGTGGGACGCCCACGCCAAGATCGAATCGAACCACGCCGGCCTCTGCGCCTCGATGGACAAGCCCGTCGCGGGCCTGCTCAAGGACCTCAAGTCCCGCGGCCTGCTCGAGGACACGCTCGTCGTCTGGGGCGGCGAATTCGGCCGCACCCCGATGTCCGAGAAGGGCGACGGCCGCGACCATAACCCGACGGGTTTCACGATGTGGATGGCCGGCGGCGGCGTCAAAGGCGGCCAGACGATCGGCAGCACCGACGACCTCGGCCTGCGCGCGGTCGAGAACCCCCTCCATGTCCACGACCTGCATGCGACCATCCTCTGGCTGCTCGGCATCGACAACATGGGCCTGACGTATCGCTACAAGGGGCGCCCGGAACGCCCGACGCAGAACGAAGGCGAGCCCTACAAGAAGATCGTCGGTTAGGACGGTAGTCCTGGCAGAAAGACTTTCCAGGTCCCAGGTCTCGGCCCTCGGGTTCCTGGTTCAGGTCTTCAGGTACAGGGCCTGATTCCCGAACATCGCGATGCCATGGGTAGGGCGGGTTCTCCGAACCCGCCGTTGAGCCGATTTTCATACGGATCTCGTAAGACGAACGGACGGCTCGGAGAGCCGTCCCTACCTGGGTCTCCGGTCTCCCTTTGCTCCCTGATCTTCCCAACCGCCAACGCTAACCGCCAACCGCTGACACCTACCTTTTTATTCTCCCCAGCTTCTCCCCGGCCGCGCGTAACGTCTCTTCCTTCTTGGCGAAGTGGAAGCGGACGAAGCGGTGCTCGGGCTCGCGGAAGAAGGATGAGCCGGGCACGCCCGCGACGCCGATTTCCTTGATCATCCATTCGGCGGCCTCGGTGTCGGTCCTGAAGCCGAGCGGCGAGATGTCGAGAAGCGAGTAGTAGGCGCCCTGCGGCTCGGTGAACTTCAGGCCGGTCTGCGCGAGGATCGACGTGAACAAGGCGCGCTTCGCGGCGTAGAGCTGGCCGAGACCGGCGTAATAGGAGTCGGGCAGTTCAAGGCCGGCGACGGCGGCTTCCTGCAGCGGCGCGGCGGCGCCGACGGTCAGGAAGTCGTGCACCTTGCGGGCCTGGGCGATGACGTGCGGGGCGGCCTGCACGTAGCCCAGGCGCCAGCCGGTGATCGAGTAGGTCTTCGAGAGCGAGTTGCAGGTGATCGTGCGCTCGAAGGCGCCGGGCAGCGCGGCGAAATGGACGTGGGCGTTCGGCGCATAGACGATATGCTCGTAGGGCTCGTCGGTGATGACGAACGCGTCGTGCTGCTCGGCGAGACGGAGGATCGTCATCAGCTCGTCGCGCGTGAAGACCTTGCCGCAGGGGTTCGACGGGTTGCAGACGATTATCGCCTTGGGCTTCTGCGCGAAGGCCTTCGCGAGCTCGTCCGGGTCGAACCTGAAGTCGGGCGCGCGCAGCGGCACGTAGATCGGTTCGGCGCCGGAGAGGATCGCGTCGGCGGCGTAGTTCTCGTAGAACGGCGAGAAGACGATCACCTTGTCGCCCGGATTGCAGGCGGTCATCATCGCGACCATCATCGCCTCGGTGCTGCCGCAGGTGACGACCAGATGCTGGTCGGGGTCGATCGCCAGCCCGCTGAAGCGATTGATCTTGTTGGCGAGCGCCTGACGGAATCGCGGGGCGCCCCAGGTCACGGCATACTGGTGATGCGGACCGCGGGTGGCCCGCTCCAAGGCGGCCAGCAGCTCCTCGGGCGGAGAAAAGTCCGGAAACCCCTGCGAGAGGTTGATGGCCCCATGCTGGTTGGCGAGGCGGGTCATCCCGCGGATGACGGATTCGGTGAAACCGGCGAGACGGCGGGCGGTCGAAGGCATGGCACACCCTAGCGGCCCGGCCCGCCTTCAGGCAATCCCGGGCCTAGGGATTGACCCTCTGGCTCGGCCATCCTCATTCTGGACTCTCGGCGGAACCCCTTCCGCCCCGCCCCTGTCCAATCTCAAGATGCGTCGTCTCGTCCCCCTTTTCCTCGGCTGCGCGGCACTGGCCCAAGCCCAGTCGGTCCCCGTCTGGAACTTCGACGGCACCGCGCTCGCGGGACTGACCCCGGTCGGCGACGTTAAGTTCGGGCAACCCGGCCCGCGGCGGCCGGACTACCCTCGGTTTGACGAGAAGAACGAAGCGGCCACCTTCGACGGCCAGGGCGCACGCCTCGAGATCAAGGACCCCGGCGCGAACAGCCTCTTCGACTTCAAGAACGGCGACGCGCTCACGGTCGAGGCCTGGGTCAGGCCCGACGGCCTCCGCAAGGGCGAGAACGCCACCATCATCGGGAAGGGACGTACCGACCCTAAGTCCGCCACTCCGAACAACCAGAACTGGGCCATGCGCCTGCGCGTCCTCTACGACACCGCCTGCCTGAACTTCCTGTTCGCCACGCCGACCTCCGGGAAGGGCGTGCAGTGGCACCGCTGGACCACTCCGACCGGCTTCGCCAACGACCATCGCTGGCACCACGTCGCCATCCGTTATCAGTTCGGCAAGCCCGAGAGCATCCGTGGATGGATCGACGGCAAGGAGTTCAAAGGCTCCTGGGACATGGATGGCGCGACGACCGACGAACCCGTCGTCGACGATGCTCCGGCCTGGATCGGCTCGTCGCAGGGCGGCCTGCCCAACAGCAGTTTCCGCGGTTCGATCGATGACATCCGCCTTCATCGCGCCCTGGTCCCTGCGGAGGAGATTTCCGGACGCTTCGCCACGACCCTTCCGCCCGTCAAAAAAGCCGAGGTCGCCCTCGTCGGCGCGAGTCCCAACGCAGGCAACGACAGCGCCAACGGCGTGAAGGCCGCGAAGGGCCCCGAAGTCGTACGCAAAGCCCCCAAGGTCGACTGGACCATCGTCACCGACGGCCAGGTTCGCGTCGAACTCTGCGAAGCATGGAACCCCTCCGCCAACGTCTGGCCTGACCAAGCCCCGGCCGTCACCGACAGCTACGTCGCCCCGGCCTTCGGCTTCGCCCGCGTGCCGGAGAAGTACGTCGACACCGGCGTGCGCACGGAACGTCCGAGCCCCTATCTCCTCCGCGCCCTCGCCACGGTGAAACTCCCGGCCGGGAAACACCGCCTGCTCCTGCGCGGCCGCGGGGCCTCCGCGCTGTTCGTCGACGGCAAGCTCGTCACCCAGACGCCCTTCCCTCCGGCGGGCACCGACAACAAGCCCGTCAAGGAACAGGACACCTACCTCGACCTCGGCGGCGACTTCCGTTTCGCGCCGCCCGGCAATCGCGACTCGTGGGCGGAGTTCGAATCCAAGGGCGGCGAACACCGCGTCATCCTCGAGACCGTCGTCGGCTACGTCATCAACAACAAGGGCTCGCGCCGCCGTCCGGAACTCGGCGAGACCGTCGCCGCGATCTCGCCCGCCGGCCGCACGGACTGGCGGCTGCTCACCCCGTCTCCTGACATACTGACCTACAATGACGCCGGGTGGGCCGCCTACTCCGCGCAGGAAGAAGACCGCCTGAGCAAGATCGACGCGTCAGCCCGCGCCGCCGCCCGTGCCCGCCAGGGGGAGTACTGGCAGAAGCGCCGCGAAGCCGCGCAGCAGTGGCTCGCCAAGACGCCCGAGACGCCCGTCCCCACGCTCGCCAACGGCTTCCCGGCCAACAATCCCATCGACCACTTCATCGCGGAGAAGATCGTCGCCTACCAGGCGCAGATGAAGGCCGCCAAGACCGGCGGGGTCGATTTCTACGCCAAGGTCTACCCGATCCTCGAAGCCAGCTGCTTGGAATGCCACCAAGGCGGCAAGGCCAAGGGCAAGCTGCACCTCGATACGCTCGCCGGCGCGCTGAAGGGCGGGAAGTCCGACGGAGCCGCGCTCGTCCCCGGCGACCCCGCCAAGAGCCCCTTGCTGAAACGCATCAAGTCGCAGGACCCGGATGAAGTCATGCCGCCCAAGGGCCATCGCCTCGACGCCTCCGAGGTCGCGACCATCGAGCAATGGATCAAGGAAGGCGCCGTCTGGCCGGAATACCGGACGCTCCCGACCAAGCTCATGCCGCTGACGGATGACCTCGCGTTCCTGCGCCGCGTCACGTTCGACACCGTCGGCGTGCCGCCTTCGCCCGCCGAGATGGCCACCTTCGCGGCCGACGCTTCGGCCGACAGGCGCGCCAAGGCCATCGAACGCCTGCTGCACGACCCGCGCGCCGCGGACCACTGGATGGGCTACTGGCAGGACGTCCTCGCCGAGAACCCGAACATCCTCAACCCCACCCTGAACAACTCCGGCCCGTTCCGCTGGTGGATCTACGAATCGCTCGCCGACCACAAGCCGCTCGACCTCATGGTCACCGAACTCCTGCGACTCAAGGGGTCCGCCGCCGCCGGGGGACCGGCCGGCTTCGGTATCGCCTCGCAGAACGACGTACCCATGGCCGCCAAGGCCACCATCGTCACCACCGCCTTCCTCGGCCTGGAGACCAAATGCGCGCGCTGCCATGACGCGCCCGCGCACACCGCGAAGCAAGAGCAGGTCTTCGCGCTCGCCGCCCTCCTTGAGACCAAGGCCGTGAAGGTGCCGCTCACCAGCAGCGTCTCGATGGCCAAGCTCCGCGAAGGCGGCCGCAAGCCGCTCATCGAGGTCACCCTCGAGCCCGGCGCCTCCGTCGAACCGCACTGGCCCTTCCCCGAGCTCTCGCAGGAAAGCGTCGCCGACGAACTCGCGCTCGACCCCAAGGATCCGCGCGACCGACTGGCTACGCTGATCACCGCGCCGCAGAACGAACGCTTCGCGCAGGTCATGGCCAACCGCCTCTGGGCCCGCCTGATGGGCCGCGGCCTCGTCGACCAGCCCTGGGACTGGGAACGTTCCAGGAATTCGCACCCCGAACTGCTCCGCTGGCTCGGCCGCGAGCTCGTGCGCAGCGGCTACGACGCGGACCACGTCCTGAGGCTCATCCTGAACTCGCATGCCTACCAGCGCGCGACGGACGCCTCGCTGAAGCAGACCAGCCCGCTCTTCGCCTCGCCCGCGCCGCGCCGTCTCTCGGCCGAACAGGTCGTCGACTCGATGTTCGCCGCGACCGGCAAGCCGTTCCGGACGGAAGAAGCCAGCCTGGACATCGACAGCATCCGCGAGCAGTCGAATTCCCTCACGCTCGGCCAGCCGCGCCGCGCCTGGATGCTCACCTCGACCTCCAACGAGCGCGACCGCCCCGCCCTCGCCTTGCCCCGCATCCAGGCCGTCTGCGACGTCATGGCCGCCTTCGGCTGGCGCGCGAGCCGGCCGGACCCGGTGACCGATCGCGAGAATTCCGCGAACTCCCTCCAGCCGGCGATCCTCAGCAACGGCACGATGGGCACATGGGTGACGCGCCTCAGCGACGACCACGGCATCACGGCCTTGGCCCTCGCCGTCAAATCACCGGAAGAGCTGACCGACGCGCTGTTCCTCCGCCTCCTCACGCGCCGCCCGACCACGGCGGAAAAGGCGAGGTACTCCGCCTATCTCGCCGAAGGCTTCTCCAGCCGAATCCTGACGCCCGCGGCCAAGCCCGTCACCTACCCGCGCAAACCGGAATATTACGTCTCCTGGTCGAATCACCTCAACGACCTGGCCACGACCGTTCGCATGCGGCAGGAAGCCGCCGCCCGCAAGGGCGACCCGGCGACCGAACGTCTGGCCGCCGAGTGGCGCAGGCGCGCGGAGGACGTCGTCTGGGCCCTCGTCAACTCGCCCGAATTCATCTACAACTGACCCCATGGACCGCCGCTCCTTCCTGACCGCCCTCGGTCTCGCCCCCTTCGCCGCTTCGCCGCTGCTCGCTTCGTCCGGCAACGGCATCAAGGGAAAGGCCGAGCATTGCATCTTCATCTGGCTCGGCGGCGGCATGAGCCAGGCGGACACCTTCGACCCGAAGGCCCTCGGCGACAACCAAGCCACGAAGAAGAAACCCGGCTCGCTCTACCCTTCCATCGAGACCTCCGTCCCCGGCGTGCGCCTCTGCGAACACCTGCCACGGACGGCGAAGCTCATGGAGCATGTCACCGCGGTCCGCTCGGCGAACCACAAGGTCATCGATGAGCATGCGTTCGCCACGAACCTCGTGCACACCGGCCGCATGATCAGCGGCAACGCCGTCTACCCTTCCATCGGCTCGATCGTGGCGCATCGCCGCGGCGCCGCCGATCCGAACGTCCCGGCCTACATGCTGATCGGCTACCCGAACGTGAGCCGCGGACCGGGCTTCCTCGGGATCAAGGACGGCTACATCTACCTCGTCGACACCGAGACGGGACCGAACGGTTTTTCCACCCCGGGAGACGTCGATCCGGCCCAGAAGCTCCGCCGCCAGGAACTCCTCGGCTCGCTCGGCGGCAAGGCCCCCGAAGGCTCCGCCCTCGCCGAATACGCCCAAGCCCAGGAAGAAGCCTTCCGCCTCGCGGGCCCGTCGTTCATGCGTCACTTCGACCTCAGGAAGGAAGCCGCCGACACTCGGCTTTCCTATGGCGGCGAATTCGGCCAGCGCTGCCTGCTCGCCCGTCGTCTCATCCAAGGAGGCGTGCGCTTCGTCGAAGTCTCGCACAACCTCAACTTCATCAATGGCTCCGGCTGGGACGTGCATAACGACGGCATCAACAACCAGCACATCCTCATCCGCGAGCTCGATAACGCGCTCGCCGCGCTGATCGAAGACCTCCGGCGCACCGGCATGCTCGACAAGACCCTCGTGGTCGTCGGCACCGAATTCGGACGCCCGCCGGAGTTCGACGCCAAAGGTGGCCGCGGCCACCAAGGCACCGCGTTCTCGATGATCCTCGCCGGCGGCGGCCTCAGGCATTGCGGCGCCTACGGTCAGACCGACGACCTCGCCAAGACCGTGGTCAAGGACCCCGTCAGCATACCCGACTTCCACGCCACGATCCTCGCCGCCCTGCAGGTCGACACCTCGCGCGACCTCATGGCCGGCTCGCGCCCGGTGCCGGTGACCGACGGCGGCACGCCGATCGCGAAGTTGTTCTGAGAATAGGTTGAAGCGGTCGGCGGTTAGCGGCTGGCGGATGGGAAAGACAACTCGTCGAAGGAAACCGGGGGGCCGGAGGACTGACTGGGGTGACTAGGTAGGGACGGCTCTCCGAGCCGTCCGTTCGCAAAGGGAGATACGAATGTCCGTCCGCTCAACGGCGGGTTCGGAGAACCCGCCCTACCCAAGGCGGGCGGCAGGCCATCAACACTCCATCATCTGTCCTCGGCCATCTGTGATCTGTTCAGCCCTCTACGCAGTCCTCCTTTCAGGCCTCTTCAGAGCCCAACCGCCAACCGCTGACCGCCAACACCTTGTCGCTAAATTGACATCCCTGCGTTATCCCTTCCTCCTGTGACCATGGCTCGCAAAGGCATCCTGCTCCTCAACCTCGGTTCGCCGAAAAGCACCTCGGTGCCCCACGTCCGGGAATACCTCCGCGAGTTCCTCGGCGACGAGCGCGTGATCGACTATCCCGCCGTCTTCCGCTTCGCCCTGCTCGAAGGCATCGTCCTGCGCACCCGCCCCAAGAAATCCGCCGCCGCCTACGCGACCGTCTGGACCCCCGAGGGCGCCCCGTTGCTCGTCACCACCGAGAAGCTCCGCAAGAAACTCGAGGTCGCGACCGGGCTGCCCGTCATCACCGGCATGCGCTACGGCACGCCCTCCTGCGCCGAAGCCGTACAGGAAGTGCTCAGGCAGGGCATCGACGACCTGTTCGTGATGCCGCAGTATCCGCATTACGCGATGTCCTCCTATGAGACCGTCGTCGTGAAGATCCAGGAGGAGCTCGCCCGCCTCGCCCCGAACCTGAAGTATCACGTGCTCCAGCCGTACTTCAACGACCCGGCCTACATCGACTGCCTCGTCGAGTCGGCCAAGCCCTGGCTGAGCAAACCCTTCGACAAGGTGCTCTTCTCCTATCACGGCGTCCCCGAACGCCATCTGCGCAAAGGCGACGCCTCCAAGGCCCATTGCACCAAGGTCAAGGACTGCTGCCTGCAGGCCAGCCCTTCGCACGCCAACTGCTACAAGCACCAGTGCGTGCAGACCACGCTGCTCTTCGCGAAGCGGGCCGGTCTTTCGCCCGATAAGTTCGAGATGTCCTTCCAGTCGCGCTTCGGCCCGGAGAAGTGGGTGCCGCCCTACACCGACGAGCGTTTCGAAGCCCTGCCGTCCGAAGGCGTGAAGAAGCTCCTCGTGATGTGCCCCGCCTTCACCGCCGACTGCCTCGAGACCATCGAAGAGATCAGCGAGGAAGGTAAGGAAGACTTCCTGCATGCCGGCGGCGAATCCTTCGAACAGATCCCCTGCCTCAACGACCAGGACGTCTACGTGAAGTACCTCGCCGACCGCGCCGCCGCGTGGAAGCCGAATCACGTCTGAGCTCGAAGAATAGAGGACTGAATCGAGCGCAGCATCGAGGACTGCGCGGAGGACTGGATTGATTCCAAGGCAGGGATAGGCAGGGCGGGCGCCCTGAATCAGCGGCTGAGCACCTCCACCCACTTTTCTCGCATGACGAACGGACGGCTCTGAGAGCCGTCCCTACCCATGAGAGGTATTTACAATAAGCGCTTGGCGGATGGGCAAAATATTTCAGGTTTCGGGTCTCAGCCGTCGGGCATCTGGTCCGGGCATTCAGGTTCAGGTACGGGTCTCAGGCCTGCTGCCTTAACCTGTGACCCGAAATATTTCCAACCGCCATCCGCTCACCGACGATACCGATTCAATTCAGCCCTCAACCCTAGCCGTCAGCCACCGTCTCGACGACGGCCTGGAAGGTCTCGATCCGGGCCTGCGGCGTGATGCCGTGGCCGAGATTGAAGATATGCCCAGGGTCGCCGGCGTTGTCGGCCAGGACGGCCTTGGTCGCGGCGGCCGCGGCTTCCGGGGCGCCGACCATGAACTCGGGATCGAGGTTGCCCTGCAGGCAGATCGGGCGACCGGCGAGCTTGCGCACCTGCGAAAGCGGCATGGTCCAGTCGACGCCGAGGCACGGGACGCCGGTCTGCGCGAGCGCGGCGGCCTGCGGGGACTTGCCCTTCGCGTAAAGGATGACGGGCGCTCCGGCGGGCAGGCGTTCGAGCACCGCGCGGATGTAGCGCAGCGAGAACTCCTCATAGTCGGCGCCGGTCAGGGCGCCGGCCCAGCTGTCGAAGATCTGGATCGCGTCGGCGCCGGCGGCGAACTGGCGCGTGAGATATTGGGCGACGGCGTCGGTCAGGATCTCGAGGATGCGGTGCATCATCTTCGGGTCGGCCTTGATCAGCGCCTTCGTCTTCGGGAAGTCTTCGGAACCGCCGCCTTCGACGAGGTAGCAGGCAAGCGTCCAGGGCGAACCAGCGAAACCGAGCAGGGTCTTGTTCAGGCCGAGCTCCTTGCGGAGGATCGCCAACGCGTCGTAGACATACCGGAGCCGGTCGGCGGCGCCTTCGAGCTTCAGCGTGGCGACGTCGGCCGGCGAGCCGAGGGCGCGCTCCATGGCGATGCCGCCTTCGTCGCGGAAACGGTAGCCGACGC
This sequence comes from uncultured Opitutia bacterium, assembly GCA_903913915.1. GTDB lineage: Bacteria > Verrucomicrobiota > Verrucomicrobiia > Opitutales > UBA953 > UBA953. The sequence goes on from CAIWNE010000033.1 coordinate 12,867, forward strand.
CGAGGGCCTCGGGGATGACCAGGATGTCGGAGAACAGGATCGCCGCGTCGAGCTGCGGGAAGCGACGGAGCGGCTGCAGCGTGACCTCGACGGCAAGGTCGGGCGTGCGGACCATCGTGACGAAGTCGGACTTGGCCTTGAGGGCGCGGTATTCGGGCAGGTAGCGACCGGCCTGACGCATGATCCAGACAGGCGCCCGGTCATGGGGCTGTCGGCGGAGGGCGGCGAGGAAACGGTCGCGGGAGTTCATCAGGACCCCTTCAGCCAAGCCTGCGGTTTCAAATAATGCGAGAGCAGACGTTCTTCCGGGGAGCCGGCGGCGGGCTGGTGGCCGTAGTGCCACTGCACGCGGGGCGGAAGGGACATCAGGATGGACTCGGTCCGGCCGCCCGACTGGAGGCCGAAGATGGTGCCGCGGTCGAAGACCAGGTTGAATTCGACGTACCGGCCGCGACGGACCTCCTGCCAGTTGCGTTCGCGTTCGCCGTAAGGGGTGTCCTTGCGGCGGCGCAGGATCTCAGCGTAGGCCGGACCATAGGCGTCGCCGACCTTGCGCATCATCGCGAAGGCCGCCTCGAAGCCGCCCTCGGTGAAATCGTCGTAGAACACGCCGCCGACGCCGCGCTGTTCCTGGCGATGCTTCAGCAGGAAGTAGTCGTCGCACCAGGCCTTGAACTTCGGGTAGTGCGCGCCGGTGGCCTGTTCGGCGGCGCGATGCCAGGAGACAGCGTCCTCGTCGAAGCCGTAGTATGGCGTCAGGTCGAAGCCGCCGCCGAACCACCAGACCGGGTTCGGTCCGTCGGTGCAGAACATGCGCACGTTCATGTGCGAGGTCGGGCAATAGGGATTGAGCGGGTGATGGACGACCGAGACGCCCATGGCGCGGAAGCCCTTGCCGGCGAGGTCCGGACGGGCGACCGTGGCCGAGGGAGGCAGGGCATGGCCGCGGACGTCGGAGAAAGCCACCCCGCCCTTCTCCATCACCGCGCCGCCGGCGATGACGCGAGTCCGGCCGCCGCCGCCTTCGGCGCGCTTCCACTCGTCGGTGAGATAGCGGGCCGTGCCATCCACTTCCTCGATGATCGCGCATAAGCGATCCTGCAGGCCGGTCAGGTAGTTTCTGACGAGATCGGGATTCATGTTGGACCCATTGAATCCGAGGGCGCGGGACGGGTCAACGAAGCCTCGCCCGCCGGGAGACGAATCCACGGCGGCTTATCCCCCTTATGCGACAACTACTAGGTATGCCTTGATGGGAACCTGCAAATCGGCAGGGTCTGACCACGCCATGAACCCGGAATTCAAGCTCATCCTGCTTTTCTGCCTGGGCGGGGCGTGCGCCTTGGGGTTGCCATGGTGGGCATGGCGGCGCGTCAAAAGCCTCGAGAGGAAGTACGGCCGGATCCTCCTGGTCCGCGGCGTGACCGGCGCGCAGGCGGCTCGCATCGTGCTCCTGCGTGGCGAGATCCCGCAGGTCGACGTCGACGAGAGCACGGTCGCCGTGACGGATTTCTACTCGGCGCACGAACCCGCGATCAAGCTCTCGAGCGAAGTCTACTCCGGCAGGCGGCTCTTCGACGTCGCCCGGGCGGCGCGCCTCGCAGGCCATGCGCTGCAGCACCGGGACCGCAAGCTCGGCGGAGCCGCCGCCTGGGATTCGTTCATGATTCTCTGGGGCAACGCCTGGCCTGTCCTCGTGGTGATGCTGCTGTTCAGCGGCAAGGCCCGTCCGTGGTCGCTGGCCGCCTTCTCGGCGCTCGCGGTCTTCCTGGCGATCTGCCATCTCCTCAAGCACACCCACGTGCAGGATGCGGCCCGTCGCGGGCGACGCGAACTGGACGGCGCGAAGCTGCTCGACGGGCACCCCGACGAAGAGGTCGACGCCGCCTTCCTGGCCGCGCGATTGGACCATATGGCCATGCCGTATTCGAAAACGTGGCTGCGGCTGCTGTTTTCCTGAGCAGGACCGCTACAGGCGCCCCTTGCCGGGCCTAATGTCGCCCGCTCCGGAAAGTTCCTGCTTCCGAGCCTCCGGGCCAGAGCCAAGATTCATATTCCATTACGACCGCCCGCCGAAGGCACCCGCGAACCCATGCTCTCGAAACCCAGCCGCCTCCAGACCGTCCTGCTGATGCTCCCTGCATGGGCCTTCTCCCATGCCGTGCTGGTCTTCCGGGTGCTCCCGCTCGACCCCAAGGGCACCGCCTTGATCCCGGACAAGGTGCTGCCGTTCATGCTGCTCTTCGGCCTCGCGGGGGGCTTCGCGGCCATCGCTTCTTACGTCGCGGCCCGGCGCGCCCAGACACTGGGCTGGAGCCTGCCCGCGATCATCGGCCTGCTCATCCATGTGCCTTTCGCCGGCGCCGGCCTCGCGCTCTGGCTGGCCGCGACCGGCGACGAGCAGGAAAACGCTTCCCCCTCGCCCCTGGCCGTCGCCGGCCGGCTCATCGTGCCCTTCATTCTCGCGTGCCTGGTCTGCGCCGCGCTGACCGTAGGCTTCGATTACGTCACCAAGAACGCCCAGGTCGCCACCGGCCTCAAGCAGACCGGCGGATACTTCGGCTTGGCGATCTTCGCCGGCCTCCCCTTCGCGACCGGGGTGAGCAGCGGCGTGATCATCCGCCGCGCCGGCGGGAGTTTCGGCCAGGCCGTCGCCGCGGCGATGACGCTCATCGGCGGCGTCATCCTCATCCTTTGCGGCATGCTGATGGAAGGCGTCATCTGCGTGGTCATGGCCGCCCCGTTCGGCGCGGCCCTGGCCTTCCTCGGCGCGGTCGCCGGCTATTTCCTCGCGCGCGCCAAGGCCGCCGACGGCACGCTGCAGTCCGCCGCCTGGCTCGCGATCGTCGCGATCGTCGGCGTGGAAGGCTGGCATCCGCCGGCGCCGCTGGAAGCCACGACCTCGAGCGAGATCGTGATCGACGCGACCCCTGCGCGCGTCTGGGCCGAACTGCATGACATCCGCGACCTGCCGAAGACCGACAACCTCCTCTTCCAGTTCGGCATCGCCCACCCGATCGGCACCGCGACCGACGGCCAGGGCGTCGGGTCCGCCCGTCTCTGCAAGCTGAGCACGGGCGACATGCCCGAGATCGTCACGGTATGGAAGCCCGGCCAGGAACTGCGTTTCAAGGTGCTCTCGACGCCGCCCTCGATGCGCGAGACCGGCTTCTTCGGCCGGACCATCGACACGACCCACATCCACAGCGCCTACGCGAGCCTCGAGGGCGGCTTCAGGCTCGAGCCACTGCCCGGGGGCCGTACGCGGGTGACCGGCGAAAGCCACTATCTGCTGAACATCGCCCCTGCGTCCTACTGGAACCTGTGGACAGAAGCCATCGTCCACATGGTCCAGCGCCGGGTGCTGGACCACGTCAAGACCCGGGCGGAAAACGCCCCCGAGGCCTGAAGCCGCGCCGCCCGGCGGAAACTTCGCCTTGGTCGCGGAGTTATAATCCTTACAAAGACCCCATGAACTCGAACCGACTTTTCGCGATCTTCAGCCTCATCCTCGTGGCCAGCGTCGGCTATGCCGTCTACCAGTGGACGCGGCCCGAGGAAGCGCCGGTCGTCCGGAGCACCGCCAAGAAGACGCGCTCCCCGGTCAGCAACCTCAACTCCGAGAAAGGCGGCACCCGCACCGCCAAGAACCTGCACCTCAGTCGCAAGGACGACGTCGGCACCGACGTGGAAGAGAAGGACCTCGCGAAGCAGTCCAAGCCGGTCGCCGAGCTCGACGCTAAATTCGCCACCTGGCGCGAAGACGGCCGCAAGGCCGTCGAGGACATGTTCGGCGGCGACCGCCAGAAGATCGGCGAAGCCTTCCGCACCGCGATGCAGAACGACGAATTCCGTTCCAACTTCGGCCGCATGCGCGAACTCGAAGCCCAGTACCGCACCGCCACCGACGACAAGAAGCAGGCGATCATGGATGAACTCGGCGAGGTGCGCAGCCGGGGCCTCGGCATGCTCAAGCAGGCCGCAGCCGCCGCACCGGCCGTGACGATCACCGCGCCGTCCATCACGATCACCGGCCCCGGCGTCGTGAATCCGGCCAACGGCGCCGGGACGACGATCGCCCCCGCCGCCGCGCCAGCCCCGGCCCCGGCGCCGCCCGTTGTCTTCCAGTAAGACCTCGGCGGCTCCATGCCGCCCCGCCCCATGATCGCGTCCCTCGCCCGACGGCCGATGCTTCTCGGCCTGGTCCTCTTCGGAGCGGCCTGGATTGCGTTCGCATGGATCGCCTCCGGCGACAGGCCTGAACCCATCGCTCGTCCCACCAAGGCATCCGTTGCGCACGGAATCCCGGCCGCGCATGCCGGCGCGCCCCGCAGCGCCAACGGCCTCGCGGTCGACCGCGAGCATGACGTGTCCGCGGACGGACGTCCCCCTGACGCCCGCCGCGAAAGCATCATCCGGACGGGCCTAGGCGAGATCCAAGAACTGCAACAGATGAACAAGGCCGTCTTCGACGAAGCGGCCGGACGCTGGAACGCCCAGCCGCGCGTGAAGGAACTCATCGCGAGATGGAAAGAAACCGAGGCGACGTGGAAGACCCAGGACGACGAGGCCAAGGCCGCCGTCATCCCGCAGATGGAAGCGATGTGGAAGGAAGCGCTCGGCCTGCTCCGCGAAGAAGTCGAGAAGTCCGCCCGGGAAGCAGGAGCGGGCGTCAGGTAGCCGCGAAGCGCGCCAGCTCCGAGCGGAAGTCCGTCAGCACGGATCGCATCCGCGCGAAGCCGGCGTGCCTTTCGCCGGATTCCTCATCCATGTAAAGGTCGCGGCGCACCTCGACCATCACCGACTGCAGACGAGCGTCCTTCCGGAAGAAACGGTTCGGCACCATCGCGCCGCTGAACGGCACGTCGACGCCGACGGCAAAGCCATGTCCGCGGAAGAAGGTTTCAGCCGCGGCGCGCAGCTCCGGCGACGTATGCCCAGGTTGCGTGCCGATGCCGATCTCGGGCGGCGCCGAGAAATCGACCTGCGTCGGCAAAGCTCTCGTCGGAAACGAATGCGCATCGAGGATCACGCACCGTCCGAAACGCGCGAGCCGTTCCGCCGCGGCTTCGTCGAGACGGCGGTGGTGAGGCCAGTAGTAGCGGGCGAGCAGTTCCGCGCGACGCGCCTCGGACAGCGCTCGCAAAGGATGCCCGGCGCACGTCTTGACGTACGTCGCGCCCATGCCGACTGAGGCGCAGGGTTCGCGGCGATCGTCGGCAAACCGTTCGACATCGACGACGAGGCGCGAGACTTCGGCGAGCAGGACATCCTGCGGATCCGCTCCCTCCGCATAAAGGGCGCCCGTGTGCCAATCAGTCAGCCGGAGACGTTCCGCCCTGAGGACTTCGTCTGAAACCAAGAAGTCGGGCCGTTCGGCCGCCGGAATCACCGTCGAATCATGCGGAATGTGGATCAATAGGGGGGTCATGGTTGAAAGAATGATGACATTAAGCCCAGACTGAGGCTTAAAGCATTGATGAATAGTGTCATAAGTTGATTTCGATTCTTGCAACTGTTGCCGAAATGTGGGGTTTTAACTGTGAACCCCCAATCCACCACACACATGAAACTCAAACTCGCATTCCTCCTGGCCCTAATCTCCTCGGCCGGCCTCATCGCTGCCGACGCTCCGGCCGACGCCCCTAAGGGCGACGCTCCTAAGAAGGGCGACAAGGGCAAGCATGGCCCCCAGAAGCCTGACTCCGTCGACGAAGCCACCTGGAAGAAGTTCCTCGACGCCAACAAGGCTGCCGACGATGACGCCGCCGTGAAGGCCGCCGTCGAAAAGGCCAAGGCTGACCCGAAGGACGCCGACCTCCGCAAGGCCGTCATGGAAGCCCGCAAGGCTGCCGTCCTCAAGGCCGACGCTTCCCTCGAGTCCGTCTTCAAGGCCCTCGACGAAGCCCGCGCCAAGGGCAAGGGCAAGAAGAAGAAGGGCGAAGAGCCTGCCGCCAAGTAATCTTCGGATTACTGGCCTGAACAAGACCCCGGTTCGCCGGGGTCTTTTGTTTGGGGAGATCCCAACACCAAGGGAGACCGGAAACCGAAAGTGAGCGTGGGCTTTGAAAGACCCTAAACCAATCATCCGGTCTCCGGTTTCCCATTGAGATGATTGATGTTCTCAAAGCGCCAGAACCTTTGGCCCTTCCCGGTGTTTCCTAAGCATGCGCCTCCCTGCCCTGCTGCTCGCCCTGCTCGCCTCTCTCCCCCTCTTCGCCGCCGACGACCCTAAGGCAACCGACGCCCCGAAGACCGACGCCCCGAAGACCGACGCCCCGAAGGCCGACGCACCTAAGGCGGACACCCCGGCGGCCAATCCTTTCGAAAAAGGCTCACCCAAGGCTGCGGCAAAGAAAGCCAAGAAAACGATGGGCATCCCCGCGATCCCCGAAGGCATCTCGATCGAGGATGGCGTGAAGTTGCAGTCAGCTTGGTCGAAGGCCCAGGAAGACCCTGCACTGAAGGCTGGCGCCGCGAAAGCGCAGGACGGCGAAGACAAGCCCAAGGAAGCCGAAGGTAAGAAGGGCAAGAAAGGCGCCCCCAAGGAAGCCAAGGCCGACCACGCCAGCGCCGATGAAGCCTTGGAAAAGGCCATGCTCAAGGCCGACCCCACCCTTAAGCCCGAGCTGGTCCACACCTTCGTCCAGTCGATCCACCAGAAGGGTGGCGAACGAACCAAGAAGGCCAAGTAAGCCGGCTTGAAGGGAGCGAACGATCGCCCCGCTAGGGCGTCGGGATGCGTTGGAACCGCATCCCGACGCCCTAAGCATGCAACTTCCTGCGGCGACCGCTGTTAAACAGGAAGACCCCATGCGCCCCGCCCTGCTCCTGCTCGCCGCCCTGTCCGTCGTCATCGGCCATGCCGCCGAAGATTCGGCCGCAACCCCTGTGGCGAAGAAACCCGCTCGGCAGGCCAAGAACCCGAACCCTCTGCCGGACTCCGTCGCCGGCGTGTCCGACGAGGAGTATGTCCGCATCCGCGCCGCGCTGATGGCGACCTACGGCGACGAACAGGTCGTCGCGGCACGCAAGAGAATCGCCCAGCTCAAGGAGCGCACGCGCTTCACCAACGGCCGCCAGGAAGCCGAAGACCTGCGGGCGGATTTCGACAAGGCGCGCGACGCCCTGGTAGCGGTCACCTTGGAGGCCGTGCAGAAGAAGGATCCGACGATATCCAAGGACTCCGTCGTGCTGACGCTCAACGCCGTCGAAGAGCTCGCCAAGAAGCGGGGCCAGGATGCGGCGCAGAAACTCCGCGAGAAGGAAATCGCCGAAGCCAAGGCGTCCAAGAAAGCCGCGCCTGAAGCCAAAGCGGACATCGCCGTCGCCAAGGAAGCCGAAGCCAAGCCCCAGGCGCCTGTGGCGATCCTCGCCGACGTCGAAGGCGTCTCGGCCGAAGACATGAAGAAGTTCCGCGCCGCCGCGCTCGTCGCCCGTTCCGATCCGACGGTCAAAGAACTGAAGGCCAAGCAAACCGAACTCCGCAAACAGGCGGAATACGCCTCCGCCGACGAACGCAAGGGCATGCGCGGAGAATTCGAAGCCGTCATGGCCGACATCCACAAGGCCATGCTCGCCGCCATCCTCAAGGCCGCCCCCTCGCTGCCGAAAGACACCGCCGAGACGATCCTGGAGACGGTGGAGGCGCGGACCATCGCCGCCAACCAGAAGAACATGCAGAAGGCCGCGACCAAGACGCCGCTGAAACCCTTCCCGTTCGCGGAGAAGAAATAGGAGCGGGCCGACCGCCGACTTGCCAATAATGCCGGCTGAGCAGACCCTGTCACACCCCACCCCTCCCCTATGAAGCAATTCCTCTCCCTCCTGCTCGCCGCCGCCGTGGGCTCAGCCGCCACCTATTTCGTGATGGACGCCAGACAGGCGACAACGGCAGCCCAGGCCACCGCCGTCGCCGAGAAGGCGGGCGCGCCGAAGTCCGCCGTGAGATCCGATACCAAGACCTCCGACGCTCCGTCCGCCGAGACGCCCCGCAAATCCGGCAACAACCGCTTCGGTGGCAAGGGCGGGTTCCTGCCCGAAGAGATCGACGGCGTCACGCCGGAGCAGATCGCGAAGTGCAAGGCCGCCCTCTTCAAGTCCTTCCAGGACGAAGGCGTGAAGGCCGCCCGCGCCAAGCAGGCCGAGCTGCGCAAGGAGGCCGAATACGCCTCGGACGACGAGAAGAAGAACATGCGCACCCAGTTCGAAGACGCCCAAGCCGACCTGCGCAAGGCGACCAAGGCCGCGATGCTCGCGGCCGACGCGGACATCACCGACGACGTCGCCGACAAGGTCCTGGATGCCGTGGAAGAGCGGATGAAACAACGCGCCCAGCAGTTCCAGCAGAACGCCAAGAAGAAGTGACGAAGCCCGGGCCCTACCTCAACCCGTCAAAAACGGCCTTCAGCTCCGCGTCGGCAAGCGGGCGGTTCCACAGCAGGAAACGCGCGATCTCGCCGTCGAAGGATTCCTTGCCGGGGTGCTGGATCGCGTCCCGTTCCTGACCGACGGCGAGCTTCGAGGCATCGGCCTTGGGATTCACCGGGAAGGGGGCGGTCGCGCAGGCCTTGAGGTCGTTGACGAAGAGCTCGGCGAGGACCACGCCTTGGCCCGCACCGAGGCGACCGGCGAGGAGATGGAAGCGCCCTTCCTCCAGCCTCGGTCCGACGAGCTTGGGGTTGTTGACGTCGAAACGGCCGAACGTGAGGCCGTTGCGGGCGCCCCACCAGACGGTGTTGTCGTCGTCGAGGCACCCCCAGATGCCCTCGTATTTCTGGCCGTTGCGGAGATTGCCGAAGAACGAGTTCACGTCCTTCAGCCCGACGCGTTGCGGGTAGACCTTCAAGATCGCGACCCAGGTGCAGCCGTCGCCGCGGATCAATCCGTCCAATGCGGCCTCGTCATGGCAAAGCAGTTCCTGCTGACGGAAGCACAGCGAGGCCGGCGAACCCTTCGACGGCGTCGGCAGACCCGAGGACGCAACGGCGCGTCCCTTCGGCTGTCCGACGAAGTAGCGCAGCTCGGGCGGGCCGGCCTGGTTCTGCCATTCCGTCACCCGGCCTTCGGCGTCAAGGGTGACGCCTTTGGAAGCATCGAGATCGACCATCAGGCCGGCCTTCGGAAGTTCGGCGGCAAAGGGAGCCACGACGCTTAGCAGGGCGATGAGACGAAGGATCATGGGAAGGCCGGGATTAAGGACGCAGATGAGCCCGGAATCGAGGGTTGAATCGGGCTTCGGCTTCACCCTTGCCGGCTACCATTCGGGCTGGAACTCTCCGGTCCAAACGTCATCAAATACCCCATGCCCCCTCGCGTCCTCTTGCTCCTCGGACTGACCCTGCTCTCCGCCATCACCGGCAGCGCCCAGTCCGCCGACACGATCTTCGTCGAAGCCGAATCCCTCGCCTCGTTCGGCGGCTGGAAGCTCGACACCTCCTTCACGAACATCGTCGGTTCTCCTTACCTCCTGGCCCACGGCCTCGGCAAGCCCGTCGCCGACGCCACCGGGACCGTTCATGTCGCGACCGCCGGCGAATACCGCGTCTGGGTCCGCACCAAGGATTGGGTGGCCCACTGGAACGCCCCCGGCACGCCGGGTCGCTTCCAGCTGATCGTCAACGGCCAGCCCCTCGCCGCGGAATTCGGCACCGAAGGCGCCGAGTGGCATTGGCAGGAAGGCGGCAAGGTCTCCTTGGCCGCGGGCGACGTGAAGATCGCGCTCCATGACCTCACCGGCTTCGCCGGACGCGCCGACGCCATCCTCTTCAGCAAGGACGCCGCCTTCACGCCGCCCGAGGGCGAAGCGCTCCGCGCCGCCCGTTCCAAGTGGGACAGCCCGAAGGGCCCCGAAGACCAGGGCGAGTTCGACCTCGTCGTCGTCGGCGGCGGCTACGGCGGCCTGGGCGCGGCCCTCTCCGCTTCCCGCCAATCCCTCAAGGTCGCCTTCGTGCAGGACCGCTTCGTCCTCGGCGGCAACGGCAGCTCCGAGATCGGCGTCTGGGCGATGGGCGGCACCACGCGCGGGAAGTATCCGCACCTCGGCGAGATCATCGAGGAGATCGGCGACCGCTCGCCAGACAGCCCTGGTCGCGCCGACAGCTTCGGCGACGAACTGAAGGAGAAGGTCGTCCGCAACGAGAAGAACATCTCCCTCTTCCTCGGCCACTTCGCCACCGGCGTCGTCATGGACGGCAACCGGATCGCGGCCGTGAAGGCCATCGACGTCAAGACCGGCCGCGAGAAGGTGTTCCGCGCCAAGTTCGTGGCGGATACCACCGGCCACGGCTGGGTCGGCGCCTATGCCGGCGCGAAGTTCACCATCCAGAAGGACAAGCGCATGGGCATGTCCAACATGTGGTTCTACCAGGACGAGGCGACTGCGAGCACCTGGCCCGCCACGCCTTGGGCGCTGCCGCTCGAACTCGGCGACTTCCCGCCCTTGCAGAAATCCAAGTCCAAGATCGACGACAAGCCCTTCATGAAGGCCGAATGGTTCTGGGAATCCGGCTTCGACCAGGATCCGATCAACGGCCTCGAGTACATCCGCGACTGGAATTTCCGTGCCATCTACGGCGCCTTCTCGGCCCTCAAGAACGGACCGCAGAAGGAGAAGTACGCCCACGCCGACCTCAAGTGGGCCTCGCACGTCGGCGGCCCGCGCGAATCGCGCCTCTTCGTCGGGGACGTCGTGCTCACCAAGGAAGACATCGTCGCCCGCAAGGAGTTCGACGACGGCTGCGTGCCCACGACCTGGGACATCGACCTGCACTACGCCCGCGAGCAGTACGCCAAGAAGTTCCCCGAGAACCCGTTCATCTCCCGGGCCGCCTTCGGCTACTTCGGGCCGGACGGCAAGCCCACGCCCGCGGTGGACCGTCGCAACGGCTACCCCCTGCCCTACCGCCTGTTCTACTCCCAGAACATCAGCAACCTCTTCCTGGCCGGACGCCACATCTCCGTCACCCATGAGGCGCTCGGCACCGTCCGCGTCATGCGCACCATCGGCATGATGGGAGAGGTCGTCGGCAAGGCCGCCTACCTCGCCGTCCGCGAGAACACCGACCCGCGCGGCGTCTACCAGAAGCACCTGCCCGACCTCATCAAGCTCATGGAACAGCCCGGCCGCATGCGCCGCGCCGACCTGCGCTCGGAGCTCTTCCTCGACACCTCGATCGCCGACTACAAGGAACTGCCCGTCGGCCGGATGAACCGCGACCTCACCAAGGGAACCCCCTCGAAGCTCAGCGACGAGGAAGCCAAGGAACTCGCCAAGATGGGCGGCATCGTCGTCGACGACTCCCAGGCGAAGTTCGAAGGCAAGTGGACCGAAGGCCACAGCCTCGACCACGTCGGCAGCGGCTACCATTACGCGGGAGGCGCCGGCAACCGCGCGACCTTCACGTTCGAGGTCAAGGACGCCGGCAAGTACGAGCTTCGCGGCTACTGGCAGGGCCATGAGAACCGTTCCGGCAACGCCCTGCTGGTGATCAACCGCGCCGGCGAGAAGCCGGTCTCCCTCCGCCTCAACCAGAAGGTCGGCGAGATCGACAAGCCCGTCGCGCTCGGCAAGTTCCAGTTCGCCGCCGGCACGCACACGATCGTCCTCTCGACCGATGGCGCCAAGGGCAACGTGCAGGCCGACGCCTTCCAACTCATCCTGGCGGACTAAGCGATGCCCTCGGTCCGCGTCAGCGCCTGGCCGGTCAAGTGCTGGCGTCTCGCGGCGCTGCTGCTCGCCGCCCTGCTGTTGCAACGCACGACCCCGGTGACGGAGTCGGCGCTCACGCGGCTGAGCCTCGACGACGCGCGGGCCTTCTTCCCGGGGGCCAAGCGCCTCAAGTCAGGGCCCCACCAGACCCTGCTCGTCCAGGACCAGTACGGCAACCGCATGGGAAGGCTGGCGACCACCTCGCCCGACGCCGACAGCATCATCGGCTACTCCGGCCCGAGCAACGTGCTCGTCGCCCTCGACAACGACGAGAAGGTCGTCGGGACGCGCATCCTCGCCAGCGACGACACGCCGGAGCACGTCGACCAGCTGAAAGGCAACGCCGCCTTCGAACGCTCCTTCAAGGGCTGGCGCCCGACGACGCAGCCCGCGCCCAGGCTCGACGCCTATGCGGGCTCGACGCTCACGGCCTACGCGATCACGGAGTCGATCCAGAAGCGCCTCTCGGGCAACTACGTCTCGCTGCGCTTCCCCACCCCGCTCTCGCTGAAAGAGATCCAAGGCGCCGGCTTCCCCGAGGCCACCGGCTTCGAACCCAACGTGCCGCGCCTCGGCTGGAATCTCGTCCGCGGGCCCAACCGTTCGATGCTGGGCTACGTCGTACGTTCGTCGCCTTCGGCCGACGAGGTCCTCGGCTACGCCGGCCCGAGCGAGACGCTCATCGCCGTCGAACCCGACGGGCTTCGCCTGCGCAAGGTCGTCCTGCGCACGACCTACGACACGGCCGACTACGTCAGCCGCATCAAGGAACAGGAACCTGATGCGCAAGGACAGACGTTCCTCGGCAAGCTGACGAAATGGAACACCCAGGAATGGGCGGAGTTCGATTTCCGCAAGGCCGAGCTCGACACGGTCGCCGGCGCGACGCTCACCAGCTTCGCCATCGCCAAAGGCATCCAGGCCCGCTTCGCCGATGACGCCCACGGCGGCCATCGCGAGAAACGGACGACACAGCAGAAGCTGCAGGCCGCGGCGCTCTGGTGCTTCCTCGTCGGCGCCCTGCTGATGACGTTCACGCCGCTGCACGGCCGCCCCGCCATCCGGACGACCTGGCAGGTCCTGCTCGTCGGCGGCCTCGGCCTCTGGCTCGGCCAGCTGCTCTCGCTCTCCCTCTTCGCCGGCTGGGCCCGCCATGGCATCCCTTGGACGCAGGCGCCTGCCCTGCTCATCCTAGGAGGCATCGCCCTGCTCGTGCCCTGGACTTCCCGCCGGCAGCTCTACTGCCACCATGCCTGCCCCCATGGGGCCGCCCAGGAGCTCCTCGGAGGCCTCAGGAGGCTCCATGTGGCCGTTTCAGCCCGCTGGCACGCCTGGCTCGGCAAACTGCCCGCCATCGCCCTCGCAGGGGCCTTCCTGGCCGCCCTGACCTGGCCTCGCTGGAGCCTCGGACAGGCCGAGCCCTTCGACGCCTGGGTCCTGGGCGCAGGGGTAGCCATCCCCCTCGTCCTGGCGATCGTCGGCCTGGTCGTGTCCGTCTTCGTCCCGCAGGCTTATTGCAAATACGGCTGCCCCACCGGGGCGCTCTTCAAGTTCGTCCGTTCGGCGAACCAGGCCGAGAGCTGGGGTCGGCGCGACACCTGGGCCGCAGGCATCCTCGCGGTCGGGGCCGTCGTGGCGTTCCTGCCGCGCCCCGAATTCGCGGAAACCGACACCCCGGAGCTCGCCGCCCGCCGCAGCCTGACGGAACTGCATGGGGCCGCGTTCGGCACGACCTGGACGATCAAGGTGAGGGGCAGCGACGTCGACGCGACGATCCTCAAGCGCGAGCTCGAGGCCGAGATCAACCGCGTGGAGTTCTCGCTCTCGCACTGGCGCGAGTCCTCCACGACCACCGACTTCAACCGCCTCGAGTCCACCCAACCCTTCGGCATCTCGCAGGAGCTGGCCGACATGGTCGAGTTCTGCCTGAAGATGAGCGCGGCGTCGGACGGAATGTACGACATCACCGTCGCGCCGCTCACCAACCTCTGGGGCTACGGTCCGTCAGGCAAGCTGCCCGATCCGTCAGCCGCGCTGATCCAGGCCGCGCTGACCAAGGTCGGCTGGCAGAAGCTGCGGCTCGACAAGGAGAACCTCACGCTGGCGAAGACCAACGAAGGCGTGAACCTCGACCTCGGTTCGGTCCTGCAAGGCTACGCCGCCGACCGCGCGGCGGCCGTCCTCCGCGCGCAGGGCCAGAACGACTTCCTCATCGAGGTCGGCGGAGAGATCCTGGCGTCCGGCACCTGGCGCGTGGGCATCGAAGATCCGTTCAACCCCCGGATGATGATCCAGACCGTCCTGCTCACCGACCGCGCCCTGAGCCCCTCCGGGCTCTACCGCGCCAAGCGTATCGCCGCCGGCAAGCCGGTCTCGCATATCATCTCGCCGAAGAACGGCTTCCCGGTCGAACCCACGCTCGAACTCGCCGTGGTCTACCATGACAGCTGCTTCCAGGCCGACGGTTGGGCGACCACCATGATGGCCGCCGGCTTCGAACAGGCCAAGGTCATCGCTCTGCGCGAGAAGCTGGACGTCATGCTCGTCACGCCGGACAAGAAGGTCTGGCGGAGCGTGAAGTAGCTAAAGGGATAGGGTTAGGGGTAGGCCAATGACGATACAGGCACACGCTCGGCTAGCTGCGAGCCGATCAAAGGTGCCTGACCAAACTGTCTCAGGCGGACTGGTTTTGCCTCCCCCTACCCCTGCCCCTATCCCTTATCGGATCTTCTTCACCACGGTCAGCGCTTCGGCCTGCGGAGTCGAGTTCCAGCCGTCAGGTCCGGCCGTGAAGTGTCCGGCCGCGAAGGTGTCATCGGTGATGCGGAAGACGAAACACTCACAAGGGTTGCGCGGCCCCGGGAAGGGCTTCCCCTTGGTCACGCCCTCGCGCTTGAAGGCGCCGGCCGAGAAGCAATCGAAGCGGGGGCCGCCGTCGCCGAAGGCCGCGTAGTCCTTGTCTTCCGGGAAGGTGAGCTTGGTGATGGCGTGCGTGTGGCCGTGGAGGAGCGCGATGATGTTGTAGCCCTTGATCACCTCGTAGAAGGCCTTGCGTCGTTCCTGGTCCCACCAGGTGCTGCGCTCGCTGTAATCGAGGTGCTGGACGATGACGACCGGGGCGCCGGCCGGGATCGAGGCGAGGTAGGCCTTCATGAAGGCGAGGCTGCGCTCGGGATCCCACATCGAGCCGGGCTTGGCGTCGGCCTTCACGACGTCGCCGGCGTAGTTGTTGGCGTTGATGAAGTGTACGCCCTGCCAGACCCAGGCGGAGTGGAGTCCGTCCTCGGAGAGCTTGGACAAAAGGCCGGCCTTGAGCATCGCCGCGTTGCGGTCGCGCAACCCCTGCCGGATGATCCCGGTCTTGGAGCCGCCATCATGGTTGCCGGCCAGGGCGATGACCGGGAAACGCTTCGGGGCCTCGCCCTGCCACGGAAACAGACGCTCGAAGTCGCGCCATTGGGCGGGCGCGCCGTTCTCGGTCAGGTCGCCGGCGACGATCATCGCGAGCGGCGCCGGCACAGGCCCCTTCCCTTTCATCGCCTCCGCCAGCGGGCCTTGCGTCGGCCACGGACGACCGGGGAGCGTCGCGAGCGCATCGAGCGTATGCACGACGTTCTGGTTATAATCGTCGGCGGTGAACGTCGGTTCGCACTGCTTGTAGACCATCCCCACGTGGGCATCCGAAACCAGGTAGAAGGTGACGTCGCGGGCGAAAACGAAGCCGGCCGAAGCGAGGATCAGGAATGCCCGCAAGGCGAGCGACAGGGGTAAGCGCATGGGAACGTCGTACGCTGGCCGGGAGGCGGAGTCAAACGCGGCCTCGCCGGAAGGCTGGGCCGTCAGGGGACGTCCTCCCGCCCTGGCAGGCACAAAAAAGGGCGGCCGAAGCCGCCCTTCCCTTCCGGCTCACCCGTGCGCTCAGGCCTTCTTCTCCTGACGGCGACGACGACGGATCGCGGCGGCCGCGAGGGCCAGCGCGCCGAGACCGATGCCGTAGGTCGAAGGCTCCGGCACCGCGGTCAGCGTGATCGCGCCGTTGGCGGCGTTGAAGTCGATCGACCACAGGCTCGCCGCCGAGGCCGCGCCGCCGGTGTAGCGGAACTGACTCGTGTCGAAGGTGAACAGGTCGTTGACGTTGGTGTTCGTGCCGAGGTTCAGGTGGGTCGGGTCGTACGTGCCGAACCCGAAGTGCTGGATGCCCGAAGCGCCCTGCAGCAGCGAGAGGTTGCCCGCCGCGCCGAGGGTCGTGGCGTCGGACATCGAGACCAGCTTGATCACGACCTTGTTGACGGAGGAGGCACCGCTGAGGTCGAGGTTGCCGAAGGCATACTGGTCGTAGCCGACGCCGGCGACCTGGGTGTTGATGTCCCAGATCTTGAACTCCAGGCGAGCGCCGCCCGCGAGGGTCAGGCTCGTCGCCGAGAAGCTGCCGATCGAAGCGCCGCGGGCGACCGTGCCGTGGTTGCCCACGTCGACGTTGCCGAGCTGGGTGGCCGAGACGAGCGTGCCGCCCGTCGTGCCGTTGCCGGTGACGTGGATGTCGTTGGCGACCGTCTGGTTGATCACCAGCGTGCCGGTGTTGCTGACCGTGGCCGCACCGGAGCCGAGCGCGCTCGAATGGTTCACGGTGACCTTGCCTTCGGCGACGTTCAGGCCGCCCGAGAAGGTGTTGGCCGCGGCGAGGATGAGCTCGCCGGCGCCGGACTTCACGAGGGAACCAGTACCGGCGTTAGGACCACCGACGAAGCTGAAGCCGTTGGCGAAGGTCGTCGCCGAGGTCGTGTTGTCGAACTTGATGGTCGCGGTCGCGCCATCGGCCACCTTGAGGCGGGAGCCGACGTCCTGGTTGTTGGTCGATTCCCAGCGAAGGGTCGTGCTGTTGGCCAGGTTGATGTTGCCGGTGCTGCCGTTAAGGCCGAGGCCGTTCAGGTAGAAACCGAGCACGCCGCCGTTGACCGACACTTCGGCGTCGGAGTTGAGGAGGTTGCCGGAACCGCCGATGATCCACTGGCCGACCCCGTCCTTGATGATGGACGAGAAGGCCTGGCCGGCCGCAGGCGAGCCGAGGGCCGTCGCGGTGAACTTGTTGGCCAGCACGCTGTCGCCGGAGAGCATCAACGGACGGGCCGAGGCCGTCGTCGCGTCGAAGGCGAACTGCGAGGTGCCGTCGACGAGGAACGGAGCGGAGTTGGAAGCGTTGGCGTAGAAGCCGGCGCCGCCGTTGGCCACCGTGACCTTGCGGGTGAAGTGCGCCGAGCCGGTGTATTCGAGGAAACCGCCTCCGAAGACGAGGGTCGAAGCATCGGACTGGTCGGCGCCGCCGAACGAACCAAGGCCTCCGGCCGTCGGCACGCCCAGGTCGCTGATGATCGCACGGCCGCCGGCAAGGGTCGTGACTCCGGTGAAGGTCGAGTTGTCCGAGTTCATCGTGACGACGCCCGGCCCTTCGATCGTGAGGTTACCCGTACCGGAGACCGCGTTGGAGAAGGCGTAGTTGCCGCCGAAGGCGAGCGCCAGGGTAGCGCCCGTGTCGACGAGGACCGCGGCGCCGACGGTGTAATCGCCCAAGGCATGCCAGCCGGTCTGCGCGCCGACATGGCCGACGTCATCGACGCGGAGCGTGCCGGCGGCGACTTCGACGTTGCCGGTGAACTCGTTGGCGTTGCCGCCCGTGAAGCGCATGACGCCGGCGCCCTTCTTCACGAAGGACGTGGGGCCGAAGGCGACATCATCGAGCAAGGCGCCCGAGACCGTGAGGGTCTTGGCGGAAGCGACGGTGAAGTCGCGCGACACGCCGGCGGTGCTCACGTTGAGGGCGGAGATCGTGGAGTCCGCCGTAACGTTGACGTTGTCGAGGAGCGTCACCAGGCCCGTGGCGGACCCGGCGATGGTGCCGCCACCCATCTGGACGGCGCCGAGGAAGGCCTGGCCGTTGGCACGGACATCCAGGAGACCGTTGATGTTCGCGACGATGCCCGTGGCGGAGTTGCCGATCGAGCTCGCAAAACTTCCGGCGGAGAGGGTCACCGTACCGGCGGAGCCGATCGTCAGGACCGTCGGGGCGAGCAGGCCGTCGATGGCCTCGATGCGGAGGGCGCCGCCGTTGACCGCGACGTCACCCGTGAAGGTGGCGGCAGAGTAGAGCGACATGTCGCCCGCGCCCGACTTGGTGAAGCCGGTCCGCTGGCCGAGACCCGCGTCGATGAGCGAACCCGTCAACCAGAGGTGCTTACCTGCGGAGACATTGAAGTCGCGGGAAGCGCCGTTGGTGGCGACGTTGTAGGCGGAAATAGTCGAGTCGTCGGTAACGGTGACGTCGCCGAGGAGCATCCAGGAAGGCGTCGCGGAGGACACCGGGTCGCTGGTGAGCGTACCGCCGTTGAGCGTGACGCCGGCGAGGTAACCCGTGTAGAGGGTCGCGTCGGCCGTGCCGCCGTTGAGGGTCAGGGCCACGCCGTGGGAGGAGGTGCCGACGTTGCCCGGGGCACCGACCTGGAAGGTCGCGCCGCTTTCGACTTCGATCGACGTCGCCGCCGCGAAGGTCGCGTTGCCGGCGACGTTCATCGTGCCATGGTTGACGAAGGCCCGTCCGGTGAAGGCGGAGTTCAGCGGCATCAGGTTGAGGAGCGCGTTGCTCTGCTGGACGATGTCGCCCGCGCCTTCGATGGTGATGGAACTGTCATACTGCTGGCTGACGTTGAACTTGAGCGTCGCACCGGAGGCGATGACGACCTTGTCGGCGCCGCCCAGGTTGGCGGACTGCGTCGCGGAAGTGCCGTCGCCGACCTGCAGCGTGCCCGCGTCGACGTAGAAACGTCCGTAGTAGGAGCTGTTGTCGCGGACGAGGGTCGTGACCGAGTTGCCGGCCTGGCGGAAGTAGCCGACGTCGTTCAGCGAGTTGGTGAAGCTGAGGTCAGCCGTGCGATTGATGCGAAGCACCGCGCCCGAGTTGATGTAGACGCGGCTCGTACCGAGGGAACCATCGGCCGTGAGTTCAAGGATGCCACCGCTGATGACGGTGTCGCCGGCCTCATAGTTCTTGGAGGTGAGGGTCAGCTTGCCGCTGCCCGCCTTGGTCAGCCCCAGGGTGCCGTAGCCGGCCAAGGAGTTGTCGCCGAAGGAACCGGCGAAGGTCAGGTCGGAAGAGCCCCCGACCGTCAGGATGGCCGGAGTGTAAGCGGAGGAGTTCGTGAAGAAGCCGCCGCCGGCGATCGCGTTGCTCGTCTGGCTGTTGCCGTTCAGGTCGAAGCCGGCGCCGGCATTGACCGTGAGGAGGCTGGTGGCCGGGATGGCGTTGAGGACGCCGGAACGGAGCAGACCGGCCGCGACGGTGACACCGGCGCCGCCGAGGCTGGCGTCGGTGGTGGCTCCCGTGAGGACCAGGATGCCGTTGCCGGACTTGGTGAGGCCCGTCGAGCCGTTGCCGGCCGTCGAGGTGAGCACGCCGTTGAGGGTGGCGGTGACCGCCGGGCTCGTGACGCTGATCGTGCGGCCCGCGCCGCCGAGGTTGATCGCGCCGGCGAGCGTGATGTTGGAACCGTTGAGACGGCCGCCGAAGGCGAAGTCGCCGAGCACGTTGACCGCGTTGTTGAGCGTGCGCGCGGTACCGTCGGTATTGAGCGTCGTGCCGGCGCCGATGTTGAAGGTGCCGGTGCCGATCGGGCTGCTCGTGATGACCGAGCCGGCCAGGACCGTGTTGCCGGCGATCATCAGCGTACCGCCGTTCAGGTTGAAGGGCGCCGAGAAGGTGTTGGCTCCGCTGAGGGCGAGGACGCCCGCGCCGGCCTTCGTAAGGGAAACCATCTGGCCGCTCTGGGTGATCGGAGCGGAGATCAGCAGGCCGGTCTCGGTGAGGCCGGCGTTGACCGTGATCGCCGGGGCGGTGCTGACGAACTGCAGCGCCGTGCCGGAGATGACCGGGGTCGTCACGTAGCTGTTGTTGGTCGCCGTGATGGCGTTGGCCGCGGAAAGCTGCAGCATCGTCGCCGTGGCCACCGTCGGATTCGACATCGCGCCGTCGTTCTGGAAAGTCAGCGAGTTGAGCACGTTGGTGCCGACCAGCGTGAGCGTGGCGCCGCCGTTGAGCGTGACGTTGGAGGCGGCCGCGATCTGCTGCGCATACGTGTTCATCGTGACGGTCACGTTGCCGCTGGAAGCGATGCCGCCGATGACGAGGTCGCCGGGGATGAGCGTCCAGTTGCCGGAAGCGGAGAGGTTGGTGGTGCCGCCCAGGAGGTAGGTCGTGCCGTTGTAATCATTGTTACCTGCGGCGGTCGCGTTACCCATCGTGAAGGTGCCGCCGCCCGAGCGGATCACGTTCATGTTGCCGGTCAGCCTCATGTTCAGGGTCATCGTGCCCTGGTTGTAATACATGAACAGCTCCGAGCCGGCCGAGGTCAGGTAGCTCGTGGCGTCGGCCGCCTGCATGGAGATGGCGTTGCCGTTGTTCGTCACGATGCCCACGCCGAGGGTGATCGGCGAGCCGGTGGGGAAGGTATAGGCCTGCGTGCTGCCGGCCGAGAAGCGCCAGGTATAGGCCGAGTGGGGCCCGGTGACGGTACGCGTGGCGGCGCCGTCGTTGTAGTTGCCCGTGCTGACCGTGGCGGCGGAGATGTCGGTGCCGGTGAAGCCCGGGGCGCTGAACCCGTTGTAGGTGGCGCCCATCTGCGACAGACCATAGGTGTCGGTGTAGGTCGCGAACGTGGAACCGTCCGCGATCGCCCAGCCGCCGACGATGTTGTTGGTCATCTGCGAGGCGGAGAACGCCGTGCCGTTGACGTTGGAGAGGAAGACCTTGGACGCGGCCGACAGGCCGGCGCTGCCCATCGTGTTGATGCCCGAGGGGTAGTTGTTATAATCCCAGCCGTTGAAGTTCACCATCGTGCCCGCGTTGCGCACGAAGTTGGCGATCGTGATCACGTTCGTGCTGCCTTCGCGGATATAAGGCGCGGTGTTGAGCTGGTTGCTGCCGAAGGCCGAGGTGACCGTGCCGAGGTTGACGACCGTGTCGACCGAGCCGGAACCGTTGATGGTCAGCGTGCCGCCGTTCAGGAGGACCGGAGTCGTCGCGCCGATGCGGACCGGGTTGACGACCGGGTTCAGGCCGTAGTTGTCCCAGTTCAGGATGCCTTGGTAGAGGGAGACGGCGGACGAGGCGGCGACGGAGCCGGCGTCGCGCAGCTGCAAGGTGCCGCCGCGGACCGAGGTCGGACCCGTGTAGGTGTTCGCCGAAGTAAGGACCGTCGTGGAGTTGCCCGAACGGGCGAAGCCCATCGCGCCGGCAAGGACGCCGCCGAAGGTGCTGTTGTCGGTGGTGGTGAGGGTCGCGCCGGCGGAGCCGGTGACGGTGCCGCCCATGCCCGGGAGGACGTTGGAGCTGGCCAGGCCGCGGACGACCTGGTTGTTGGCGCCGAGGTCGACGATCGTCGACGGGCCGTTGACCGAGAGGAAGGTCAGCGTGGCGCTGGCCGTCGTGCCGACCACCGTGAGGGTGTTGTCGACGCCCGAAGCGAGGTTCAGGCGGCCGCCGTCGACGGTGACGAGCGTGCTGGAAGCCACGGAGCCGTTCGGGATGCCGAACGCATAGGACGGAGCCGCGAGGTTCATCGTGCCGCCGTCGGCCTTGACGAAACCGTTGGGGCTGTTGAGTCCCAGGAAGCCCGTCACATTGAGCGTGGCGCCGGCCAGGACGTGGAACACCGGGGAGGTCACGGCGGTGCCGACGACGCTGCCCGTGGTGAGGCTGGCCACGCCGTCGGTCACGAGGACGGCCGAGGCGCCGGCCAACGAGAGCGTGAGGCGGTCGCCCGCGACGCCGAAGCCGCCGTAGATGGCCGGCGAGAAGGAAGCTCCGAGCGAGCTGGTCGAGCCGCTGAAGGTGACCGTGTTGGCCGAGGTCGAGACGAGCAGGCCCTGGGCGCCGGTGACGCCGGCGTTCTGCGTGGCGGTCCACGTCGTCGGATTCGTATTGAGTTCGGAGGCGCCGAGGGCGCGCCACGCGTTCGTGGAAGTATCCTGGACCAGGAAGCCCGTGCCGTTGCCGGAGACGCTGGCGTCGGCCAGGATGTCGCCGCGGACGGACATGTTGGTGGAGCCGTTGGCGCCTCCGCCCTGCCCTGCCGACAGCGAGGCGTTGGCGATGCTGAGGTTCACGCCGTTGCCGAGGCCGGCGATGACGAGCGAGCCCGTGCCGGTGGAGAAGTTCAACGGCTGTCCGGTGATCGCCGCCGTCGGATTGGAACTGAGCGTGAAGGTCGTCGCGCCCGTGATCGCGGTGATGGTCGCGCCGGAGGGAATCGCCGCATTGCCGCTGACGAACATGCCGACGGCCAGGCCAGCGGTGCTCGGGACGGTGACGTTGGCGTTGCCGCTGATGGTCGTGGCGTTGACGGTGGCGCCCGCGTAGTTGAGGTTCGTGACCGCGAAGTTCAGGGCCTGGCCCGAACCCGGGGTGAGCTCGATGCGTCCGCCGCCGTTGATCGCGTTGAGGTTGAGGAAGGATTCCGTGGTGCTCGCCGAGGAGGAACCGAGGACCGACACGACGCCGCCTTGGACGTTCAGGGTGCCGCCGAGGGCGCCGCCGAAGCGGTTGTTGACGTTGGCGACGCCGTTGTCGGCGACGAGCGCGCCGCCGGCGTAGGCGTTGAAGACGCTGTTGGCCGAGGCAGAGGAGACGAAGGCCTGACCGGCGCCGGAGTAGACGAGGCGGCCGCCGTTGACGCTGATCGCGCCGTAGGAAGCCGTGTCCGGCTCCGCTGCGGTGAGCGTCAAGGTGCCGGTGCCGACCTTGGTGATCAGCGGGTAGGCGCTGTCATTGAAGCGCATGAAGCGGCCGGCGAACGTGGTGTCGGCGTTGTTGAAGCCGACGTTCAGGGTCGGGGTGCCCAGCACGCTGTTGAAGACGTCGCCGCTGCCGGACAGTCCGCCCCACGAGGTGGAGAGGTTGTTGAGGTCGTAGCGGCCGGCGGCCTGCAGGTTGAGCGTGGCGTAGCGGGAACCGGCGTTCAGCACGCCGTTCTTGATGCCGCCCGCGGCCACGGTGAAGGTGCCGGTGAAGGCGCTCTGGGCGTTGAACTGCAGCACGCCGTTGCCGGTCTTGGTGATGCCGCCGGAGGAACCGACGATGCCTTCGATCGTGAGCTCGGCACGGAGGGGCTCGATGTCGGTCACGCCGTTCGTGGTGAGTCCGGAGACGTTGATCGTGTTGCCGGCGGAACCGAAGTCGAAGCGCCCTTCCATGTTGGCGATGACGCCCGGATTGGAAGCGGTGACCACGACGCCGTGGCCGCCGATGGTCAGGATGCCCGCGTTGCCGCCGGCGCTGAAGGTCAGTCCGGAAGCGGTCGTGGTCGCAGGCTGGCTGAGGGTCAGGCCGGTGCCGCTGTCGACGCTGGCGATGACGGTGCCCACGGGGATGCCGGGGCCGGTGATGCCCATGCCGGCGAAGAGGCCGGACGTGCTGGCCACCGTGACGGCGGCGCTGTTCTGCGTGAGGCTGCCGGCGCTCAGTCCGGTGGCATTGTTGGCCGACCAGGAACGGACATCAGGGTACTGCGTGCCGCCGATGTTGTTGATCACGATGCCTTCCTGCGTGCTGTTGCCGAAGTAGAAAAGCAGGGAGCCGCCGTTCAGCGTGACGATGTTGCCCGGAGCGATCTGGTTGGGCTTGTTGACCGTGAAGGTCGAGTTGTTGATGACCAGGCCCTTGGTGATGTCGGCCGCGAGGGGGACGTTCGCCGTGGTGTTGAAGGTCAGGGTGCCCTGGTTGAGGGTCGTGCCGCCCGTGTAGGTCGGATTACCCGCGATGACCGCGGGGCCGGCGCCGCTCTTGACGAGGGCGATGTTGCCCGAGATGACGGCGTTGATCGTCTCGCCCGTGTTGCCCTGCGAATAGAGCAGCAGCTCGCTCGTGCCCGAGGTGAGGAAGCCTTGGTTGAGGGTCGTGCTGATGTTCCACGCGTTGTTGTTGAAGCTCAGGATGCCGCCCGTACCGATCGTCAGGGTCTTGCCGGCGGCGATGTCGATGACGATGCCCGCGACGTTCTGGGTGTTGAGCGAGTTGATCGTGACGTCCTGGGTCAGCGTCGAAGTACCGGCCACGAGCTTGATGTTCTCGGTCGCCAGGCTCGTGTTCGTGATGCTGGTGTTGGCGGAATAGCCAGGGAAACCGGCCTGTCCCAGGTAGCCGACGCCCAAGGTCGGCGAGTAGGAGGCCCACTCGCTCGGGTAGACGGTGAAGTCGAAGACGGCCCAGCCTCCGAGGATGCCGTTCGTGAGGACGTTGGCCGGGTTGGCGGTGGAGACGCCGTTGACCTGACCGAGGGTGATCTTCGGCACGTTGCCCAAGGAGGTGGCCTTGTATTCGCGGAAGAGAACCGTGCCGTCGCCGGGATTGCGGACGAGGTTGGCGATGTTCAGGTCGGCCGAACCGGCCTCGAAGACGGGGACGGTGAGCGTCAGGCCGGCCGCGGAGGCCGTGGCGGTGGCGTTCGAGTTGACGGTGAAGGTCGTGCTGCTGTTGATCGCGGAGATCGTGGCGTTCGTCCAGCCGCCGCCGTTGACGAGCTGGCCGACGACGAGTCCGGCCGTGGTGGCGCCCGTGCCCGCAAGGGTCACGAGGGCGGAGCCGGAGGTGGTATTGACGCTCAGCGGCACCGTGCCCGCGGCGTTGAAGATCAGGCTCGTGCCCTGCGCGATGCTGACCGTGCCGAGGGATTCGGACGAGGGGATGCCGGCGCGGCCCGTGAAGTTGAACGTGGCGCCGCGCAGGTTGACCGGCGCGGTGTCGTTGATGCGGTTCAGGACGTTGTGCGTGCCGACGTTGTTATCGAGGGTGAGCGTGGCGTAGTTGAGGTCCAGCTGCGAGGTGCCGCTGAAGGCGCCGTCGTCCTGGAGGGTCGTGGTGCCGGCGTTGAGCAACGTACCGCCAACGTAGGTATTGTTGCCGAAGAGGACCAGGGCCCCGCTGTTCGACTTGGCGAAGTTGACGTTGCCGATGATCGTGCCCGAGAAGTTGCGTCCGTCGGTGTTGAGCACGAGGTTGCCCGTGCCGCTGCTGCTGGTGATGGTGGTGCCGACGCCAGCGACGAGGTTGTCGTTGAACAGGCCGTAGATCATCTGCGAGCCGCCGTTGAGGTCCAGCGTGCCGCCGATGCCCGCGAAGTAGTTGTTGGGGGCGATGCCGTTCTTGAGGCCCGAGGAGAACTTGACCGTGCCGGCGTTGAGCGAGAACTGGCCCGTGAGGGAGTTCGTGCTGAGGCCGGACAGGCCGGAGATGGCGCTCGTGGGAGGCGACAGGAAGAGCGTTCCGCCGCCGGCCTTGACCATCGAGAAGGCGGAAGCCGACTGGCCGTTGCCGCCCGCGAGGGAGGTGGCGAGGGTCAGGTCGCCGAACGTCCACAGGTTGATGTCGGGCAGGTCGTTCGTCTGGTAGAGCGTGCCGCCGGAGATCGTCGAAGCCGTGCCCGGACGGACGAGGATGCCGCCGCTGTTCAGGCTGAGGCGGGCGCCGTTGGCGATGCTCAGGTTGGAGCTCAGGTCGAACGTCAGCGAATTGCGCTTGGAGTTGGCGACGACGGTGGCCGTCGCGCCGTTGTCCAGGAGGACGTTGCTGTCGAGGGTCGAGCCGTTGATGAAACCGGCGATGGTCGTCGGATCGACCTCGTATTCGAGGGCCACCGGATCGGCGCTGAGCGGACGGAAGTAGGTGTTGATGCCGCCCGAGCTCGTGCTGGCGAAGGCGACGCCGGAACCCAGGGTGATCGAGGCGCCCGGAGTGGTGGCGGTCGGGGCGGCGCTGATCGTGATGATGCCCGCGTAGTTGACGGAAGTGACCTTGGTGCCGACCGGGATACCGGGGCCGGAGATGGACACGCCCGGGACGATGCCCGCGACGGCGGCCGCCGGCAGCGTCAGGGTCGTGACGCCGGAGGCGACGTCCGCGGTCGTGTTCGTCTGCGCAGGCGCGGTGCCGACGGTCGAAAGGTCGACGACGGCCCACGGGAGGATGGCGCGATTGGGCGTGCCGTTGGCGCCGGTCTCACCGGCGTAACCCGGGGCGCCGGCCAGCTGGATGCTGGCGCGGGTGTTGCCCGGAGCCAGGCCGATGCCACGCATGAGGAGCGAGGCGCCGGTCGAGGCGGTGCTGCTGTTCTGGGCCTGGGCGCCGTTGGTCCATGCCGAGCCACGGAAGGCAAGGATGGCCTGCTGGAAGAAGGCGCTCTGGTCGACGACCGTCAGGGTGGTGACGCCGCGGCCGAAGGTCGGGGTCTGGAAGTTGTCGAGCGTCTGGTGGGCGTCGGTGTTGATGTTGCCGAGGAGCGTGAAGTTGCCGCCGCGGAAGGTGACGTTGAACGCCGAACCGGCGAGGCCGAGGCGGCCGGTGTCGTTGTTGGTCGTCGAGTTGTCGACGATCACGCTCGCGCCGACGTCGATGTAGATCGCCGAGCGCCAGGCGGCGTTCGAGTTGAGCGTCAGGGTGCCCTGCTTGATCCACAGGTAGCTGGAAGGATCCACGATGGCCCCGGTGTTGGCCGAGGTCATGGTGAAGGTGCCGGTACCGTACTTGGTGATGGTGCCGAACTGCGTGCCGGAGGCGACGGTCAGCGCCGGCGAACCGAGGACGAAGTCGCCGTTGCCGACGAACGACAGCGTCGAGAGGTTGGTGAGGCTGTTATAGATGCCGCCGCGGATGTTGAGCGTGCTGCCCGCGTCGGAACCGATCACGGCGCCGTAGGGCATCGAGATCAGGCCGGTGATGGTGTTGACGCCGGAGAAGCTCTCGAGCTGGCCGCCGAAGTTGATGCCGCCGAGGGGCTGGGCCGTCTGGCCCTGGAGGGTGACCGGGTTCGCGAAGGTGCCGCCGCCCGCGAGCTGGAGGGCCGAGCCGGTCCACCAGGCATTGGGCGAGACGAGGACGGAGCCGGTGCCGGCCGCCGCAGGATTGGCGAGGCGGACCGCGCCGGAGTTGACCTGGATGCCGCCGGTCCAGCCGGTGTTGGCGGCGGACAGCACGAGCGTGCCGAGTTCGTTCTTGTAGAGCGTGTTGGTCGCCGAGGACAGGACGAACGGCGAGGTGAGCGTCAGGGAGGATCCCTGCGGCACGGCGATGGAATCGGCTGCGGCGTTGAGGTTGAACGTACGCGCGCTGGTGACGGTGCCGGTGGCGCGGAGGCCCACGCCGCTCGTTCCGTTCACGGTGAGGGTGACGGTGTTGGCCGGATCGCCGAGCGCGGCGTCCGAACCGAACGTCAGCATGCCCGCCTGGACGTCGACCGTGTTGCCGGCGCCGCCGAAGAGGCTGGTGCCGTTCAGGACGAGGTTGCCCGCGCCGAGCTTGGTGAGGCCGACGTTGAGTACGCCGTCGTCGATCGCGCCGCCGACGGTCAGGGTGTTGGCCGAGACGGTCAGGACCGGGACGTCGCGGAGGGTCACCGCGCCGGCGCCGAGGTCGAGCGACTGGGTGCCGGTGAAGGTGAAGCCCTGGAACCACTGCATGGGGTTCGCGGTGGTCAGCGCGAGGGCCGCGCCGGAAGTGTTGTTCAGGGTGACGCCGCTGGAGACCTTGAAGACGCCGGTGCCGAGCGCCGAGGCGCTGCCGAGGTTGAGGGTGCCGGCGGTGAGGCTGATGCCGCCGTTGCCGGTGTTGGCGCCGGAGAGCGTGAGCGCGCCCGCGCCGGCCTTGGCGATCGGGCCCGCGAAGTTGACCGAGCCGGAAAGCGTGAGCGCCGAGGCGCCGACGCCCGTGACGGTCCAGGTCTGAGCGCCCGTGGCGACGACCGGGGCGGAGATGGTCACCAACCCGGCGTTGTCGCCGACGAGGATGCCGTTGGTGGAGCTGCCCGGAGCGATGGTCAGGGTGCCGGAGGTACCCTGGCTGATCGCGAAGGAGGCGACGCCCGAAGGCACGCCGGTGAAGGTCAGGCTGTCGACCGTCTGATTGCCGTCGAGGGTGACGGCGAAGGCCGAACCGGTGACGGTAGCGGCGCTGAAGAAGATCGAATCGGTCGCGAGCGGCAAGGCTCCGAGGTCGACCAAGCCGGTCGAATCGGTGGCCCAGTTCGTGATGCCGCCGGCATTGGAGGACCAGGAGGCGGAGGTAGCGCCCTTGTAGTAGCGGTTCTGGATGAGGCTCGAGGTGACCGTCAGCGTGTTGCCGTCCGTGGCGATCTGGTAGTTCAGGCCGGCCGGGGCGCTGCCGAGGATCCACGTCGTGGCATCGAGGCCGCCGGCGCCGGAAGTCATCAGCGTGTACGTGCCGGGGGTCGGGGCGCCGCCGAGGTTGTTCAGGTTGAGCGCGGTGAGCGTGCCGAGCGTCGGGCGAGAAGAAAGGACGATCGAGTCGTTGGTGCCGCTGTTCGCGAGGCTGATGTCGAAACCGAGGCTGGCCTCGTTGCCGAGGTTCAGCGCGACGCCGCCGAGGGCGACGGCGTTGCCGTCGAAGAGGTTCAGCGCGGCGCTCGAGGCGACGTTGATCGCCGAGACGCCGGACGAGGAGAAGCCGGCGTTCATGCGCCCGAGCGACACCGTGACCGCGCCGCCGTTGAGGTTGGCGGTGTTCGTGACGGTCAGCGTGCCCTGCCCTGTCTTGGTCAGGTTGGCGGCGGCGGTCGAATTCAGGTTCGGGACGGTGAGGACGCCCGTCTTGGAGACGAGTTCGACGGTGGCGCCGGACGCGCCGGGCACGAGGACCTGGTTGGCGCCCAAGGCGGCCGCGCCGGTGCCGGCATAGCTCAGGGTGGCCCCGTTGACGTTGACGACGTTGGTCGCGGCATTACCGCCGAGATTGGCGCCGGTCGTGAAGGAAACCTTGCCGCCGTTGACGTTGACCGCGCCGGCGAACGTGTTGGCGCCCGAGAGCGTCAGGGTACCGTTCGTCGTCTTGGTCAGGCCGGCCGAGCCGGCGAGCACGCCGGAGACGGTGCCAGCGCGGGCATCGACATCGGTCGTGGACGAGAGCGAGCCGGAGCCCGAAGAAGTGATGCTACCGGAAGAGATGATCAGCCCGCCGACGGTCTCGTTATTGGCGCCGACGCTCAGCGTGCCGCCAGCGACCGTCACGGACGAGGTGTCGTCGAAGACCGAAGAACCGCCCAAGGCCAGGGTGCCCGCGTTGATGGTCGTGCCCGCCTTATAGGTGTTGGTGCCGGAGAGGGTCAGCGTGCCGTTGCCGTTCTTGATGAGCGAACCCGCGTCGCCGACGATGGCGCCGGAGACCGAGGTGTTGCCCGAGCCGGCGACCGTCAGGACATTGCCGGCGAGGTCGACCGAGGTACCGGCCGTGAGCGTGAGGGAACCGGCGTCGGATTGGATCGTGGAAGCCGCGGCGAGCACGACCGGTCCGCCGAAGGTGTTCGCGCCGCTGAGGTTGCGCAGCGCGCCGTTCGTGGCCGAACCCGATCCCGCGATCGACAGCGATTCGGAGACGACCGTGATGTTGCCCTGGAGCTCGAGCGAGCCGCCGGCGTTGACGACGGTGCCGGCGACGGCGGTGCCGAGGGCATTGGCGTGGGCGATGCTCAGGACGCCCGAGCTGACGGTCGTCAGGCCGTCGAAGACGTTGCTGCCCGAAAGCGTGACCTTGCCGCTGCCCGACATCGCGAGAGCCGCGGTCGAACCCGTCACCGTGCCGGAGACGACGGTGTTACCCGCGCCGGCGAAGGTGAGGACGTTGGCGCCCGCGACGATCGCCGAGGCGTTGCTCAGGGTCAGCGTACCGGCGTCGGACTGGACCGTGGCGTTGCCCGCCAGGGTGACCGTGCCGCCGAAGGTGTTCGTGCCGCTGAGGTTGCGCAGGGCGCCGTTGGAGGCCGAACCCGTGCCGGCGACCGAGAGGGCCTCGGCGCCGACGGCGATGCCGCCCTGGAGTTCGAGCGAGGCTCCCGCCGCGACGGTCGTGCCCGCCGCGGTCGTACCGAGGGCGTTGGCATGGCCGATGCTGAGGATGCCCGCGCTGACGGTCGTCGCGCCGGAGTAGGCGTTGTTACCGAGCAAGGTCACCGTGCCGGAACCCGAATTGGTGAGCGTGCCAGTGCCGTTGATGATGCCGGATGTCGAGTAGCTGCCCGTGCGGTTGAACACCAGGGCGGCGTTGTTCGTGAGCGTGCTGGCCGTGGCGCCCAAGGTGCCCGAAGCCGAACCCGCGCCGACCTGCAGCGTACCCGCCGAGACGGTCAGAGGGGTGACGAAGGTGTTGGTGCCGTCGAGCACGAGCGTGCCCGAGCCCGACTTCGTGAGCGTGCCCGTGACGTTGAAGCCCGTGACGTTCTTGAGCGTGCCGCTCTGGAGCGACAGCGTGTCGAGCGGATAGACCGTGCCGATCGCGTGGCCGGTCATGTCGAGCGTGCCGCCGTTGAGGGTGAAGTTGGCGGTCGTGAAGACCGTCGAGCCCTTGATGATGTTGCCCGCGAGCGTGACCGTGCCGCCGGTGATGGTGACGTTGTCGGTCGTCGCGACGGAGGCGGTCGTGGTGTTCTTGCCCAGCTGGATCGAGAAGGAGCCGGTGTTGCCGATCGTGACCGTGCCGGCGCTGATGTTCAGGTTGCCGATGATCGTGTTCGCCGCGCCCAAGAAGCTGTCGGTGACGGTGCCCATGGCGAGCGCGCCCGAGCCGATGAGGGTGGTGCCGCCGCCGATGTTCCAGTTGAAGGTCAGCGGATTGGAGCCGGTGTAGGCGGAGGTGCCGCGGTCGTCGGCGAAGGTCGCCGTCGTCGCGTCGAGGATGCCCAGGTTGAAGTTGAACGTGGTGGTCTGGGTGGCCGAACGGGCCGAGCTGCCGAGGGCGAACGTGCTGACGTACAGGTCGGCGTTGTGGCCGTTGAAGTCGACGAGGTGGTTCGCGCCGGCGGTGCCGGTGCTGGCGTTGCCGGTGTTGATGTTCAGGGCCGCGCGGCTGACGCCGTCGTAGGCGCGGAGCTTGATCGCGCCGTTGGTCGCGGCAGGATTGAAGGTGACGGAGGCGACGTCGCGGCCGCCCGTGCCGATGTTGACCGTGTTGACGTTGAGGGTGGTCAGGCCCGAACCGAACTGGACCACGCTGTTCGGATTGGAGCCGCCGTTGTAACCCTGCTGGTTGCCGACGTTGAAGGAGCTGCCGCGGATGAAGGTGACCGGAGTGCTCGCGGTGACGCCCGACGGGATCGGGAAGTACATCGTCGCGAAGTTCGTCGAGATGTTCGTCGAGGTCTGATTCGAAACGTAGAAGGCGCCGGCGGCGCCGATGTTGGCGCTGAAGGACGAAAGCCCCTGCAGGTCGAGGACCACGGTGTTGCCGTAGGTGGCGCCGGTCGAGCCGCCGACCTGGAAGATGGAACCTGCGCTGGTGACGGCGAGGGCGCCGCCGCCGGTCATGACGAGGTTGGTGTAGCCCGAGGCGACGACCGGATTGTAGCCGACGGTGAAGTTGCCGCCGACGTTCATGGTCTTGCCGGCGCCGATCGTGACGGTGCTGCTCAGGGCATTGCTGCCACGGGCCTGGAACGTACCGACGGTGATGCCGCCGTTGGTGAGGTCGAGGGAGCTCAGGACCGAGGAGCCGAGCGAAGGCCCGAGGTAGAGCGCGCCGGTGGTGTTGAACTGGCCGTCGGCCGAGGTGGCCAAGGCG
The DNA here is from genome assembly GCA_903913915.1 of uncultured Opitutia bacterium. Lineage (GTDB taxonomy): Bacteria > Verrucomicrobiota > Verrucomicrobiia > Opitutales > UBA953 > UBA953. The sequence continues at coordinate 44,177 of CAIWNE010000033.1, forward strand.
CCCGCGCTCGCGAGGGTGATCGAGCCGTTGCCGGTGACGACGGTGCTAGCGGGCAGCGTATACGCGTCGGAACGGTTGAAGGTGAGGGAGCCCGAATTGGCGATGGAGCCGCCGCCGAGCGTGCCGACCGTGGAGCCCGCGCCGATCTGGAGGCCGGCGGTGGAGGCGATGACGGAGTTCCCGGAGTAGGAGTTCGCGCCCGTGAGGGTCAGCGTGCCCGCACCGTTGACGGTGAGGCCGGTCTTCTTGGTGCCGGAGCCCAGGACGTCCTGGATGGTGCCGGCGAACGTGGCGTTCGCGCCGGCGTACACGAAGGAACCGTCGGCGGTCGTGCTGCTGTTGCCGACGATCTGAGCGGAAGCGGTGGCGCCCGCGCCGACGGTCAGGGAAGAGACGGTCTGCGTGAAACCGTTGAGGTCGAGCACGCCCGCCGTGCCGGTGCCGCCGAGGGTGATGGCGCCGACGGAGAAGGCGTTGTTCGCGCCCAGCTTGGCCGTGCCGCTGCCGATGACGGTGCCGCCGGTGTAGGTGTTGGCGGTATTGAACTGCAACGTGCCGCCGCCGGTGAAGGTGATGCCGATCTTGCGCGTGGAGTCAGGCTCGACGAAGACGCCGCCGAACGTGACGGTGCCGGCGCCGGCGAAGGTGAGCGTCGAGGTGCCGACGGCCGAATTCGTGACGGTCTGGCTGGCCGCGGTGCCGGCGGTGCCGAGGCTGACGAGCGTCTTGCTCGTGCCGTTGAGGTCGAGGGTCGCGCCGTTGCCGACGCTGCCGAGCACGAGGCTCGTGGAGTTGGCCCAGGCCGAGGCGGCGCCCACGACGAGATTGCCCGAACGGACGTAGGTCGTGCCGGAATAGCCGTTGCTGCCCGACAGGGTGAGGATGCCTGAGCCGGTCATGGCGCTGACGAAGTCACCGGTGCCGTTGACGGCCGTGGTGAGGGCGTAGCTGCCCGAGCGGGCGATGATGAGGGTGCCGTTGTCGGTCACCGACAAGGCGCCGCCGAGCGTGCCGGAGCCGCCGAGCTGGAGGGTCGCCCCGCTGGCGATGGTCGTCGAGCCGAGGAATCCGTTGGCGCCCGTGAGCACCAAGGTGCCGGCGTCGACCGAGAGGTTGCCGCTGCCGTTGATGGCCGAACCGATCGTGGCCGTGCCGCTCAGGTTGACGGAAAGCAGGCCGGAGTTGCTGATCGCGCCTGCGCCGCCGATGGAGCCGCCCGTGCCGAGCTGCAGGGTCTCGCCGGTGGCGATGACGGTGCCGCCCGCATGCGCGAGGCTGTTGGTGACGATGAGCGTGCCGCCGCCCTGGGCGGTGACGGAGCCGTTGCCGGACGTGGTGCCGGCGAAGGTCGAGGTGTCGCCGCGGGCGAAGACGAGCGAGGCTCCGGAGGAAATGACGACCGAGCCAGGAAGCGCGCCGCCGACGCCGACCTGCACGGAGCCGGCCTGGATGGTGGTTCCGCCGGTGTAGGTGTTGGCTCCCGTGAGGACGAGCGCACCGACGCCGGACTTGACCAGCGCCAAGGCGCCGGAAGAGCCGTCCGCGAAGATACCGCCGAAGTTATTGGCGCCGGCGAGGCTGAGCGTGAGGACGGAGGCGGCGGAGCCGCCGTTCTGGACGGTCGGCGTGCCGACCGTGGCGTTCGTGGCGAGGCCGACGAGCGTGGCGGCGTTGCCGTTGAGGCTGAAGACGCCCGTGGAGGCCGGACCGAAGGTCAGCGCATTGCCCACGTCGATCGCGCCGGCGGCGCCGAGGACGATGGCGCCGTCGTTGCGGATGGCGAGGTCGCCGGAAAGCGCGTTGGCCGCATTGAGGCGCAACGTGCCGCCGTTGACGACGATGCCGCCGCCGAAGGTGTTGCTCGCGTTGAAGACCAGGGAACCTGCGTTGACGGTGACCAGGCCCGAGAGGCTGTTCGGATTGTTGAAGGTGGCCGAACCCGTGCCGGACTTCGTGAGGCTGGCTCCGCCGGTGATGCCGTAGGCGCCGCCGAAGAAGTAGCTAAGGGTCGAGTTGTCGATGACCACGCTGATCGGGTCGACGTTGCCTTCGCTGAGCTGGACGGTCGTGAAACCGGCGCCGGCGGAGTCGTCGAAGCGCACCGCATCCTGCGACCAGAAGTCGGTCGCCACGGCGCCGGAAAGGCGGAAGTTCATCGCGCCCGCGCCATGCGTGGTCGCGACGTGCCAGACGTTGTCGGCGGTGGTGTTGTCGGCCAGGACGCCGGCCCACTTGGGCGAGTCGCCGGCGATCTGCAGCGAGATCTTGCTGGTCAGGTCATCGACCAGGGTGGCGGTCTGACGGGCGCTGAGGCCCGTGATCGAACCGTTCGGCACCGTGAAGACCGTGTGGTCGCTGAGCGACGAATAGGTCAGCAGGTCATAGGTGCCGTTGGCGAGCACGCCGCCGAAGGTGGCGTAGACGGAGACCGACCCGGAACCGCCGTTGGCGGTGATGGCGCCGGCGGCGATCCTCGAGGCCGAGGAACCGAGGTCGATATTGAAGAAGCGCAGGCTGGCCGTATCCGCGGTCGCGGCGCCCAGGACGAGCGAACCGACCGTGAGGCTGCCGGAGGCGCCGTCGCCGGCGAGGAGCGTGCCGCCGCTGGCGACCGTGACGGTGCCGGCGAGGGTGCCCTTGCCGCCCAACTTGGCGCCGGAGGCGACGGAGGCCGTGACGGTGGCGTCGGTGACGCCGTTGACGATCATCGTGCCGCCGTTCGCCGAAAGCGCGACGGTACCGGTGATCGGGCCGCCCAAGGTGAAGGTGCCTGCGCCGGCCTTGACGATGCCGCTGGAGCCCGAGCCGGCGACGCTGCCGTCGAAGCTGGAGTTGGCGCCGGTCGTCAGGACGCCCGTCGAACCCAACGTGAGCGCGGCCGAGGTCGCGCCGACGCCGTTGAGCGTGGGAATGGTCTGCGTCGTGCCGTTGAGGTCCAGCGTCGCGCCGGCGACGTTGGCCAAAGTGACGGCGGAGTTAGGCGAGAAGGCGGAGTTAGCCCCGGCCTGGAGCGTGCCGCCGTTGATCGCGGTGGCGACGGAGTAGGTGTTGGCGCCGGAGAGGGTCCAGATGCCGGAGCCGGTCTTCGTGACGCCGGAGGCGCCGACCAGGGCTGTGGCGAGGACGCCGTTGCCGGAGCCGGTGAAGACGACGGCCTGGCGGGTCGTGTCGGCGCTCTGCGCGTTCACGTTGCCGGTGATCGTCAGGAGTCCGGCGTCGGAACGCAGCGTGAAGGCGCCGCCGTTCTGGGCGGTCAGGTTGCCGGCCCAGGTATTGGCATCGGCGACATTCCAGAGGATCGGCGACGTGACCGCGACGGCCGCGACCGACACCCCACCCTGCACCTGCAGCGCGGCGGACGCGTCGATCGAGACGGAGGAAGCGGACCCGAGGGCGGTCGCGTTGCGAAGATTGAGCGTGCCGGCGTTGATGACGACGGAGCCCGAGAAGCTGCCGGCTCCCTGGAGGGAGAGCGTGCCGACATCGACCTTGGTGATGCCACCGGTGCCGAGGGTGAGATTGCCGAGCGCGAGGGCGCCCACACCGCTGGTGGTCAGGTTGACGTTGGAGCCAGTGACACCGCCCGAAAGCGTGAGGCTTCCGGCGTCGGAATTAAGGCGCGAATCCGCGGCGAGGGTGACCAAGCCGGTGATCGTGTTGGTGCCGGAGATATTACGGATGACGCCCGTGGTGGCGGAGACCCCCGTGCCGGAGACCGTCAGCGGCTCGGGCGAGGTGATGCCACCCTGCACTTCCAAGGCGGCGCCGTTGGCGACGACCGTCGCGCCGACGGCGGTGCCGAGCGCGTTGTTCGCCTGGATGTTGATGACGCCGGCGTAGAGGTTCGTGACGCCGGAGTAGGTGCTGTTGCCCGAAAGCGTCAGCCTGCCGGAGCCGTCCTTGAAGAGGGCGAGCTGACGGGTCGAGCCGTCGTTGATCGCGCCGGCATAAGAGCTGGAGCTGTCGGAGGCGACGGACAAGACCGAGACACCGCCGAGCACGCCGGCATCGGTGATGACGCCGCCGGAACCCGACAGCGTGCTGATAGCGACGCTGGCGACGCCGTTGAAGTCGAGCGTGCCGCCGTTGACGGTCAGCGCGCCGTCGAAACCGGTGTCACCGCCGAGGGCAGCCGCATTGCCGAGCTTGAGCGTGCCCGCGTTGACGGTCGTGCCGCCGAGGTGGGAGTTCGCGCCGGAGAGGGTCTGCGTGCCCAGTCCGGACTTAACCACAGCGACATTGCCGGTGAAGTTGCCGGCGAAGGTATAGTCGCCCGTGGAACCGGCGCCGTTGGCCGGGTCGACCTTGAGGGTGATCGTGGAAAGCGTCGCGCCGGTGTTGGTGACCGTGGCCGCGTTGCCCGAGTAGCGGGTGAGGCCGCCGACCGTCTGGCTGAAGCCGCTGAGGTCAAAGACCGAGGTCGCGCTGGTGCCGATTTCCAGGACCGGCCAGGTGCCGGCCCCCGCGTTGGTGGCGGTGGCGAGGCCGTTGTTGGCCCCGAGGTACATGTTGCCCTGGTAGAGGTCGAAGAAATCCATCGTGCCGCCGCCGGAGAACACGACGTTTCCGATACGCGAGCTGACCGTCTGGCCGGGATCCGCGTTGACCTGTCCGTTGAAGTAAAGCGTCGCGCCCGCGGTGCCGAAGATGCCGCCGGCGGCCGGATTGTTCATGACCCGGACCGTCCCGTTGATGATACCGGAGCCCGCCGCCGCCGTCATGTAGAAGGCGCCTTGGCCGGAGACCCCGTAATTGTTGCCGATGACGACGTTGTTGGTGAGGGTGGTACCCGCCGCGATGATCAGCTGAGAGCCGCTGAGCAGGCTGACCGTGCCCGTGCTGAAGGCGCCCGTCGCGCCGTAGGTGACCGCACCGGAGCCGCTGAGGACGGTGTTGCCTGTGTAATTGTTGCCCGCGTTGTTGAACGCAACCGTGCCGGAGCCGGCCTTGGTGACGCCGATGGAACCGGTGATCTGCGAATTGATAACCAAGCCGCCCGAACCGTTGCTGTCCCACTGGTGTAGGACGAGGTCCGAGGAACCCGAGGTGATCGTGCCGCCGTTGAGCGTGACGGTATTGGCCGCCACGGTAGGCGTGACGAGGAGACCGCCGCTGGCGATCGTGAAGCCCGTCGGCAAGGTGAGCGCGACGGTGGAGACCGCGTTGAAGCGGAGCGAATTGACGCTGGTGACGCCGCCCGTGGTCGCGGGCGCCGAGCCCGCGTCGACGTCGGTGCCGGAAGCGAAGCCGGCGTTATAGGAACCCAAGGCGCCGATGACGCCGCCGGTGACGGCCGCGAAGCCCGCGCCCGAATTGACCGTGGCATAACCGCCGAGGATGGCGCCGGAACCGTTCGTGTTGGTCGTGGTGATCGTGCCCGTACCGATGTTCGTGGCGCTGACCTGGAGATCCAGCGCGGAACCGACGTTACGGGTGATGCCGTTCAGCACCATGCTGAGCGAAGTGCCGCCGTTGAGGCTATTGGCGATGACCGAGCCGCCCGGCTGCAAGGTCAGGCTGGCGAAGGCCTGCGAACGGACGCCCGAACTACCGGAATTCTTGAGGCTGAGCGTACCGCCCCCCAGGACGAGCGGGCTGGCGCTGTTGAGAATCGCGCCGGATGAGCTGACCCCGCTCCAATCGAGGAGAAGCGTGCCTCCGAGGACGGTGGTCGCGCCGGTGTAGTTGGCGGTCTGGACGCCGGAGAGGGTCTGCGAAGCCGAACCGATCTTCGTCAGGCCGCCGGAGCCGACGGCGCCGACGCCGCCATAGATCCAGCCGGCGAAGTTGCCCGAGCCCGCGCCGGTCAGGGTGAGCGAATAGCCGTTGAGGTTGACGATGCCGGCGCTCTGCGAGGTGGAAGTCGTGTTCGTGCTCTGCAGCGAACCGATGGAAACATTGGTGTTCAGCTGGAGGGTCGCGCCGCCGACGTTGTTCGGTCCGACGAGGGCGTTGGTGTTCGCGGCCAGGGAAGGCGCGGACCAGCCGATATTGAAAGGATTCCAGGTATTGAGGAGGAGCGTACCGGCGTTGACGTAGGTATTGCCCGCATAGGTCTGGGTTGCGTTGATCTGCAGGAAGCCGTTGCCTTCCTTCTGGAAGGAGCCGGAGCCGTAGTTGCCGAGGCCCTTGGTGAAGACGACCGGGACGGACGTCGTGTACGTCTGGGCCGAGCCCGCCGCGGTGGCAGGCTGGCTGATGACGAGGGTAGTGCCGTCGGTGATGCTGGCGATCTTGGTGCCGTTAGGAATACCGGTGCCGCTGATGTACATGCCGGCCGAAAGACCGGCGGTGCTGGAAACGGTGACGTTGGTCAGACCCGACGTCGTGGCACCGCCGCCGACGGTGCCGGTGCCGACGCCGTTCGTGCTGAAGTAAAGGGTGCCGGAAGAAATCGTGATGCTGCTGATGTTAGGCGCAGCCGTGAAGTCCGCATTGGCAGGCAAGACCGCCGAATTGAGCTGGAACTGTCCGTTCAGCGATTGGAAGACCATCGGACCGTTGCCGAAGACCGAGAACGGCGTGGTGGTCGCGGGCGTCTGGACGTTGGCATACGTATAGCCTGCGCCCAGGTTGGTACCGCCGGTGTAGGTGTTGTTACCCGTCAGGATGATCGTTCCGTAACTGGTACCGGTGGTCGCGTTGCTGGCGGAACCGCCAGCGAGGACGACCGCGGCGTTGCCGGTGATATTTCCGGCATAGGTCAGCGTGCCGCCACCGCCGCCGAGACGGTAGGTAGCCTGGCCGTTGACGGAGTAAGGCGTCAGCGTGCCGGTGTAGGTGATGTTGTCGTTCGCCCCGAGGAAGAGGCCCGAAGCGTTCAGGGAACGGAAGTCGAGGTTCTCGCCCGCCGTCGTCGTGCGCAAGGCGATCGTGCCGCCGGAACCGTAGCCGATCAGCGGGATGAGCGCGGACTGGATGCTACCGGCGAAGCCCGGGATGATCGAGCCATAGGTACCGAGGTTGACCACCGTAGGCGAACCCATGTTGGCGACCGTATCGAAACGGTAGGCGCCCGAACCGATGGTATAGGAACCCGCCCAGCCGGTGTTGTCCGCCGTGAAGTTGATCGTGCCGTCGCCATAACCGCTGTTGGCGTAGATCGCGTAGTTGCCGAAAAGCTTGGCGCTGATGATGCCGGTGCCCGTCTGGGCGCGGATGGCGGAATCGCCCATCAGGTTCAGGTTGCCGGCGAGGTTGGCTCCGTTGTCGATGCGGAGCACGCCGTGGGAGACGTTGGCGTTGGTCTCGGCCCAGCCGCCGCCCGTGACGTACCAGTTGCGGGTCAGCGTGATCGGTTGGTTGAAGTAGAACTGGCCGCCGTTGTTGCCGAAGATGTAGACGTTGCCGTTCGTGCCGGCGCCGAAGGGCGTGGTGACGCTCGAGCTCGTCAGGTACACGCGCTCGCCGCTGATGTAGGTGTTGCCCGTGTAAGTGTTGTTGGCGTTGATGATGACGCTGTTCTTCGTGTAGACGCCGTTCCAAAGAGCGCCGCGATAAGTGACATCGGTGATGCCGCTGCCGCTTTCACCGAGCACGGAATTGATGGTCAGATTATTGCCCGTGTTGAAGATCACGAGTTCCCTGCCCGCTCCGGGCACGATCGTCCCCTGCCCTACCACCGTGCCCAGCGACGAACTGGCGGCGGAGTTTCCGACGAGGATGCCGCCGCTGCTGATGGTCAGGGTCTGGCCCGCGGCGATGTTCAGGTTGGCGGCGGTGCCGGCGTTGTTGCGGAAGCTCGCGATGGTCTGCGTGTTCCAGGCCGTGGAGTTGCTGACCTGGAAGTCGACGTTCGCGGCCGTGCCCGGCGCGGTCGTGGTCGCGATGGACGCGGTGTAGGCCACCGTCGTCGCGGCCGTGCCGGTGGTGCCGGGAGCCACGAGGATGTTGCCCGAGGTGCTCTTGGCCGCCCAATCGGTGGCCTGGGATCCCCAGACGGAGTTATAAGCCCCGACGACGGCGTAAGCCGTGCCGTTCGTATCGACCAGCAAGGCGTTGGCCGAGCCGGTGCTGGTGCTCAGGCCGCTGGTGGCCAGCGGGCCGCCCTGAGGCTGCATGATCACCAAGGTGCCGCCGGCCGAACGGGTGATGGCGCCCAGGCTGAGCGTCATCGCGTAGCTCGTGGCGTTGTTCGAGAGGTTGATCGTCGAGGCGCCGGCGCCGATGGTCGTGCTGGCGACCGTCTGGGCCACCGCTCCGGTGGATCCCAGCAACGTGAGCGCGCCGCCGCCGATGGAAGCGGCGACGACCTGCGAAGCCGTCGGCGAGGTGTTCTGCAGGGGCGAGGTACCGCCGAAAACCAAGGCCGTCGTCGAAGGGAGCAGGTTCGTGGCCGTGGCGCCCGAAGCGCCGAAGCTGAGACGCAGCTCGCTCATCGAATTCACCGAAGTCGCCGAAGGACCGGGAGAACCCGTGCCGATGGTCGTGGAGCCCGTGTAAGTCTGGTTCGTGCTGAGCGTGAAGGTATCGTAACCGAGCTTGACGAGATTGCCGCCGGCACCGCTCAGGACGCCCGTGTAGGCGGAGCTCACGCCACCGCCGCCGACACGGAGGGTGATCGCGTTCGGGGTCGAGGCGTTGTCCGCGAGGGTGAGGTTGGTGGCGATGTTCAGTCCGCCGACGTTGAACACGTGGGACGAGACCGACTGATCGAAGACCAGCGAACCGGAAAGGCTCGTAATCGAACTGCGGGAAAGAGCGTCCGAGTTGGCGAGGACGAGCGTGCCGGCCGAGACGGAAGTGGCTCCGGTGAAGGTGTTGGCGCCCGCAAGGGTCAGCGTGCCGAGACCGGCCTTGGTGAAGTTGCCGCTGGTGCTGTTGCGACCGCTGCCCGCGCCGGTCACGTTGCCGATGCTGCCGGCCAGGGTGACGTTGTTGCCGTTGGTATCGAAGGTCAGCGTACCGGACGGCATCGAGATGCCGCCGGGAATGGCGCCGAGGCCGCTCGTGATATCGGTCGTCGCGCCCGTGGCCCAGCGGATCGTGCCGCCGGTGGAAATAAGGCCGCCGGGGCTGAGGCCGAAATTGGCGCTGACGGTGCCCGGCAGGACGGTGAACCCACCGGTGGAGGTGAGGAGCAGGCCGCCGGTGAAGGTGTTCGAGCCCGTGAGCGTGACGTAGTTGCCGACGATGCTGACGTTGCCCGAGACGCCGCCGCCGATGGCGGTCTGGTAATTCAGGGTATTGCCGCCACCGCCGAGACGGTAGGATCCGGGGATGTACGGAGTCAGGGTGCCGGTGTAGGTCAGGTCGGCGCCGCTGGCGCCAAGCGACATGCTCGGGAGGAACAGCGGGCCGGCGCTGCTGAAGTCCAGATTCGCGGCCGAGGTCGCCGAGGTGAGGGAGATCGCGCCGGTGCTGGTGCCGTTGACGAAACGCTGGAGTCGGGCGAGCGCGGCGAGGGAGTCGACCGAGAGGGCGCCGCCGGTGGCGACGGTCATCTGGCGGCCGATGTTGACGTTCGCGAAGGTGCTGGCGTTGATCAGGCCGCCGGAGCTGACGGTGATGTTGCCGTTGCCGAAGCCGAGGGTGGTGAGACCCGTGAGCGAGTTGACGCCGTTGAAGGTCAGCGTACCCAGGCCGAGCTTGGTGAGGCCTCCCGTGGTGTCGTTGAGCGTGCTGAGCGCGGAGGGGATCGTGACGCTGGCGCCATAGCCGCCGCCGCCGAGGAGCGTGACGGTGGGCGTGGTGCCCGCCAGGTAGGTACCCGGCGAGGTGATGACGATGCCGGCGACCGAGCCGTTGCTCATGATCGCATAACCGGCGGCGGGTGAACCGCCCGGGGCGACGTTCGCCGAGCTGAAGACGACGGCAGGAGCCCCGATATACCCTGCCCCGCCGATGACGGAAAGATTGGCCTGGGTGACGCCGTAGCCGCTGGCCGGGGCCAGGTTCGGCAACGTGACCACGAAGTTGTTCGTGTCGACCTTGATGCCGCCGACGAAGGACGGCGCGCCGGCGACGGCGCTGTTGTCGATCGCGCCGAAGACGGTGTTGTTGAACGTGATCAGGCTGCTCGTCGTGCCCAAGGGCGTCGACGCGGCGTTCGCCTTGAGCGTGCCGCCCGCGAAATTGGTGTAACCATAGTCGCCCGTTCCGGTGGTGATGGAGACCGAATAGGTGCCACCGAGCGCCAACGTGCCGGCGTCCAGGTTCACCATGCCCATCGAGTTGTTCAATGTGCCACCGTTACCGTAACGCAGGTAGCCTTGGGTGCCGGTGTCGAACGTGCCACCGGTCATGTTCAGGGTGCCGGCGGAAGCCGTGCCGAGGAACAGGCCGATGACGCCACCGACGATACCGGTGCGGTTGATGGTACCGCCGGTGCCGACCGTGAGCTGGCTCGTGCCCTGATAGGCCATGATGAACCAGGAGTCGCCGCCGGCGTTGTTCAAGGTGCCCGTGCCGCCGACATAGCCCACGCCGACGGAATTGGCGGTATTATTGTTGAGGTTGAACCGACCGGTGCCGCCACCGAAGGTGTAGAGACCGCCGGTCAGCCCGAAGTAGCCATACGCGCCGCTGGCGACGAACTGGTTGGAATTATTGCTGTAGGTACCGAGGGTGACCGTACCGCCCGTCTGGTTGTAGGCCGTGGAAGCGCCGGCGACGCTGGCTCCCTGGTAGCTGAAGAGCGTGACGTTGCCGTTGACGTTGATGACGCTGTTGCCCGGGATCGCGCCCTGGCCGAGGATCGAGGAACTCGTGCTGCCCGTGAGCGTACCGGTGAGATTCAGCGTACCGAGACCGACGGTCACGTTGCCCGAAAGCGTGTTCGTCCCCGAGAGCGTCAGGGCGCCATAACCCGTCTTGTTGAGCGAAAGACTGAGGGCCGCGCCGTCGCGCAAGGTGCCGGAGAACGTGCTGTCGGTGTTGTCGGTGCCGACGTAGAGCGTCGAAGCGACCGGGCCGTTGTTCTCGACATAGCCGTTGCCGGCGAGGGAGCCGACATAGGCGATGTTGCCGGCGATACGCAGGATACCGCCGTTGATCAGGTTGACCTGGGAATTCGGGCTGAAGGCGTTCACCGCGCCGGCCGCCAGGACCGCGCCGTCCACCGTCGTCGTGCCGGAGTAACCGGCGCCGAACCAGGAATTGGTGGGCGGGAAGTAGTAGTTGGTCTGGAGCGAGTTGGCGAGGGTGCCCGCGATGGTCACGACGCCGCCGGCGGAACTCCTGATCGTCAAGCCGTTGGTCGCCGTGCCGCTGATGTTGCCGGCGAGGGTGAGCGTGGAGCCGTTGGCGCCGGTACCGTCGATGGTCCAAGTCTGCGGAGCGCCCAGCACGATCGGGGCGCTGATGGTGATGCTACCGGCGTTGGATTGGACCGCGATGCCGTCGGACGAGACGGAGGGAGCGATCGTCAGGGTGTTGATGTCCGGACCGCCGCCACCGATGGCGACGGACGTGACGCCGGTCGGGGTCGAAGTGAACACCAGGCCGCCGACGGTGAACGGGACGTCGAGGGTCGACGCGTAAGAGGTCGCGGAAGCCCCGGAAGCGCTGAAGATGACGCGGTTCGCCGCGCCGGGGAAGCCCTGCGCGTTGACCGAGCCCGCCGCGTCGGTCGTGAAGTTGGTATAGAAATTGGTCTTGTTGAAGGTCGACCAGCTGTTGTCGCTGCCGATCTTCCAATAGAGGTCGGTCACGCCGCCGGCGAAAGCGGTCGTGGTGAGCGACACCGCGGTATCGGTCGTGGCGAGGGAGAAGGCCTGACCGCCGAAGTTGGCGAGCTTGCCGAGCGAGAAGGTCGCGCCGGAGAGGCCGCTGCCGGCCGTGATGAGATTGTACGTGCCGGCCTGGAGCGCACCGATGCCGGTCAGGTTGATCAGCACGCGGTTGGCAGTGGTGGCCGCCCCGGTGGTGTTGATGCTGTCGTAGGCCGAAGTGCCGCCGATATCGAAGCCGAGGGTCGCGCCGGTGTAGGTGCTGCCGGCGGTCGCCGTGCCGAGTTCGAGGGCGCCGGCGCCGAGGTTGATAGCCTGGCCGGCGGAGTTGAAGAGATTGAGCGTGGCGCCCGCGGCGACCTTGATGGCCGACGTGGCGAGCGGCGCGGATGCGCCGCCGGTGATGTTCAGACGGCCGCCGAGGACGGAGGTCGAGCCGGTATAGGTGAACGAGGAACCCGAAAGCGTCAGGGCGCCGATGCCATCCTTGACGAAGTTGAGGTTGTTCTCGTTCGGACCGGTGCCGCCGATGGAGCCGGTGTAGGTGCTGCCGACGTCCTGCAGGACCGTGAGCGTCGAGTTGGCGGCATTGCCGCCGACGATGGCGTTGCTGTTGACCGAACCGAGCGCGCGCGTCGTGACGGCCGCGCGGGCGCCGTAGGTGCCGGAGGGCGTGGCGATGGAAAGGACGGGGGCGGAGCCGGGAATATAGGCGCCAGGATCCGTGACGACGATGTCGGTGATCTTACCGGCCGCCGAGACGACGGCGTAACCCTGCGCCGCGGTGGCGCCCATGAGGCCGCCGATCGCATCGAAAGCAAGGATCGGGAGGTTGCCCGGGAGATAAAGGTAGCCGTTGTCGACGATGGTCAGGTCGGCACGCTGGACACCGGTGACGGAAGACAGCGAGCTCACCGTCTGGTTGAGCGAGCCGCTGGCATTGCCGAGCTGGACGACGCCGGAGGTGCTGCCCGTGCCGAGGTTGAGCGCGGCGGCGGCGGAGATGCGGTTACCGGGACCGCCGCCAAGGACGAGGCGTCCGTTGGCCACGGTCGTGCTGCCGAGATAAGACGTGGTCGTGGCGAGGGTCAGCGTACCGGAGCCGGCCTTGGTGAGGCCGCCGGGGCTGGAGCCGACGGTAACGGAGCTGGTGCCGGTAAGCGTCGCGTTCAGGCTCATGCCGAACGACGTGTTGTCGGGCACGTTCGTGACCGTGGCGCCGAGAGGGACTCCGTTACCGCTGACGGCCATGCCGACCAGGATGCCGCCGGAGCCAAGGGTCACGCCGATAGCCTGGGGATTGCTGACCGTGGACAGCGTACCTGTGACGGTGGTGCTGCCGATGGCGTTGGTGAGCGTGATGCTGTTCGTGCCGGTGTCGATCGTGCCGCCCGCCGGAGCGAAGGTCATGACGCGGCTCGAGAGGTCGTCCGTGAAGCCGTTGGCGAGCTGCAAGGTGCCGCCCGCGAAGACGATCGCGCCGGAACTGCCGCCGATGTTGGCCAGGGACGAGATCCTGACCGTGCCTTCGTTGATCGTGGTCTGGTAGCGCCCGGAACCGCCGCCCGCGACATTGGTCGCCGCGAGCACGAGGGTGCCTCGGCCGGTCTTGGTGATGCTGGCGCTGGAAGCCAGGGGTGAGGCGATGGTCCCCGTGAGCTGCGGCGTGACGGCCGCGGAACTCGGGTTCATCACGCTGATGACGTATTCGCCGGTGCCTCCCAGGTAAATGTTGTCGAAGCCTCCGAGGGTGATGCCGTTGGCCGACGAAGGCGTCGCCCACGGGTTCATCGTGAACATGAGCGCTCCGCTGGCGAGCGAGAGCGTGTTGCCGGCGGAGCCGAGCGCGCTGAACGAACCGGAGGTCAGCGTGTTGTTATGCAGGATCAGCGAGTTGACCGTCGGGCTCCCGGTGACAGAAAGGTTGGCCGAGAGCGTTTCGCGGACGTTGGAGCCGGCGATGTTCGCGGCGAAGTTCGCGAACTCAGTCGTGGTGTCGAGCACGCGGAGCGAGACGGAGCCGGAGTCGTAGGTAACGAAGGAGTTACCCATGTTGTACTCCGTCGACTCGATCGAGCCGTTCCAGCTTTCTCCGACCATCCACGGGATGATGCTGACGGTCGTGCTGCCGGAAGCGCCGCCGGAACCGGTGTTCCAGGCCGCGTTGGAAGGCGGCGTGGTGACGGCCCACTTGGAGAAGCCGGTGCTGACGAAATTGCCGATCGGCGAGCCGACGAGGGTCTGTCCGCTGGCGGCGGCCGTGGCCGCGTTGCTCAACGTCACCGAGGAGGAGCTGTTGATCGCGGTGACGACCGTATTGGCCGCGAGGGCGTTGCCCGAGTAGGTGCCGATGGCCGGCAGGCTCATCGTGAAGCTCACGCCGTCCGCGGCGATGCTGGAGACGGTCGCGCCGGTGGCGACGCCCATGCCGGCGACGCCCATCCCGACCTTGAGGTTGGCCGTGCTGGTCACCGTGACGACATTGGAGCCGTAGGTGGTGACAGCAGAGGCGAGCGCGGCGGTCGGAAGGTTGGCGTTGGTGACGACCGAGCCGACGGTGATGAGGCTCGTATCGGCGATGCCGGTCACGACGGCGCTGTTCAGGGCCAAGGTGGCCGTGGTCAGCGAGACCGTGGAGGTGCGATAGCCGAGACGTCCGCCGCGGAAATCCGGGGTGGAGAAGTTCTGGCGGACGAGGTTGGCGAAGGTGTAGGCCGGCTGCGAATTGGAGGTCGCGTAGCTGGTGATGTAATTGGCGCCGCTCGCCAGGCTGAGGATGCCGAGGGTCTTGGTATTGGAGCCGCCGGAAGAGGAGCGGAGTTCGAGCCCCAACGGACGGGTTTCCGGATAGATGGAGCCGGCGACCGTATAGACGCTCGGGGCGATGCTGCCCGCCGCGGAATTCAGCTGGAGGACCTGGGAGGTCGGGAAAATCTGGTTGGTGCCCGACTGGTCGAGATAAAGGGCGCCGTAACGGTTGATATAGACGGAGGGAGTCAGACCGCCCGTTACACCGCTGTAAAGCAGGGCCACGTTCGTGGCGCTGCCGGCCATCTGCACGGAACCGCGATCGATGATCAGGTTGCCGAAGCTGACGCTGTAATTGGAGAGCGTCAGGTTGGCGTTGCCCTGCACCATCACGTTGCCGAGACCATTGATTTCACCGCCGAAGGTGGTGGGGACGGTCTCATTGATGATGAGCGTCGCGCCGGCGCCGACCTTGAGGTAGTTGTAATTGGCGTTCGTCTGGCGGTTGCCGCCGGAGATCGAACCGATCGTCTCGGTATAGGGAGTACCCGAGAAAAGTGCCTGGGTGGTGCCACCCGCGGTAAGCGCGTCGAGCGTGAAGGTGGTGCCGTCGACGATGCTGGTCACGTGCCCGCCCATCGGGATATTGGAACCGGTGATGACCATGCCGACCGTGAGGCCGGCGGTACCACCGGCCATCAGGGTCTGCGCCGAACCGGTCGCCGTCGCCGGCTGGCTGAGGACGAGGGTGGTGCCGTTCTGGATGCCGACGATCGTGGTGCCGGGAGGAATGCCGTTGCCGCTGATGCCCAAGCCGAGCGAAAGACCGACGGTGCTCGCGACGGTGACGAGATTGGAACCGGCGGTGGTCGCCGCGCTGGCGACGGTCGTCTGGGCGCCCGTCGTGACGACGTTGGAACCCAGCGAGTAAGTGCCGCTGGCGATGGCGGGTCCGTCCGAGACCATCGAGAACGAGCTCGAATCCTGGTTGGAGAAGACCAGCTGGGCGGTGTCGCCGATGCCGTAGCCGCCACGGCCGGTACGCGCCACTTCGATCGTGCCCGCCTGGACCTGCACCAAGCCCGAGAAGTCGTTGGCATTGGCGCCGCCGATCAGGCGCACCGTGCCCTCACCCGACTTGGTGATGGCCTGGGATCCGCCGACGTAAGAAGAGACGACGAGATTCTGGTTGCCGCCGGCCGAGCCGAGGCTGCCTTGGTCGACAGCGAAGAACAGCTCGCGGGTCGACGAACCGAGCGAGCCGCCGGAGATGACGGAACTATTGAGGGAATTGACCGTGGAACTCGCGACCGAAGACGTCTGCAGCAAGCCACCCGAGACGAGGCGGAGCTGCACGCCGTCGGAAATCGTGAGGGTGGAGTTGGCGCGGGCGTTGAAACGAAGCGAAGAAAGCGAGATCGGGGTGGCGACGATTCCCGTGAAACCGGTCACGTCCGAGACGTTGTCGGCATTGTTCCAGGTGGTGACATCGTCCTTACCCAACGTGTTGACCGCCACGATGTTACCGCCGGTGGCAAAGCCCGCCGTGGTGACGGTGGTGGCGAAGCTGGTGACACCCGAACCGTCGGTGACGGTGGCAGCGGCGCCGAGGACGCCGACCATGCCCGTGAACACGTCGTTGGCGGTGGTAGTCGTGATACCGTTCGCAGAGCTCTGAGTGCCGCTCGGGAGGGTCAGTCGGACGGTGCCGGCAAGGCGCGAGATGATCGGACCAAGATTGAGGACGAGCGACTGGCCGTTGTTCGTCGTGAGGCTGATCGCCGAATAGGCGCCGGTGTTACCCGTCGCGAGGGAAGGCAGCGTGAGGCCGGCCACGTTCTGGACGACCGCCGACGAGCTATTGCCCAAGAGGGAGACTGAACCACCGCGCAACTCGATGGCGGCGGCGGAGTTCAGGCGATTGGTCGCGGTAAGGTAGTTGAGGATCGTGAGACCCGCGTCGAAACGGTTCGTGTAGGTCGTACCGGAGATCTGGACCTCGCCACGGAGTTCCATCGTGCCGCCGCCGGTCTTCAGGATGCCGGTGCCGGCCCCGGAAATGATGGCGTCGATGACCAACTCGGGCTCGGTCGGCAGGAGGAGATTGCTCTTATAGACCGTGAAGGTGCGCTGGGCCGAAGAGCCCAGGCTGAGCACGCCCAGGCCCGACGTGCCGGAGATCAGCGCCTGCTGGGTATTATACTGGGAGTTGACGCTGAGATTGCTGGTCATCGTCAGCGTACCGCTGCCGAGGAGCAAAGTCGCCTGGGAATTGGCGTTGGCCGAGCTGTTGTAGAAATTGAGGCCGCCGATGCTCTGATTCGTCCCGTTGATGTCGAAGATCGCAGGGAAGGCGGAATTATTGATATAGAGCGTAGAGCCCGTGCTGAACTGCTGGCCGGCGCCGGAAGCGATCTGGATCGTACCGCCGTCCAGGTAGGTGTTACCCGTCCAGGTGCTGGTGACCGGCATGTTCATGACGATCACCCCGGGGCCGACGTGCGTGAAGGTATTGCCCGTCGACGAAGTACCGTTGGTGAAACGACCTGCGAAGACGGAATACGAAGTCAGGTCGCTGCCGACACGGAAAGTCTGCACTGTTCCGGAGGAATTGGTGACGATCGGCACGCCGACGGCCGAAAGGGTCAGTCCGGAGTGGGTGCCCAATGCCGCCGTGCTCAATACCAGGGTAGTGCCGTTGGTGATGCTGGCGATCGTGGTGTTCGCGGGGATGTCCGTGCTACCGCTGACGAACATGCCGGGCAGGAGGCCTGCCGTGCTCGCGACCGTGACGGTCGTCGTGCTATTGGTGACGGCGCTGGTAAGGGAGACCGGCGTGCCCCAGGAAGCCGAAATCGACCCCGGGCTGGCATAATATCCGTTCAGGTCGAAAGTCGTCTGCCCCTTCATCACCATGGGGTTAAGATTGTTGCCTACGGGGTTGGAACCAGCCGTACCAGGAGTGGAACCGCCGGAGCTGGCGCCATTCTGAAGCTGCGAACCTTCATTGAGCACGAGCGGCCCTTGGAAGGTGTTAGCGCCGCTCAGTTTCAGGATACCCGAACCATTGCCCAGCGTGATCGCGCTCGGCCCCAGGACGGTCAGACCACCGCTACCGCTGACGACGCCGGCGAGCGTGAGGGTGACGCCGGGGGTGGAGACGAAGATGTTGGCGTTGCCGCCGATGAGATTGAACGTGTGGCTGTCGGCGGTCGTACCTGATGCCAGCGTGCCCGTCGCGCCGGTGTAGATAAGGGTCGAACCGTCGCGGAGATTGACCGCCGTCGCGACACCGAGGCCCAGCGTACCCGCGCCGGAGGCAGCGACGCTGCTGAAACTGAGCGAGCCGCCGTCGACCGTGACGGCACCCGTGAAGGAGTTGTTGCCCGACAAGACCAAGGCGCCCGGACCGGCCTTGACCAGCGTGACTGGGTTGGTGCCGTTATTGGCGACACCCGCCGAAAGGGTCACCACGCCGGTCGAGTACTGCTGGAGGATCAGGTCGTAAGTCCCGGCCGCGTTGCCGGTGATGATCTGCCCCGTCGTGCCGGAACCGGAAATGGCATAGTTCGTCGAACCGGTGAACAGGATGCCGTTGTTGACGGTCAGCGTGTTCGTCGCGCCAAGCGCCAAGGCGTCCGTGCCGGCAGCGCCGGCGATCTTGATCGTGCCGGCAGCGACCGAGCCGGCCAAAGTCAACGGACCGGTCTGGAGGTAGTTGACGGTGGCGACGCCCCCGGTGTTGGGCAGGACGAGGTAGTTGCTGCCGGTCAGCGTGGCGGTACCCGCGGTAGCGGCGGAGCTCAGCACGAAGGTGACACCGTCGGTGATGCTGGAGACCACGGCGCCGGCCGGGATGGTGGAGCCGGAGCCGGTGATGTTCATGCCGACCTGCAGGCCGGCGGTGCCGCCCGCCTTGTAAGTCTGGCCCGAGGCGGTCGAGTAAGCCGGCTGGCTGATCGTGACGGTCGTCGTGCCGACGCTGGTGATGACCGAGCCGGCAGGGATGCCGGCGCCGCTGATGCCCATGTTGGCGGACAAGCCGGCGATGCTGCCGACGGTGACCGTCGTGCTGCCTGCCGTGGTCGCGCCGCCGGTGATCGTCGTCTGCGCGGCCAGCGTCACGGTCGCGGAAGCCGTCGTCGTGATCGAGCCAAGCGAGACCTGATTGGAACTGGGCGTCGAGCTGAGCCCGGCGAGCAGCGAACCCGTGGTCGTGCTCGTGGTCAGCCAGTTATAGTTCGTGCCGTCGAAGAAGACCGCGCGGCCGGCGCCGATGATGCCGTTGGCGACGCCGGTGGTGGAAAAGACCGTGGTCGGAGTCGCGGTGCTGTTCAGCGGAGCGGAGACGAGCAACGCGCCCCCCGAGGTCGTCATGCCGATCGCGCCCAAGGTGAGCTTCGTGCCGGTCGCATCACCGCCGGTCAGGCCGATGGTACCGCCGCCTAGGCCCAAAGTGACGGCGCCCAAGGACTGCGATGCGGCCAACCCGGCCTTGCCGAGGAGGCTGAAATTGCCGCCAGCGACCGCCAGCGTACCGCCGGTCGAGGCGCCAACCGACATCAGCGAAGAAGAAGTGGCGGCGACGCCCGTGACGTAGGTTCCGGAAGCATTCGGGACCGCGCTGGCCACGAAGTGCGTGGCGTCGGTGATGCTCGCGACATACTGGCTGCCGGTGAACGGCGTGCCGGAAAGCAGCATGCCGACGGCGAGGCCGGCCGTGGAACTGACGGTGACGGTCGTCGAAGCCGTGTTCGTGGTGACGACGCCGAGCGAGGAGGTGAGCGCCTGGCCGCTGGCGTAATCGAGGACGAAGGTGCCGCCGTTCAAGGTGGTGGCGCCGGTGTACGTGCTCGAAGCCGTCGGACGCAGCGTGAACGTGCCGGCGCCAACCTTGGTGAGCGCGAGGCTCGTGCCGTTGACCGAGGTCAGCGTGCCCGTGAAGACCGAGTTCGTGAAGTCGTCGCGCCCCAAGGTCAGGACGGCCGCGGTCGTGCTGGAGTTCGTGACCGTGCCGCTGCCGGCGAGCGAGCCGATCGTCTGGGCGTACGAGTTGAGGTTTAAGGTGCTGCCCGTGTTGACCGTGACGTTGGTGTGGAGCGGCGTGACGCTCGCGGCGCCGAAGATGAGCTGGGACCAGTTGGTGCCGTTGCCGATGGTGGTCGAACCGCCGTAGGTCAGCACCGCGGTGGAAAGCAGCACCGAACCGCCGGTCGCGGAACCGTCGATGTAGAGGTTGCCGGCGGTCGTGATCATCGAGCCGACCGAGATGCGGCCGGAGCCGGCGAGATGCAGGTCCGAGATGGCCGAACGCAGGCCGCCCGTGATGCTCAGCGTGGTATTGCTTCCGTTGGCCGTGGCGGCGGTGATGGTCAGCGCGTCGTTGAACATCACGCCGGCGCTGATCGTATCCAGGACCGTGCCCGACTTGGTGATCGTGACCGGCGTGGAACCGACACCGTCCATGAGCAGGTAACCGGCGACGACGGTGCCGTTCGCGACGTTGGACTGCAGGCCTCCGGCGACCGTGAATGCGGACGCGCTGTTCGTGTCGCCGAGATTGAAAGTACCCAGTTTGACGAGCTTGTTGAGGGCCACCGTCTGCGCCGAAGCGATGGAAACATTCAAGTTCGCCGTATCGCCGATCGCATCCGGGAAGGCCGTGCCGCCGACCCAGTTCGAGCCGGAATTCCAGTTCCAGCCGGAGCCGGTGCTGCCGTTCTGCTGGGACCAGGTGAGGTTCGCGGCGCGGGCGGGCTGCGTGGTGGCGACACCCACGCTCAGGAGCGCGGCGGCGACCATCAAGGACGCTCGCGAAAACAGGGGTCGTGACTTCGAACTTTTCATTAGAATAAATTGTGGGAGGCCACCGGGCGGTGACATCAAATGGGGGTAAGGAAAATCTTGGGGTAACGACCCCATAGGCACAATCGTTTTTGCCCGTTTTTAGCCCGAACTAGGGCTTAAACGGCATCTAAACTGAGGGTTTTAATTTATTTGTTAAAATTGCGTTAAATTCGGCGTTAAATGGCGTAAAAAAGATGGAAGAATCATAAAGTCATCATTTGGAATCATAAAAAGTTATTCACAGGCCATTTAATCGACAGCCGCTGAATGTGACCAAAAATAAACAAGAACCCAGACCGAGACGATATCGTACCGGTGGAAATAGGCCCGCGAGCGAAGCGGAACGACCGACCAGCCTAACCCCATCCTTACCCTCTGGCATTTTGCCCTACCCCGCCTTGCGGAGCCCTTAAACGGTCACTTTACCCACTGCTTCAGGGCCGTAAACCACTTGGCGGCCATCTTTTCGGCCCCTTGGGCGTTCGGATGGACCTTATCCAGGATGGTATCCTTCTGCGGATCGAAACCGGTGAACTGATCGACGACCATGACCGGGGCTTCAGGCCGGCTGAGCTCGCGGGCGAGCAGCACCTCGGCCTGGTTGAGCTCGGGGAGGTAGGCGTACTTCGGCAGCTTGCCGCTGGCGATGACCTGCGCGAGCAGGACGACGACCTTGGGGTTCTGTTTGCGCGCCGCCTCGATGATCGCGCGTTCGGCGGCGATGATGCCAGGCACGGGCTTCTCTTCCGCGGAATGATTGTGCCCGCAGTGCAGCAGGATGATGTCGGGCTTGGCCTGCTTGAGCCGCTGCGGCATGATGCCGGCGAGGAATTCCGCGTTCTTGCCGCCATAGCCCTCGTGCCAGAGCGGGCCGTCCGGCCCCTCGCTCTGCTGCGAACCGACGAACACGTAATTCGCGCCGGCGGCGCGCAGCTTCTGGTCGAGAGGCAGGCGGTAGGTCACGAACGTCTTGCCTCCCTGCGTGATCGAATCACCGACCGGCATGATGCGCACCGGCTCGGCGGCGGCGCCGAGAACGTCGGCGACGAGACAGAGGATGGCGGAGAAAAGCATTGTTTTCATTGGTCAAAACGATGAGGCGCGGACGGCATCGGAAGCGTCGTCACACGGAAGACTAACGACCGGCCGCGACTTGCCAACCCCGCAAAGGCCAGGCAGCCCGCATGACGCAGGGCGGCCGAGGATCATCGCTTCCCGAAGAAGCGGACGTAGTCGTAGACGGCGCTGGCGGGCAGCTCGGCGTCGACCGGATCGCCGGTCTTATGACCGATGTTGGCCGCGATGCAGGAGAGCCAGATTCGCACGTTCCCTGTCCGATATCCGGAGACATCCCAGTCCTGGACCAGTTTTCCCTCGAAGAAGTATCGGACGTGCTCCGGAGTGAACTCGCAGCCCCAGACGTGGAAATCCTTAGAAAGGTCGGGGGTTTCCACATGCTTCCATCCCTCGATCTTCGGTCGTTTCCCGGCGGCGTCCTTCGGGTAGCGGATCCATAAGGTCCGGGTGTAATGATCGTGCTGCCAGGAATCCTGCTCGCAGATATCCATCTCATGCAGGCCGAGGCCGCCGACATGGCCGGGCTTCGTCTCGTCGTAACTGGAAAGCCAGAAGGACGTATGCCAGCCGGCGGTGGCGGGACACTTGAACCGGGCCTCGTAATAACCGTAGGCAAACTCCCGCTTCGTGATCAGGCCGCCGCCGGTGTATTCCTTGCCTGCGGACTTCTCCTTCCTGAGGAGAAGATGCAGCTGACCATCCTTCAGGACGCAGTTGGCGGGCGTCTGCGCGCTCCCCCACCCATGGTCCTGGCGATAGAGCCACTTCGTGTCGTCGACCTTGTCACCGTCGAATTCATCGCCCCAAGCCAGCTGATAACCAGCGGAGGCGATTTCCCTCACCGAAGGAAGCGGCGATTCCGCACCGGAAAGGGCCAAGAAGAGGAACGTCGGCAGCAGATGGAACTTAGCCTCCATGACGGAAGCATCATCCGGCAGAATAAGCCTGAAAAGGCTTAAAATGCGCGAAACCGGCCCATGTGGCTTAGCTTACCGGATGAACTTGAGCACCTGTTCAGCGAGCAGGGCCATCCCGAGTCCGGAGAAACCGATGAGGGTCTCGGTGATCGTCCACGTGCGCAGGGTCTGCCCGACGGAGAGGCCGAGGCATTCCTTGACCATCCAGAAGCCGCTGTCGTTGAGGTGCGACAGGAAGAGCGAGCCGCAGCCGATCGAGATCACCATGAGCTCGGGGCTCGTGCCGGGATGCGTCGCCAGGATGGGGGCGATGAAGCCCGAGGCGACGGTGATGGCGACGGTCGCGGAGCCCGTGGCGACGCGGATGAAGGCCGAGACGAGCCAGCCGTAGACCAGCAAGGGGAGCCCAGCGGAGGCGGCGATTTCGGCGAGCTGCTTGTCCACGCCGGCCGTACGCATGACGAGCGCGAAGCCGCCGCCGGCTCCGACCAGGATGAGCGTCATGCCGATGCCGGAGACGCTCTGTTCGGAGAATTTCAGGATCTCGCCCGCGGAGCGTCCGCAGCGGCGGCCGAAGGCCCACATCGCGAAAAGCACCGACAGAAGCAGGGCGACGACGGGGTTGCCCACGAAGGTGCCGACCTTGCCCCAGAGGGCTTCCTTGGCCTGCAGGAGTTCGACCAACGTGCCCGTGAGCAGCAGGATGACCGGCAACAGGACGGTGAAAAGCGTGATGCCGAACGTCGGCAAGGTCTGGCCGGCGGACACCGACGGGACGAACTCCGGCGTGGCGACATCGACCCGTTTCACGGCAAGCTTGGCGAAGAACGGACCGGCGATGGCGGCGACGGGAATCCCCAGCACCAGCGCCCAGAGGATCACCTTGCCCATGTCCGCATGGAGGGCGTCGATCGCGATGACGGGACCCGGGTGCGGCGGCATCAGGCCGTGCATCACGGAAAGGAACGAGAGCAGCGGCAGGACGAGCCGCAGGAACGGCTGGCCGGTCTCCTTGGCGAGCGTGATCACGATCGGCAGGATCAGCAGCAGGCCGACGGCGAACCAGGTCGTCATGCCCACGCAGAGCGCGAGCAGGATGATGCAGAGGCCGATACGCGAAGGCCCGAGCGTGCGGATGAACTGCTTGGCGAGGACCCCTGCCCCGCCCGACTCGGCGAGCAGCTTCCCGAAGACGACGCCGAGCACGATGATCGAACCCGTGCTGGCCAGCGTGTTCCCGAAGCCCGTCTGGAAGGCCTTCAGGACCTCCGCCATGGTCAGCGCGCCCGTGCCGGCCACGACCATCGCGCCGAGCGTCAGCGAGCTGATCAGCAGGGCGATGAACGGGTTGAGCTTCAGCCAGGTCACCAACAGGACCAGGACGGCGATGGCGAGCAGGGCGTAAAGCATGGCGCTAGGGAATCAGGGTTTCGGCGGGGCGACCGTGGCACGAGTAGCACCTGTGCTGATGCCCCCGTCAACCAACAAGGTCTGGCCGGTCACGTAGCGGCTCTCTTCCGAGGAGAGGAAGACCACCGGGCCGGCGAGGTCGTCCGGCGCGCCGGGTCGCTTGAGCGGGATACGGTCGCAGAGGTATTCGACCCATTCGCGGTTCTCGTAGAGGACGGCGTTCTGGGCGGTCTTGAACCAACCCGGAGCGAGGCAGTTGACGGTGACGCCGTGACGACCCCAGTCGTCGGCGAGGCTCATGGTGAGCTGCTTCACGCCGCCGCGGCTGGCGCCATACGGGGCGAGGCCGGCGTAACCGGCGACGCAGGTGACGGAGCCGATGTTGACGATGCGTCCGTAGCCGCGGGCGATCATGCCCGGCGCGACGGCCTGCGAAGTGAAGAACGTACCGCGGAGATTGGTGTCGAGGACCATGTTCCAGTCGTCCCAGGTGACCTCGAGGGCCGGCTTGCGGGCGTTGCAGCCGGCGTTGTTCACCAGGATGTCGATGCGCCCCATCTGCTTCTCCACCTCGGCCACGGCGGCCTTGATGCTGGCATGGTCGCGGACGTCGAGGTCCACGCCGCAGGTGCGGCGCCCGAGGGCCTCGATCTCCTTGCGGAACGGGGCGAGTTTGGAGGCGTCGCGGCTCGACATCGCGATGTCGGCGCCGGCCTGCGCGAGGGCGCGGGCGAAGTACTGGCCGAGGCCGCGGCTGGTGCCGGTGATGAAGGCGACCTTGCCGGTGAGATCGAAGAAAGCCATCGGTTTCGTCGGTTAGACCTGAGGGGCGAGGATGACCTTCATGACGCCCGGCGCGCCGGCGTAGAGCTTGGCGAACCAGTCGGCGCCCTGCTCGAGCGGCGCGACGGCGGAGATGATCTTGTCGACCTTGATCTGCTTGGTGGCGAGAAGCTCGATGCAGCGCGGGATCTCGCCGGCGGAGGCGCAGGAACCCTGCAGACGGAGCTGGCGCGTGACGACGACCTGGAGCGGGAGCTCGGTCTTCGGCGAAAGGTTGCCGACCAGCGTGACCGTGCCGCCCTTGCGCACGGCGTTGATCGCCGAGAGCACGGTGGCGTTGAGGCCGACGCACTCGAACGCGGCGTCGGCGCCCTGCCCCTTGGTGAGCGACTTCACGTATTCGGTGAGGTCCCCTCCGGTCTTGGGATTGAAGGCATGCGTGGCGCCGAGCTCCTTGGCGACGGCCAGGCGCGAGTCCTCGGTGTCGACGGCGATGACCTGGGCGAAGCCCGCGATCTTGGCCGCCTGGAGCGTCAGCAGTCCGATCATGCCGGTGCCAACCACGATGGCGGTGTCGCCCGGGGCGACGGGGGTGAGACGGACCGCGTGCACGCCGACCGAGACCGCTTCGATCATCGCGGCTTCGGCGAAGCCGAGTTCGGCCGGAAGCTTATGGAGGATGCGGGCCGGGACGGTGACGAACTCGGCGAAGGCGCCGTGGCGGCGGTAATCGCCGCAGGAGACGCCGAGGACCTGGCGGTTGTCGCAGAGATTGACGTCGCCGCGCCGGCAGTGGACGCACTCGCCACAGAAGACCGTGGAGTCGAAGGTCACGCGGTCGCCCGGGGCGAAGCCCTTCACCTTGGCGCCGACGCCGGCGATGACGCCCGCAGCCTCATGGCCCATGACCAGAGGCGGGATGCGACGGCCCGTGGAGCCGTCGTAACCATGGATGTCGGAACCGCAGATGCCGCAGGCGCGGACCTGGATCAGGACGTCGTCGGCGCCGCAGACCGGGTCGGCCACGTCGACGTAGGACATCTTCTTGTATTCGGTGAGGAGCAGGGCTTTCACGGGAGGAAGGAAGACGGGTTTCGGGGAGAGGGGCAAGCCAAGGGAGGGCGGAACGCTGAGAGTATCGAGTATGGGGCATGGAGTATGGGGGAGTACATGCCTTGGGTAGGGTTGACCACCCTTGGTCAACCGTCGGAACCCCTGGGTATTAACCCAAATCGAAATACTCCCAGCCACCTCCTTAGATAAGGCCGATGCAAGACCTGCCGAAACGAAAGCGCCTGCCGCACGCGATTCCGCAATGGGTGGATCGCGGCGATCCTTTCTTCATAACCATATGCTGCCGCCATCGTAAGCTAAACTCCTTGGCCCACCTCGACGTATTTTCGACCATCATGGAGACGCAGCGGATTCACGAGTCCACGGGCAGGCTGAAACTGATGAGCATGACCGTCATGCCGGACCATATCCACCTGATTGCCAGATGGAATCATAGCCTAGGCCTCGGTCGCACGATCATGGCCTTCAAGGGCATCATCGCCAAACGGCATGCTATCGAGTGGCAACAAGGGTTCTTCGACCACCGGATTCGTTCATCAGGCGAACTACGCGCGAAGACGGCATATGTTCGAAATAACCCGGTACGGGCTGGGCTTGTGGTCAAGGTGGTCGATTGGCCCTACGCCTACCTATGCAGCGATGAAAACGGCTGACCAAGGGTGGTCAGCCCTACCTCAAGACAGATACCGCTAGCCGCCGCCTCCCTTTCGTTTTGCCTCCTCCCAAATCCGCCCTACCCCTTCAGCCATGAAGTTCCTCCCCGCCTTCTTCCTCTCTATCCTTGCCGCCTTCGCCGCCGAAGGCCCGAAGCAGTCTATCGAGAAGCTCGACCCCGCGCTCGACGCCCTGCTCGACGGCGGAGCCAAGATAGAGACCCTTGCGACCGGCTTCACCTGGGCCGAGGGCCCCGTCTGGTACAAGGGGCGCATCGTGTTTTCCGACGTGCCGAACAACACCGCCTATCAGTGGATCGAGGGCGACGCGATGGCTTCTGTCTTCCTGAAGCCCAGCGGCACCGACGAACCTTCGCCTAACCAAGGCTCCAACGGACTGACGGTGGACGGCCAAGGCAACCTGCTGCTTTGTCAGCATGGCACCCGCCGCATCGCCCGCCTCGGCGGCGACGGCAAGTTCCAGGTCCTCGCCGCCAAGAACCAGGACGGCGCCCGCTTCAACAGCCCCAACGACCTCTGCGCGGCCAAGGACGGCACCATCTTCTTCACCGACCCGCCCTATGGCGTACCCAAGGGCGAAAAGGTCGAGACCCCTTATCACGGCGTCTACAAGCTCACGCCCGACGGCAAGGTCTCCTTGGTGACGAAGGACGTGCAATGGCCCAACGGCATCGCGCTCAGCCTCGACCAGAAGTCCCTCTACCTCGCGATCTCGGACAACAAGAACACCCGCATCGCCGCCTGCGGGCTCGACGGCTCGGGCCTCCGCGACGTCTTCGTCGCCGCGAAGCTGAAGAGCAAGGAGCGGCAAGGCGCCTGCGACGGCATGAAGCTCGACGTGAACGGCAACCTCTGGACCACCGGCCCCGGCGGCGTGCTCATCGTGACCCCGGAAGGCAAGCACCTCGGCACGATCCTCTGCGGACAGGCCACGGCGAACCTCGCCTGGGGCGACGACGGCCGCTCGCTCTACATCACCTCGAAGGACCGGCTCCTGCGCGTGAAGACCAAGGTCAAGGGCGCGGGCTTCTGATTTTGAGGCAGGGACGCTTGGCAGGGACGGCTCCCCGAGCCGTCCCTGCCCTCACTTCCGTTCCAACTTCAGGTAATCCAAGCCGAACATGTTCTTCGGCGTGGCGGCGGGGTTCGGGGCCAGGATCCTGACCTCGAGGCGATGTTCGCCGACGTCGAGCTCATGGCGGCCGCCATTCAGTTCGCCGGTGGTCACGACTTCGGCGGGATGATAGAAATCGTAGGCGTCTGCGCCGAGCAGCTTGCCGTCGAGCCGGAGCTCGAAGGACCCGTAATCATGCGCCTTGGTGCAGACGAACTTCACTTCGTAGACGCCCTTGGCGGCGATGGGCAGCGCCAGGGTGAGCGTATCGCCGACCTTGCCGCCGGTCCACCAGAGGTGGTCGTTGCCGCTCCAGCGGCTCGCCTTGAAGCCTCCCATATTCTGCCGGCTGGTCTTGCCGCCGGTGATGGCAAGCACCTTGAGGGATTCGCCTTCGATGGCGCCATCGAGATGCCAGACCCCCGGGGCGGCGTTCGGGAAGCCGTCCGGGAACTGCAGGTAGGCCACGAGGTTGATCACCTGTTCCTTGGTAAGGGCGTCCAGCAGGCCCTCCGGCATGAGCGAGACCGGCAGGATCTCGCGCTTATCGACCTCGCCCTTGGCGATCGTGAACTTCACGCCGCCAGGCATCGCGAGGCGGAACGACTGCGCGTCCTCGAACTGGACGATGCCGCTCATCGTCGCGCCGCCCTTCAGCTTGAAGACGTTGAGCTGGTAGTCCTTGCCGATGACGCCGTTCGGGTTGAGCACGTTCTCGAGGAAGTAATCGAGTTTGCCGATGTTGGAGCCCGCGAGACCCGGACCGACCTGGTTGCCGATGTAGCCGAAGGTGTGGCAGATGCCGCAGGTCGACGCGAAGAGCTGGCGACCGGCCGCGATGTCGCCCTTGCGCACGGCCTCGGGCTTGAGCAAGGCCTCGTACCTCGCCTTGTTCTTGGCGAAATCGGCCTTGGTCGGATTGACCACGCCGACGAGGGCGGCGAGCTGGGCGTCGAGTTCCTTGTCGCCGAGCGACTTCAGCTGACGCACGACCAGCGGCGAGAGCACCGCCTTGTCCGCCTTGCCGGCCGCGACGGCGGCCAGGAGCGCCTTGCCGCCGTTGGCGTTGCCCGCAAGGGCGGCGACGGCGTCGGCGAGCTGCTCCGGAGAAAAACCGGCGAAATGACCGAGCAGGACGGCGGGCGAAGCCTCGTCGCCCACGGTCGCAAGGGCTTGGATGAGGGCGCGGCGGAACGCCGGCGTGGTCTTCTCGGCGAACACCTTGTGGATGACCGGAGCGGACGCGCGGTCACGCGCGGCGACGAGGACGGCGAGGGCGCGCTGGCGGGCCGGCAACGGCGCTTTTTCGTCGGCGAGGTGGCCGCGATAGAACGCGCGGCTGGCTTCGTCGCCGACGAGGGCGTCGAGTTCGTTCAGATTGGCCAGCAGGTCGGCCGAAGCGCCCTGCCGAAGTCCGGCGACGAGCGAAGCCCAGCCTTCGGGCGCGGCGAAAGAACCCGCCTGGCGCACGCCTTCGACGACGCGGCCGACGAGCGTCGCGCGGCGGCCGGCATCCTGTTCGCGCAGGGCGAGCGCCAGGACCTGGGCGCGGGCGCCGGCATCGCTCGCGAGGCGACGGTAGATGAAGTCGGTCGTCTGCGGATGACGGCAGCCGGCGGCGAGCGCGAGCCCGCGGGCGGCGTCGGCGCCGACCAAAGGCTCGATGCCATACCAGAGGAGGAGCGGGATGTTATGATCCTTGGCGTCTTCTGCGCGCGCCAGCAGCGGCTCGGCGATCGCGGCGCGCTGGGCGAGCGGCAGATACGAGAGCGCCGAGGCGAGTTCCCGGCGGACCAGCGGCGAGGCTTCCGTCTTCGCCAGTTCGGCCAGGGCCGGCACGCCGGCGGTCCACTGCTGGGCGATGAGGCGGACGGCCCAGCCGCGCACGGAAGCGTCGGCATCCCTGAGGGCGCCGGCAAGGAGCGCGTCATCGAGGAGATTCGTCGACTGCAGGACCCAGAGAGCGCGCAGCCGGCGGATCGGCTCGGCGGAGCCGGCCAGCACGTCGCGCAGCTTCGCGCGGGCGGAGGCGGCCATCGGCGCCTTGCCCGACAGGTTCCGTTCGGCGAGCACCTTGCGGGCCTGCCGCACGAAATATTCGTTCGCGTCGCCGAGCGAGACCTCGACGAGCTCGTCGTCGCGGACCCGGGCCAGGTCGGCCGAACGGCTGGAGGGGTTACCGTAACTGACGCGGTAGATGCGGCCGTTGGTGCGATCCCAGACCTCCATGGTGTTGTTGTGGCAGACCTGGACGTCGGACCAGTCGCTCACGTAGAGGGCGCCGTCAGGGCCCACGCGCTGCGACACCGGGATGAACGTGGCGTCGTTGCTCCGCAGGAAATCGTTGCCATGATGGCCGACGAAACCGCTGCCGTCGGCGACGGTCTGGTCGGAGACGAGACGGTGGCCGTGCAGGTTGCCGAAGATCAGCATCCCGCGGTAGGCCTCGGGGAAATTATCGCCGTTATAGATCGCCAGGCCCGAATGAGCATGGCCGCCGCCGACGGCGTCGGTGCTTTCCGGGACCTTCAGCGCATCCGGGCGATGGACCTTGGCGCCGGCGTAATGCGCGTGGTCGGCGATCGTCTTGATGTCGTCGTAGGTGAACGGATTGAAGTGCTGGCCGGCCTGACGCTGGTAACGGGCGGCGGGCAGGATGTGATAAAGGTGGGGGATCACTCAGGCCGTGATGAAGAATTCGCCATGCGCGTCGTAATCAAGGCCCCACGGATTGCTCGTGCCTTCGGCGAAGACCTCGAAGACGTGGCGGGTCGGATGATAGCGCCAGACCCCGGCGTTGATCTTGACGCGCTTCTCTTCGGGGGTTCCCGGCTTGCCCACGACCGAATGGGTGAAGACGCCATGGTTGCCGTAGAGCCAGCCGTCCGGACCCCAGACGAAACTGTTGAGGGTCTCGTGCGTGTCATGGAAACCCCAGCCGTCGAGGAGCACGACCGGCGTGCCCGCCTTGTCGTCGGCATCCTTCGGGATGAAGAGGAATTCGGGAGCCGCGCCGACCCACACGCCGCCATGCCCGACTTCGATGCCCGAGACGAGGTTGAGCCCGTCCTTGAAGACCGTGACCTTGGCGAAGGAACCGTCCTTCTTCACGTCTTCCATGATCAGGATGCGATCCTGCCCCTGCCCTTCAGGACGCTTCTTCGGATAGGCCATGCCCTCCACGACCCAGAGACGGCCGCGCTCGTCGAAGCACATCGCGATCGGCTGGACGACCTTGGGCTCAGCCGCGACGAGCGAGACCTGGAAACCGGGGGCGAGCGACATGACCTTCATCGCCGCGGCCGCGGCCTGACCCGTCTTGTAAGCGCCAGGCGGCACATGGTCCGCCGGACCAGGCGGCAAGGCCGGGGCGGCGACGCAGGCGGAAACAAGGAAGAGAGCGAGGAATCGCATGGCGGGGTGCGACACGATTAGGGCGGACGAGGACTTAAGGAAGCCGAAATCCTGATACGCGAACGCCGTTCCTTGGGTAAGTCGCCCCCTTTCAGATTGGCAACCTCAGGAGCGAGGGTATGTCCTAACCCCTACCCATGAAGCACCCCCTCGCCCTCCTCGCCCTCCTCGCCGCGCTCGGCCAAGCCGCCGTCGCCGAAGAAGTGAAGCTCGTCGAACAGAAGGACAAGCAGCAGGTCGACGTCCTCGTCGACGGCCAGCCGTTCACCTCCTACGTCTACTGGTCGAACCAGAAGAAGCCCCTGCTCTCGCCGCTGCGCACCGCGCAGGGCAACATCTTCACCCGCGGCTTCCCGCTCGAGAAGGTCGCCGGCGAACGCACCGACCACCCGCACCACATCTCCTCGTGGTTCAACTACGGCAACGTCAACGACTGCGATTTCTGGAACTCCCCGCCTGAAGGCTTCGACCGCGCCAGCAAGGTTCCCTACGGCGCCGTCCGCCATAAGAGCATCAAGTCGGTCGCCTCGGGCGCCGGCTCCGCCACCCTGCAGGTCTCTTCCGATTGGATCATGAACGACGGCTCCAAGGTGCTGCAGCAGGACGAGACCCTCGTCTTCCGCGCCTCCAAGGACCTCCGCATCATCGACCGCATCATCACCCTCACCGCCCAGGAAAAGGACGCCGTCTTCAAGGACTCCAAGGAAGGCGCCATCGCCATCCGCGTGACGCGTTCGCTCGAGGAGCCCTCCGAGAAGGCCGAAGTCTTCACCGATGCCGCCGGCAAGCCCACCGCCGTCGCCAAGCTCGACAACACCGGCGTCAACGGCGTCTATCTCAGCAGCGAAGGCGCCGTCGGTGAAAAAGGCGGCTGGAGCACGCGCGCCAAGTGGATGACCCTCTCGGGTAACGTGAAGGGCGAGGACGTCAGCATCGGCATCTTCGACCACCCGAAGAACGTCACCTACCCGACCTACTGGCATAACCGCGGCTACGGCCTCTTCGCCGCCAATCCGTTCGGCGCCAAGGAATTCCCGAAGGGCAACCCTTCGAAGAAGGCGCTCAACTTCACCATCAAGGCCGGCCAGTCCGAGACCTTCCGCTTCCGCATCCTGATCCACTCCGGCAAGCTCACCGCGGAGCAGACCGAAGCGCAGTATCAGCAGTTCCTGAAGGACGTGCAGTAAGCGTCGCGAAGCAGCGCACGACGAAGGGGGCCGCAAGGCCCCTTTTTGTTTGGGCAGGGCCAACCATACTTGGTTGGCCGCGGCCGAGCAAGGATGCTCGGCCCTACCCGAAACAATCCAATGGAGCGGCAACGGGAGACCGGAAACCGGGAGGTTAGCGGCGGACATAAAGAACCCCAGCCAATCATCCGGCCTCCGGTTTCCCTTTGAGTTTAGCCTATCCGCCAACCGCTGACCGCTTTCCGCGGCAAGCCTACGCCGACCGAGTCTCGACATCCTCCCTCACCTGACCCGAAATAGGCGAACCGTCATGAAGACCCGCAAGCTCGGCAACTCGCCCCTCCAACTCACGCCCGTCGGCCTTGGCACCTGGGCCATCGGCGGCGGAGACTGGAAGTTCGGCTGGGGCGCGCAGGACGACGCCCTTTCGATCCGCACGATCCACGAGGCGATGGCCGTAGGCATCAACTGGATCGACACCGCCGCCGTGTACGGCCTCGGCCGCTCCGAGGAAGTCGTCGGGCGCGCGCTGAAGGAGATGAAGGAGAAGCCGATCATCTCCACGAAGTGCGAACGTTGCTGGGATCCGGACGGCACGATCGTGCCGCGGCTCAAGCGGGCCAGCGTGAAGCAGGAATGCGAGGACAGCCTCCGCCGCCTGCAGGTCGACGTGATCGACATGTACCAGATCCACTGGCCGCAGCCCGACGAGGACATCGAGGAAGGCTGGTCGGCCGTCGCCGAGCTGGTGAAGGAGGGCAAGGTCCGCTTCGCCGGCGTCAGCAACTTCAGCGTCGCCCAGCTCAAGCGCATCCAGCCCATCCACCGCGTGACCTTCCTTCAGCCGCCCTACAGCATGCTGAACCGCAGCATCGAAGCCGAGCTCCTGCCCTACTGCGAAGAGCACGACATCGGCATCGTCTCCTACAGCCCGATGCAGAAGGGCTTGCTTAGCGGCAAGGTCACCCAGGCCTGGGCCGACGCGCTGCCCGCCGACGACCATCGCCGCAACGACCCTCAGTTCAACGAGCCCCTGCTCTCCAAGAACATCGCCCTCACCAAGGCGCTCGCCGAGATCGCCCATCGCTACGGCCGTAATTCCGCCGAACTCGCCATCGCCTGGGTGCTCCGTCAGCCGCGCGTCACCGCCGCGATCGTGGGCGCACGCAAGCCCGGCCAGATCAAGGAGACCGTCTTCGGCGGCAAGTTCGCGATCAAGCCGGACGACCTCGCCAAGATCGACGAAGCCCTCGCGGCCCGGGGCTGACCATCCGGACGGAAAGCGGACTTAACGTCTCCTTAAGGTGGCTTAGGGTATGATATCTCCATCACCCTAAGCCATGCGCACCCCGTCCTACGCCCTCCTGCTCGCCACGTTCGGCTTCGCCGCCGCCGCCCGGGCGCACATCCCGCCCGTCGACGCGCAGTTCCTCACGCCGTCCGAGGCGCCGGCGATCGTCCCGCCTTCCGCCAAGTATGTGCTCACGAGCACCTACCTCGCCGCCGCAAGCGGCAGCGCGCCGCTCATCGCCACGCCCTTCCAGGCGTTCGCCAAGAACGTCAGCGTGCGCTGGGATGACACCTATCTCTACGTCGAAGCCAAGGGCCTGCCCGACCACCCGCTGATGGCCGGCATCAAGTCCTGGCAGCAGCAGGTGCCCATTCCCCAGACCTACGTGGGCGCCTCGGCTTGGCGGATCCCGCTGAAGCCGGTCCCGGCGAAGGAGCCGATGTCCGCCAAGACGCACTTCATGCGCGGGGCCATCGCGCTCGCCGCCAACGGCGTCCCGATCTTCAACGCGCTCAACAACCGCGGCGACGACGCGAAGGCCTTCGGCGAACTCGACAACTTCGGCGGCCACTGCGGCAAGGCCGACGACTATCACTACCACGACGCCCCCGTCTTCCTTGAGAAGGAGCTCGGCAAGGGCAAACCGATCGCCGTCGCCCTCGATGGCTACGCGATCTACGGCTACAACGAACCCGACGGCACCGCGCCGGGCAAGCTGGACGCCTTCGGCGGGCACGAGACCAAGGCGCTCGGCTACCACTACCACGCGCAGAAGAAGTATCCTTATATCAACGGCGGCTTCCACGGCGAAGTGAAGGAAGTCGACGGCCAGGTGGACCCGCAGCCGTCCGCCAGCCACGTGCGTCGCGAAGGGTCGTCCTACTCCCAGAGCCCGCTGAAGGGCGCGCTGATCAAGGACTTCACCCACGACGGCAACAAATACGCGCTCAACTACACGCTCAACGGCAAGGCGCTCAGCGTGAAATACACGGCGAACGAGGACAAGACCTGGACCTTCGTCTACTCCAAGCCCGATGGCTCCACCGCCACCGAGACTTATACGCCGAACGAACGCGGCCCGGGCGGCGGCAAGGGCGGCGAGAAAGGCAAAGGCAAGGGCAAGGCCGGCGAGAAGGGCAAGCGTCCTCCGCCTGAAGATGGCGGCGACGCCAAGCCTAAGGGAGAAGACATCGAAGCCACGGCCGACGAGACCGCCGGCGACCAGGCCGCCCCTCCGCCCGGCGACGGCAAGGGCGGCGAGAAGGGCAAGAAAGGCAAAGGCGGCAAGAAGGGCGACAAGCCCGGCATGGTGAAGCCGACCATGGCGGACACGATCCAGCTCAGCGTCTACGCCGACAACTGGTTCATCCTCTACATCAACGGCAAGCTCCGCGTCGTCGACCCGATCGACTACATGCCGCACAACGTCGTGAACGTCGACATCCTGCCGGAATACCCGATGACGATCGCCGTGATGGCGCGCGACAACGCCGACCCGAAGACCGGCCTCGAATACGGCGACCACATCGGCGACGGCGGCTTCATCCTCAGGTTCTCGGACGGCACCGTCACCAACGCGAAGTGGAAGGCGAAGAACTTCTTCAAGGGACCGCTCAACGGCGACGTCAAGAACCCCAAGGTCGAGCACACCCCCGTGCCCGAGAACTGGTTCGCCGTGGATTTCGACGACAGCAAGTGGGCCCAGGCGACGGAGTTCACCGAGGAACGCGTCGGCCCGAAGGAACA
>CAIWNE010000034.1 GCA_903913915.1 uncultured Opitutia bacterium
ATCCGCAAGGTCGGCACGCAGGTCAAGCAGGGTGAGCCGCTGATCATGATCCATTACAACGACGAGGCCAAGGTCGACGCCGCGCTCCCGTACTTCCGCGACGCCTACCGTCTCGCCCCGAAGCGCCCCAACATGCCCCCGCTCGTCGTCGAGCGCGTGGCTTGAGCCGGAGTCGCCTCGTGCCAAAGAGCCGCGGAGCTATCCGCGGCTCTTTTCGTTGGTGCGCGGCGTACGGTATCCTGGCCGCGTGTCTGTTCGGTCTCTCCGGTTGCATGCTCACCGAGGCGAACTCGGTCGACCCGCAGTTCGCGGGCTCGATGAAGACTCCGGCCGGCATCGGGTTGCGTCCGAAGCCGTTGAGCGAGATGCCTGGCTCGCGCGTCCGCGAGGGAGAGTAGGACCTTAACCTTCGCCGACGGGCGTGCCGTCGGACTTCAGCTTGAGGATGAGCTTATGCCCGTCCTTGCCGGTGAGTTCGACGTCCACTTCCAAGGCGGTCGGCAGCTTGCGCACGCCGATCGGGCCGGAAACCTGCGCGCATCCATGGGCCTTCAGGAAATCGGCCGCTTCGGCGCCGTTCTCGAGCATGACGAGTCGGCCTAGGACAGCCTTCCCGTCGGCCGCGCCGACTTCAAGTTTTGCCGTACGATCGAGGAACGTGTCGTCCAGCTGCGCCCAGGTCACCACGTCGCCCGCGCTGAAGGATCTTTCGCCGGACGAGCGCATCGCGCGCAGCTCCGTCGGCGTTCCGTGCGACGTCTCGACCGTCGGCTTGCAGCCGACGAGCGCGAGGAGGGCCAGCAGTGCGCAGGAAGTCCTCAACTTAGAACAGTTGCTTCAGGAACTTCTCCATCTCGATCCACGAATCCCGGTCGGCCGTGGCGTTGTAGGCGGCGCCCTTGGAGTTGTCGTCGCCGGCGGCCTTATGCGTGAAGCTGTGGACGGCGCCGACATACTTGATCAGGACATACTGGACGTTGTTGGACTTCATTTCGGCTTCGAAGGCGGCGACATCCTTGGCCGGGACGTAAGGATCATCGGCGCCATGAAGGGCGAGGACCTTGGCCTTGATGTTCTTGCCGTCGGCCGGAGTCGGCGAGTCAAGGCCGCCGTGGAAGCTGACGACCCCCTTGATGGCGGCGCCGGAGCGGGCGAGCTCGATCACGGTCGTGCCGCCGAAGCAGTAGCCCGTGGCGGCCAGCTTCGAGGCGTCGGTGCGGCTGTCGTGGCTGAGGACGTCGAGCGCGGCGTTGACGCGGGCGCGGAGCAGAGGGCGGTCGGCCTTGTACTTGCCGGCTTCCTTGCCGGCGGCCGGCGGCTGGGGGCGGATGCCCTTGCCGTAGATGTCGGCGACCAGGACGTTGTAGCCGAGGGCGGCGAGCTTGTGCGCGGCTTCCTTCTCATGGTCGCTGATGCCGGTCCATTGGTGCACCACGAGCACGCCCGGGCGCTTGCCGGTCACGGCGTCGTCGTAGGCGTGCCAGCCTTCGCAGGTGACCTCGCCGGATTTGTATTCGAGGGGCTTCTCGACGATGGCCGCGGAGAGCGAGGTGAGCGAACCGAGGGCGGCGAGCAGGGAAGGCAGGAAGGCTTTCATGCCTGCCAACCTAAGAGCGCCTTCCGTCGGCGCAAGCGCCTACCTGACTTAGGCCAGACCGCGCTTGGTCGACGCGGCGAAGTCCACGAAGGACTTCACGATGCGACCGGAGGCCTCGGGCAGGGTCCGCGCCTTCTCGATGGCTTGCGACGTGTTCAGGCCGTCGCGGTAGAAGAGGCGGTGCATCAGCTTGGCCGTGGCGATCTCCTCGTCGGTGAAGCCCGAGCGCTTCAGGCCGACGGCGTTGATCATCTTGGTCTCGCAGGGGTTCCCGTCGGCGATGACGAAAGGCGGCACGTCCTGGACGCACTTCGAGCAGGCCGCGACCATCGCATGGTCGCCGATGCGGCAGAACTGGTGGATGCCCGCGTTCCAACCGATGTTCACGTGGTCGCCCACGTGCACGTGGCCGGCGACGGCGGAGTGGCTGGAGATGACGAGGTGGTTGCCGATCACGCAGTCATGCGCGATATGGGAATAGGCCAGCAGGACGTTGTCGTCGCCGAGGATGGTCCATTCGCCTTCCTGGGTGCCGAGGTGGACGCTGACGTATTCGCGGAAGGTGTTGCGGGCGCCGACCTTGAGGCCCGGCTTGCCGGGGCGGGCCTTCAGGTCCTGCGTGCGACCGCCGATGAAGGCATAAGGGAAGACTTCGCACTGCGGACCGAGCTGCGTGAAGCCTTCGACTGTCGCATGGTGGTGCAAGACGCAGCCGTCGCCCAAGGTGACGTCGCCGCCCACGTAGGCGTAGGCGCCGATGACGACGTCCTTGCCGAGCTGGGCGCCGGCTTCGACGATCGCGGTGGGGTGGACTTGCGTGGCCATCCGGTTCAGCCGTTGGGCGAGTCGGCGATGGTGAAGAGCAGTTCGGCCGACGAGACGCACTCGCCATTGACGAGGCACTCGCATTCGGCGGCGGCGATGCGGCCGCGGACCTTGGTGAGCTTGGCGCGGATCTCGAGGGTGTCGCCGGGCGTGACCGCCTTGCGGAACTTCACCTTGTCGGCGCTCATGAAGAACACGACCTTCGGGGCTTCGTCGGCGGCGCCGCGGCGCAGCATGATGAGGCCGGCGGCCTGGGCCATCGCCTCGACCTGCAGGACTCCCGGCATGACCGGCTGACCGGGGAAGTGGCCCTGGAAATAGGGCTCGTTGATCGTGACGTTCTTGATCGCGACGAGGGAGTCGTCGTTGAGCTCGACCACGCGGTCGACCATCACGAACGGATAGCGATGGGGCAGGGCGTTGAGGATCTGGCGGATGTCCAGGGCGGAGCCGACGGGTGCCGTCGGGGCTTCGACCTTAGGGCCCGCCGGGGCGGCCTTGGCCTTGGGCGCCTTGGATTCCTGCCACTGCTTGCGGACGGCCGCGGCGAGGCGGGCGTTGAGGGCGTGGCCGGGGCGGACGGCGATGATGTGGGCCTTGAGGCGCACGCCGGCGAGGACGATGTCGCCGACGATATCGAGGATCTTGTGGCGGACGAGCTCGTCCTTGAAGCGCAGGGGCTCCTTGCTGACGATCTTGTCGCCCTTGAGGATGATCG
The DNA here is from genome assembly GCA_903913915.1 of uncultured Opitutia bacterium. Taxonomy (GTDB): domain Bacteria; phylum Verrucomicrobiota; class Verrucomicrobiia; order Opitutales; family UBA953; genus UBA953. Next base: position 3,141 of record CAIWNE010000034.1, read on the forward strand.
CGGAGTCGAGCGTGCCGCCCTTGATGAGGCCCTTCTCGATGAGGCCTTCGATGTCCTCGTAGATGGTGAACGTGCGGGCCGGGGCGATCTGCGCCTCGTAGGTCTCGGCGTCGATGTCGATCGTCAGGTGCTGCGTGTGGATGCCGCGGTCGTCGGCCGAGGTGCACGTGACGCGCAGGCCGTCGAAAGGCAGGGCGATGATGGAGCGGCTGCCTTCGTTGATCGTGATCGGGTGCGTGAGCGTGAACGTCTCGCGCGGGGCGTCCTGTTCGACGATGCCGCACTGGTGGACGAGAGTCGTGAAGGGGCGGGCGGAACCGTCGACGATCGGCGGCTCGGAAGCGTCCAGTTCGATGATGGCGTTATCCACGGCCATGCCGCTGAGGGCCGAGAGCACGTGTTCGATGGTGTGCAACTTGACGGCGTCGGAGGAGACGGTCGTCTTGCGCTCGAGTTCGGTGATCATCTCGGACACCGGACGGACCTCGGGCTTGCCGAAAAGGTCGATACGACGGAAGACCAGTCCCGTGTTGGGGGCGCCCGGTTTCAGGGTCAGGGTGACGTCCTGACCGGTGTGGAGGGCCTTGCCCTTGACGGAGGCTTCTTTGCCTAAGGTGCGCTGTTTCATGCCGTTCACACAGTTATTCACACCCCCCTCCCTCTGTAAAGGCCTACTTTTGAGGGGTTTGGGGTGGAATTCACGGTGGAGGGTCCGGGGTAGGGATGGGGGTAAGGGGTGGTCGAATCATGGCTAAGGCAGGGGCGCATTCGCTAGGCCAGAAGGGTCGATTTCAGATGAGGCAATCGACTGCTATCCAGATGAGTGATGAATGATGCAAGAGGGGTCGCAGATGAGAGCGAAGGCCGAGTCATTGGGTGTGAACAACGCGACGTCCTGGCCTTGGCTCCGACCCTCGCGACTAAGTGACTTCACCGTGTTCACTTGTTCACACGGGGTCGCGGTTCCTTGACACTTCGCAGCGTCGGGCAAATCGTCCGCACGTGCTGCTGGTCATCGATAACTACGATTCGTTCACCTATAACCTGGTCCAATACTTCGGGCAGTTGGGCGTGGAGCAGAAGGTGTACCGCAACGACCAGATCACGGTCGAGGAAGCGCTCGCGCTGAACCCCGACCGCGTGATGATCTCGCCCGGCCCGTGCTCGCCCGCCGAAGCCGGCGTCTCGTGCGCGATGATCAAGGCCTTCGCCGGCAAGAAGCCGATCCTCGGCGTGTGCCTCGGCCATCAGGCCATCGGCCATGTCTTCGGAGGCAACGTCATCCGTGCGCCGCACCTGATGCACGGCAAGACCTCGCCGGTGTTCCATAACAACACCGACGTCTTCAAGGGCCTGCCGTCCCCTTTCGCCGCGACGCGCTACCATTCCCTGGTCGTCGAGCGTTCCACTTTCCCCGCCGCCCTCGAGGTGACGGCCTGGACCGAAGACGGCCTCGTGATGGGCCTGCGCCATCGCGAGCTCCCGATCTGGGGCGTCCAGTTCCATCCGGAGTCCTTCGCCACCGAGCACGGGCTCCAGCTGCTGGGGAACTTCCTCAAGCTCTGAGCGATGTTCTGCCCCCGCTGCAATCACGAGGATACGAAGGTCCTTGAGACCCGCCTCGGGAAGGGCAACCATTCCATCCGCCGTCGTCGCGAGTGCCTGGCTTGCGACCATCGCTTCAGCACCATCGAGGAGATCGTCCGCGAAGGCATGGTCGTCGTGAAGCGCAACGGCGCCCGCGAGGAGTTCGACATCGGCAAGATCGCCTCCGGCGTCCGCAAGGCCACCGACAAGCGCCCCATCGAGCTCGAGCGCATCAACCTGATGATTTCCGAGATCGTCGAGAACCTGCAGGCGAAGTTCGGCGACGAGGTCCCGTCCAGCGCCATCGGCGAGGAGATCATGGCACGCCTCCAGGCGGTCGACCAGATCGCCTACGTCCGTTTCGCCAGCGTCTACCGCGAGTTCCGCGACATCGATGAGCTCGCCAAGGCCATCGACCAGCTCCGCAAGGGAGGGAAGGCCAAGTGACCGCCGCGCTGCCCAAGTCGATCCGCCTCCGCACGCTCAACGCGCTGCTGGCCTCGATGGTGGGCACCGCTCCCCAGTTGCGCACCGACGTCGACGCCGTGCTGCGCGTCTTCGAGGCCGACGACGAGACCGATCCGCGTCTCAACGCCGCAGACCTCGCCGCCGCCGCCGCCCAGATCTTCCGCCTGCTTTCGCCGGACCGCCCGGTGCCCACCGTGGCGGTCCTCGACCATCGCTCCGACCCGTTCGACGCCCTCTGGGCCAACGAACGCGTCGAAGCCGCCCTGGCGACCACGGGCGAGGCCGCCGACGTGCTCTTCTGGGTCGTCGGTCTCCAGGACCAGTATCTCGCCGGCACCCGCGCCCGTTCGCCCCGTTGGCGCGCCGCCTATGACGAAGCCGTCGACACCGTGCAAGGACTCGTCGCCCGCCAGGCCGGCCGCCGGCGCGTGACGGTCGTCGTCCTCTGATTTCCCATGAGCGCCCCGAAGACGCTGTTCCAAAAGATCGCCGACAAGGAGATTCCCGCGAAGCTCATCCATGAGGATGCCGTCTGCGTGGCCTTCCATGACATCGCCCCGCAGGCTCCGACGCACGTCCTGATCGTGCCGCGCAAGCCCATCCCGCGCGTCGCCGAAGCGACCGCGGAGGACCAGGCTACGCTCGGGCATCTTCTGCTCGTGGCGGGTCAGCTCTCCCGGCAGCTCGGCTTGGCCAAGGGTTTCCGCGTCGTGATCAACAACGGTCCGGACGGCGGTGAGACGGTCCCGCACCTGCACGTGCATCTGCTGGGTGGACGCGCCCTCGATTGGCCGCCAGGCTGAGGCCATGAGCGCGCCCGAACCCTGCCTCGTCCTCGACGGCTCCGCCCGCGCCGGAGTCCGGGTGGGAGTTCTCTCGGACGGCCGCTGGATGGGGCAGGGCATCTCGTCTGACGGCGCGTTGGAGGGCCTCTTCGGTTGCGTCGAGGCGGCCTTGGCCGAGGCGAAACTGTCGCTCGGTGATATCCGTTCCTTCGCCTTGTGCGTCGGGCCGGGTTCCGTGCTGGGCATCCGCATCGCTTCCCTTGCGGTCCGTTCCTGGGCCGCTCTCGAGCCGCGTCCGATCTTCGTCTGGGAGTCGCTCGCCGCCATCGCGCGTTCCGCGCTCGCCGCAGGCGAGAAGGGCCCGTTCCTCGTCGCCGCCGAATCTCGCCTGAAGCGCTGGCATGCCCTCGAAGTCGGGGCGGATGGCACGCTGGGCGCGCCGTTCGAAGCCGAGGCGGCGCAGCTCAATGCTTCCGGCCTGCGCGTGCTTGCCTCGAGCGAAGCGGCGCCGGCCGTGCTGACGTCCCATGTCGCCGTCCCGCCTCCATGGTCGGCCTTGCCGACCTTCTTCGCTCAGGCTGGCTTCCTGCGGGAGGAGTCCCGTCCTGACGCGCTTAACGTCGCCAACGATTTCGCCACCTGGTCCGGTGAGCGCCACCGCTCATGAGCGTGAACCCGAACCGCTCCGCCGCGCGCGCCTGGGTCGAGATCGACCTGCCGGCGATCGACCGCAACGTGGGCCGCATCAAGCAGGCTTTGCCTGCGCATGTGCGCTACGTCGCCGTGGTGAAGGCCGACGCCTACGGCCACGGCATGCCCGAGGTCGCTACGCGCCTCCTGCAGGCCGGCGTGGATTCCTTCGCGGTGGCGAACGTCGCCGAGGCCGCGCGGCTGCGCGAAATCGGCCATGACGCAGACATCCTGCTCCTCAGTCCGACCTTGCCCGACGAGCTGCCGCGCGCGCTTTCCTTGGGGCTCGATATCACCCTGAATTCCCTGGATGAAGCCAAGGCCATCGTGGCCGCGGCCGCCAAGTCCGGCTCCAAGGCCAAGGTGCACGTGAAGGTCGATACCGGCATGGGCCGCGCGGGCGTCTGGCATGAGCGGGCCGCCGAGCTCTTCGCCTTCGTGCAGGCATCCGACGCCTTCGAATGGAGCGGGGTGTATACCCACTTTTCCGACGCCGACAGCGACGCCGCCTACACGCAAGGCCAGCGCGCGATCTTCCTCCGCCTGCTGGAGCTCATCCCGGCGGCGGTCCGCAGCGGCCTGATGATCCATGCCGACAACAGCGCCGGCTTGGAGAGCTTCTCGGCTTCGGCGCCGTTCAACGCCGTGCGCGTCGGCCTCATGCAATACGGCCTGCCGCCTTCCACCGGCTCGTTCCTCGCCAGCCTCCGTCCTGAACCCGTGCTTTCTTTCCACGCCCGTGTCGTCTTGGTGAAGGACCTGCCCGCGGGTACCGCCGTCAGTTATAACCGCACGAAGGTCCTGACCCGTCCGACCCGCGTGGCGATCATCGCCGTCGGGTATGGGGACGGCGTCCCGACCGCGGCCAGCAATCGTGGCTATTTTCTCGTTCGTGGTAAGCGCTGCCCGATCCTGGGTCGGGTCACCATGGACCAGACGATCGTCGACGTCACCGACGTGGTCGGCGCGGCCGTGGGCGATATCGCCACGATCCTCGGCGCGCAGGGCGAAGACCGCATCGCCGTGGCGGAGTTCTGCGCCTGGGCCGATTGCATTCCGTGGGAAGCCCTCTGTACCCTGACCCAGCGGGTGCAACGCGTCTATCGTACCGACCGGACCTGAGCTCAGGCCGCCTTCTTCGGGTCGGCCTTAGGCTTTTCCTTCTCTTCCTTCTTGGGGTCTTCCTTGCCGTCTTTCTTCTCGATCGGCGCACCGGCCTTCTTGAGGAGCGCTTCGAATTCGTCGGTTTCAGGCATCACCCCTCCGTGGAGCATATGGCCTTCGCGGTCGAAGATGAAGAAGGTGGGGTAGGAATGGACTTCGATCGGAGATTTGCAGCCGCTGTAGATCGAAAAGGTGACGCCAGCGGCCTTGGTCAGCGTGAGGATCTCCTTGGCGCTGACGGGCTTCATGGTGTTGCCTGGGCTGTTCTCGATGCCTACCACGACCAGGCTGTCCTTGTAATCGTCGGCGATCTTCTGGAAGGATTTCAGCGCGGCGCCGTTGCGGGGCTTCTCGAATTCATAGAGCCAGAAGATGAGCACGGTGCCTTTGTCTTTCTGGAGCGCGGAGGTCAGGCGGGCTCCCGCCAGCGGCTTGCCCGGCGAGAATTCGCGCAGGTAGTGTTTCTGCTCGGCGGAGAACGCGGTCGTCAGCGAGAGCAGCAGGAGAAGGGCGAGGCGCATGTCGGTATGCTTTGGTCAGTATGGGAAATATCAAGACCGCAAGGATGGCCCGGGGTTCCGTCCGGAGGCTATTCCGGGCGGATTTCACGGCGGATATCCCGGAAGAGCCCGTAGGCGCCGATGAGCCCGGCCACGCAGGCCTGGGCGAACAAGGTCGGAATCGGGATGGCCAGCAGGTTGCCGATGACGAAATAGGGGAGGTAGCCGGCGAAGCACCAGAGTCCGGTGCTGATCGCGGTGCTGTCCATGGGCAGGGAGGGTCGGCAGAGCATGAGCAGGCACCACGCCGCGCCCGCCCACGCCAGGGCGGGGAAGTCTCCTTCGGCGAGGAAGGTCGAGACTTCCGGGGCGGCTCCGGTCGGCAGGATGAAGCCGGCGACGTTGACCGCGAAGGCGAGGACGAAGGTCAGCGAACTGAGGACGCGGATCGCGCCCTCCATCGACGTGCGTCGGCGCGTCGGGATGAGGTGCTCCCCGTCGAAGCCGGTGGAGGAGGCCTGGTCGCGGCGTTCGAAGCCGAGACCCCAGAGCAGGCAGTCGAAGAGGAAGCGGATCATCGGCGGTGCGCCATGTATGCTGCGTAAACAAAGAGGCCGGGCAAGCCCGCAGGCTGCCCGGCCTCGTGGGTAGCTGATGCCGCTTACTTCTTGAACCCGAAGTACTGGCTGGCGTTACCGTAGCAGACGTCGGCGATCAGGCGTTCGTTCCAGTCCTTGCGGTCCGGGATGCGTCCCGATTCGACGTCCTGCCCGACGAGGTCGCACAGGATGCGGCGGAAGTATTCGTGGCGCGGATACGAAAGGAAGGAACGGGAGTCGGTGATCATGCCGATAAAACGGCTGAGCAGGCCGAGGTCGGACAGCGCGTTCATCTGGTCGCGCATCCCGCGTTCCTGATCGAGGAACCACCAGCCCGAGCCGTACTGAATCTTGCCCGGCGTGACGCCGTCCTGGAACGAGCCGGGGAAGCAGGCGAAGAGGGCGGTGTCGGCG
>CAIWNE010000035.1 GCA_903913915.1 uncultured Opitutia bacterium
AAAAATTTCCGGGTCCCAGGTCTCGGCCCTCAGGTCTCTGGTGCGGGTGATCAGGCACAGGTACGGGTGCGGGGAAATTCAGATCCTGAACCTGTACCTGAACCCGAAGACCTGAACCTGGCTCCCGGCGGCCGAGACCCGAGACCTGAAAATGGATGACCCCAGCTAATCCTCCGGTCGGCGGTTTTCCTTTGAGCGCCGCCGCTCTTCCTCTCTTGCCCGCTCGTCAACTTGTCAGCCGGCCAGCTAGTCCGCCTCTGGGCCTCCGAGCCTCTGGTCAACTCAGCCTCTCATCAGTATCTTCCCCTTTAGCCCAATGTCCTCCCTCGCCCTCATCGTCGGAACTCGCCCCGAGTGCATCAAGCTCGCGCCGGTGTTCGCCGAGCTGCGCCGCGCGGGCAAGGTGCGTCCGCTGCTGGTCTCGACCGGCCAGCATCGCGAGCTGCTCGACCAGGCGCTCGCCTCGTTCGGTCTTAAGCCCGACGTCGACCTCGGCCTGATGCAGCCCGGCCAGTCGTTGCCCGAGCTCACGAGCCGCGTGCTCACGGGCGTCTCCGCCTGGCTCGCCGAAGCGAAGCCCTCCGCGATCCTCGTGCAGGGCGACACCACCACCGTCCTCGGTTCCGCGATGGCGGCGTTCTACGCCGGGATCCCCGTCGGGCATATCGAAGCCGGCCTGCGTACGGCCGATCTCCGCTCGCCGTTCCCCGAGGAGATGAATCGTCGCGTCACGTCGACGCTCGCCCGCTGGCATTTCTGTCCGACCGAAGAAGCGAAGGCCACTCTGTTGCGCGAAGGCATCGCCGCCGCGCAGTGCCATGTCACCGGCAATACCGTGATCGACGCCTTGCTCGCGACCCGGGCGCGCATCGGCGGACTGGAAGCCGCCGCCGTCGGCGCCCGTCTCGGCCTCGCCCCGGCGTTCGTCGCCGGCCATCTCGCCGCCCCGAAGTCGCGCTGGATCCTCGTCACCGGCCATCGCCGCGAATCCTTCGGTCCCGGCTTCGAGAACCTGTGCCGCGGCATCCGTCAGCTGGTCGACGCGCATCCCGACCTCGGCGTCGTCTATCCGGTGCACCTCAATCCGCAGGTCCAGGAGCCCGTCCGCCGTCTGCTCGGCGGCCACCCGCGCATCGCGCTCGCCGCCCCGGCGGCGTATGAGGATTTCGTCTGGCTCATGGACCGTGCGACCTTCGTGCTGACCGATTCCGGCGGCGTGCAGGAAGAAGCCCCTTCGCTCGGCAAGCCCGTGCTCGTCATGCGCGAGAATACCGAACGACCCGAAGGCCTCGCTGCCGGCACGAGCGAACTGGTCGGCACCGACCCTGTCCGCATCGTCGCCGCCGCCACCCGTCTCCTGACCGATCCTGCCGAATACGCCCGTCGGGCCCGACTCCGCAATCCGTACGGCGATGGTACTGCCGCCGCGAAGATCGCGCGGGTGATGGAAGCGGAAACGAAAGTCAGTTGACCCGTTGACCAGTTGGCCGATTGGCAAGGAAGGAAGCACTCTCAGGTCTCTGGTGCAGGTAATCGGGCGCAGGTGCAGGTGCGGGATAATCCCGAACCCGTACCCGAACCTGAAGACCCGGATCCGGCTCCCGACTGCCGAGACCCGGGACCTGAAAATGGATGACCCCCAGCTAATCCTCCGGTCTCCGGTTTCCCTTTGAGCGCAGCCGCTCTACCAAGAAAAATTTCCGGGTCCCAGGTCTCGGCCCTCAGGTCTCAGGTGCGGGTTGTCAGGCACAGGTACGGGTGCGGGGAAATGCAGATCCTGAACCTGTACCTGAACCCGAAGACCTGAACCTGGCTCCCGACTGCCGAGACCCGGGACCTGAAAATGGATGACCCCCAGCTA
>CAIWNE010000036.1 GCA_903913915.1 uncultured Opitutia bacterium
GAGATCAGCGTCCCGAAGAACATGCAGTCCGAAGCCAGGAAGAGCCACATGATGAGCTTCTTGTGGTCGATCCCGGTGGACGTGGGCGCTTCGTGCGCGTCGGCGGTGTCAGACATGGAGGTCAGAGTTTAGAGTGAGGAGGAAGGGGCGCTCAGCGGGCGGCGGCCTCGGTCGGGGCGGGCGAGCCTTGGTTGACGGGGGTCTTGAGCATGTAGCCGCCCGGACCTTCGAGGGCCCAGAGCCAGATGCCGAGGAAGAGGACGCCGAGGCCGGCGATGACGATCCAGCCGGCATGGGGGATGCCCATCGCCATCATCGGCATGCCGAAGCCGGCGAGCAGGAAGCCCGAGGAAGCCAGGAGCGGCATCCAGGACTGGCTGGGCATATGGACGCCGGCGTCGCCGCCGTCGTTCTCGGCGCCGATGCGCTTGGTGCCATGCTTATGCTCGAAGTAGGCGTCGCGGGCGCCGATGACCGGAGCCTGGGCGAAGTTGTACTCCGGCACCGGGGAAGGCAGGGACCACTCGAGGGTGCGGCCATCCCACGGATCGTTGGAGCACTTCTTGCCGCGGAAGGCGGTCCAGAAGAGGTTGGCGAAGGCGAGCAGGACGCCGAGGCCGAGGACGTAGGCGCCGATGGTGGCGACGAGGTTCCAGGTCTCCCAGCCGTTGCCGGCGTGGTAGGTGTGCGTGCGGCGGGGCATGCCGGCGAGGCCGAGGTAGTGCATCGGGCCGAAGGCGAGGTTGAAGCCGAGGATCACCATGCCGGAAGCGACGTAGGCGATCGTGGCGTTCGGCATGCGGCCGAAGATCTTGGGGAACCAGAAGTAGAGGCCGGCCATCAGGCCGAGGAGCACGCCGCCGAGGAGCACGTAGTGGAAGTGCGCGATGACGAAGTAGCTGTCCTGCTGCTGGGAGTCGGCGGGAGCCGAGGAGTGCATGACGCCGGAGAAGCCGCCGCACATGAACATCCAGATGAAGCCGAGGGCGAGGACCATGGGCGGGGTGAAGCGGATGCGACCGCCCCAGATGGTGCCGAGCCAGTTGAAGATCTTCACGCCCGTCGGGACGGCGATGGCCATCGTGAGGAGCGAGAAGGCGGCGGTGGGCACGGGGCCGAGGCCGGTGGTGAACATGTGGTGGCTCCAGACGGCGAAGCCGAGGAAGCCGATGACGGCGCCGGAGAAGACGATGATCGGGTAGCCGAAGAGCGACTTGCCGGTGAAGGTCGGGAGGACTTCCGAGACGATGCCCATCGCGGGGAGCACCAGGATGTACACCTCCGGATGGCCGAAGATCCAGAACAGGTGCTGCCAGAGGATCGGCTGGCCGCCGGAGGACGGGTTGAAGAAGTTGGCGCCGAAGGCACGGTCGAACATGAGCTCGATGAGCGCGACGGTGATCGCCGGGAAGGCGAGGATGATGAGCACCGCGGTGACGAGCGTCATCCAGGTGAACACCGGCAGGCGCATCATGGTCATGCCCTTGGCGCGCATGTTGATGATGGTGCAGATGAAGTTGAAGGAGGCCGCGAGCGAGGCGACGCCGAGGATCTGGATGCCGATGATCCAGAAGTCGGTGCCGACGCCGGTGAAGCGGAGGGCCTGGCCGTTCTGGCCGAAGGTGCCGGAGAGCGGCGCGTAGCTGAACCAGCCGTTGGCGGGGGCGAAATCGGTGTAGACGAGGGCCTTGTGCCATTCGAACGAGTTGAACCAGCCAGCGAGGTGGGCGAACTCGAAGAGCCAGGAAGCGTTGAGCACGAAGGCGCCGAACACGAAGGTCCAGAGCGAGAACGCGTTCAGGCGGGGGAAGGCGACGTCGCGGGCGCCGATCTGCAGCGGCACGAGGAAGTTGAAGAACGCGGCAGACAGCGGCATGACGCCGAGGAAGATCATCGTCGTGCCGTGCATGGTGAACAGCTGGTTATACATGCGCGCCGTGATGAAATCGTTGTCCGGGCGGGCCAGCTGGGTGCGGATCGCGAGGGCTTCGACGCCTCCCACGAGGAAGAAGAACATGGCGAACGCTCCGTAGAGGATGCCGATCTTCTTGTGGTCGACGGTGGTCAGCCAGTCGGTCCAGCCGGTCGCCCGGTCGGGACGGATGAGGCCGAGGTCGCTGCGCTCGGGCGCCAGCTCGGTCTTGCAGGCGACCGGAGCGTGATGGGAATCGTGGGACATTGGTGTGAAAGGTCGGGAAGGTTTACTTCAGGGTGAGGAGGTATTCGGCGAGGGCGTCGAGCTCGTCGTCGGTGAACTTCTGGTTGGTCTCGTTGAGGCCGGCCACGTTGAACATCTTGTAGTAATGCATGCGGTTGCCGGGCTTGACGTCCTTGGTGGGCTTGCCGTCGGGGCCGGTGGAGACGCCGGACGAGCCGATCCACTTCTTGAAGTTCGCCTTGAGGGTCGCGGGGTCGACCTCGACGGACGCCTCGGTGTTGCCGGTCTTCTGCTCGAGCGCGCGCTGGGCGTCGTAGTTACGGTTGTCGAGCCAGGCGCCGGCGAGCGACTTGCGCGAGGCGACGTGGGTGAGGTCCGGGGCGAAGGCGCCGGCGCCGTAGTGGCCGCCGATGTTATGGCACATCACGCAGCTCTTGGCCGCGAAGAGGGTCTTGCCCTGGTCGGCCTTGGTGCCGGCGGCGACAGGAGCGGCGTCGGCCTTCTGCCTCTGGACCCACTTGGCGAACTCGGCGGGCTCGACGACTTCGACGCGGAAGAGCATGTAGGCATGGGAATCGCCGCAGAACTCGGCGCACTGGCCATAGTAATGTCCGACCTGGTCGGCCTGGATCCACATATGGTTCTTGCGGCCGGGCACGAGGTCGACCTTGCCGGCGATCTTGGGGATCCAGAAGGAGTGGATGACGTCCTCGGAGCGCAGGTTGATGCGGATGGCGACGCCCTTCGGGATCACGAACTCGTTCGGGACGGAATGCTTGGCGTCGTTGGTGAGGCCCAGCTGCGGGTACTCGAAGCGGAACCACCACTGCTTGCCGATGGCGTCGATCTCGAGGACCTGGCCTTCGACGGTCTTGGCGTAATTCTCGCGGGTGCCTTCGACGCGCGGATACCAGGCGGAAAGCTTGGAGGTCGGGACGGCTTCGGCGGGTACGTCGTCGTCGTACCAGATGGCGGAAAGCGTGGGGATGGCGATGATGACGAGGGCGCCGATGGAGGCGGTGATGAGGCCGATCTCGACGAGCGGGTTGCCGTGGCCGTCTTCGACGATCGCGGGCTTGTTCTCGTCGCCGGGGCGGGAGCGGAACTTGATGACGGCGAAGACGAGCAGGCCGCCGACGAGGACGAACAGCACGACGACCAGCCAGACGGTGGCCATGAAGACGTCGTACTGCGCCTGGGCGACCGGGCCCTTGGGGTCCAAGGTCGACTGGCGGACGGTCAGGTCGGCCTTCGAGCAACCGACCATGATCATGGCCAGGAAGGGGGTGGCCAGCAGACCTACCCGACTAAAGAAGCGAGAAAACATAAAGGATGAGTTTCGGACGCCGAAAACTCTGTAAAAAGGTTGTAATTTGCAAGCCCCGGCAGGTCCAAACGCTCATTTAAACGGAGTTATCGAGCTACATCGATTGTTGTTTTTTGCAAACTTCTATCATTCAATGATTTAAATATAATTAACCCCCATCATCCCGTCTAATATGTGCCCGCTCGCCCGGCTTCTACCCCTTCCGAGCCTTGGGGGTTGCACCGACGGACAGGGTCTTTAACCCCCAATCCATGTCTTGGACAAGCCCACATGGCACCCCTCTGCCCGACTGGCGGAAGCGTACCCTGCTCATGGGCATCATGAACCTGGCCCCGGACTCCTTCTCCGACGGCGGCCAACTTCCCGACGAGGCTTCCGCCCTCAGGCGTGCCGACGTCCTTCTCGCCGAAGGTGCCGACGTGCTCGACCTTGGCGCCGAATCGACCCGCCCGGGCGCCGCGCCCATCGACGCCGCGACGGAACTCTCCCGCCTGCTGCCGATCGTGAAGGCGATCCGCCGCCGTCTCCCGCAAGCGGTCCTCTCGGTGGATACCTATAAGCCGGAGGTCGCCCGCGCCTGCGTGGAAGCCGGCGCCGACCTGGTGAACGACGTCGAGGGAGGTCGATTTCAGGCCCGCCCAGACGAGTCGCCGATGGGGTCGGCCTGCGCCGACCTGCGCTGCCCGCTCATCCTGATGCACCGCCGACCGCGGCCGGATTACGAGGATTTCTGGGGCGAAGTCGTGGCGGACCTGCGCCGGTCGCTCAAGCTCGCGCGCGCGGCCGGCATGCCCGCCGAACAACTCTGGACGGACCCCGGCTTCGGGTTCGGCAAGACGCCCGCGCAGAACCTGATGCTCGTGCGCGACCTCTCGAAGATCGCCGCCCTCGGCTTTCCGGTCGTGCTCGGCACGAGTCGCAAATCGACCCTCGGCCTCGTGCTCGGCGAACCCGACCCGCTCCGCCGCGGCCCGGGCAACGACGTGACGGCGGCCTGGGGCATCGCCCAGGGCGCCTCGATGATCAGGGCCCATGATATCGCCGCGCTTCGTCCGACCATCCGGATGGCGGATGCGCTCCGCCATGGCCCGACTTGGGAGCCGTAAGGGCCAAGGCCCGCGCCAGACCGACTTCTGGCCGAAAAAGGCGGGGAATGGAGCCAGCAGTCGGACTTGAACCGACGACCTGCCGCTTACAAGGCGGCTGCTCTACCAACTGAGCTATGCTGGCCAACTTCCCTGTTCACAGGGTTGTTCACACCCTGCCGGTGTCAACCCTTAGGGAAATAAGGCGATTAGGGGTTGAAACCGATTTGTTTTTGGACGCAATCGAAACACCCCAAGCCCCGTAACCATGCGTATCTCCGTCTCCCTTCTCGTCCTGTGCGCCGCGATCACCGGTTGCAATACCTCGATCGATCCGGCCAACGTCGATTCGATCGTCGTGTCGTCCAATCCGACCGCCGCCGCGATCCGCCTGAACGGCGAAGCCGTCGGCCGTACGCCCACCACGATCCAGCTCGACCGCACCAAGAACTACGAGCTGCAGGTCGGCAAGGGCGGCTACCTCACCGAAGTCTCCGAACTGAAGCCTCGCCTCATCACCACCAGCGAAGGCATCGAGTTCGGCTTCCCCGCGACGGTGAAGGTTAACCTCACGAAGGCTCCGGAAGCAGGCGAAGCCGGCGTCCCTTCTTCCGATAAGCCCGAATTCAAGAAGGTCTCCAAGAAGGCCCTCGGCGAAGACGCCGTCCGCGAAGGCCTCAAGGCCGACATCGCCGCCGCCAAGGAAGCCGCGACGAAGATCCAGGCCGCGCTCGCCGTCCGCGAAGCCGCCAGCAAGGCCCGCCTCGCCGAGATCGCCAAGAACATCGCCGACGCCAAGGCCGCGCTGGGCAAGGACGAGGCCGCCAAGGCCAAGCTCGCCGAAGCCGAGCTCGCCCTCGAACAGGCCACCGCCGAAGCCGCCAAGGATCGCGCGCACGCCCAGCAGAGCCTGAAGTCCGCCGAAGCCCGCGCCGCCGCGCTCGCCGCCTCCGACGGCAAGGTCGCCGCCGCCAAGACCACGGTCGCCAAGGCCAAGGTCGAAGCGAAGACCGCCGACGAGCGCATCGCGAAGCTCGAAGCGAGCTACCACGCCGAGATCGCCGCGCTCACCGCGTCTCAGGCCAACTCCAACGCGGCGATCAAGGCCCTCAACGCCCGCGCCGACGAACTCAACCGGATCGCCAACCTCTCTGCCAAGGACGCCAAGGCCGAAGCCGCCAAGGGACTCGCCGACCTCCAGAAGGCCCTCGAAGAACAGAAGGCCGCCGCCGCCAAGGCCAACGAAGCCCTCGCCAAGGCCAAGGCTGATGCCGGAAAGAGCACCGACGCCGCCGCCAAGAAGGCCGCCGCCAAGGCCGAAGCCGAAGTCAAGGCCCTCCAGGCCAAGGTCGCCGCCTCCGAGAAGGCCGTCGCCGAATCCCGCTCCGAAGCCGAGACGAAGCTCGCCGACGCCCTCAAGAAGGCCGAGAAGGCCCTCGCCGACGCCCACGCGGAAGCCGACGCCAAGATCGCCGAAGCGACCAAGAACGCCGCCAAGGCCCTCGCCGACGCCCGCGCCGACGCCGACGCCAAGCTCACCGAAGCCAACAAGGCCGTCGACGCCGCCAAGGCCGCCGCCGCCAAGGGACTCGCCGAAGCGAATAAGAACGCCGAGAAGGCCCTCGCCGACGAGAAAGCCGCCGGCGCCGCCAAGCTCGCCGAAGCCAACAAGAGCGCCGAGAAGGCGCTGGCCGACGAACGTCTCGCCGCCGAAGCCAAGATCGCCGAAGCCAACGCCAAGGTGGTCGAAGCCAACAAGGTCGCCGAAGCCGCCAAGGCCAAGGTCGACGCCCTCAAGTACTCCGAGTTCAACGCCCGCTACGCCCTGCTCGAAAGCAAGCGTCGCGCGAAGACGATCTCGGAAGAGGATTACAAGGCCGCCCTCTCCGACCTCCGCAAGGAGCTCGGCCTCTGAGCCGGACCTCGCTCCGTCTCGAGAAGCCCGGCCGTCTGGCCGGGCTTTTTTGTTGGAAGGAATCCTCCGGGCCGCACCTTAGCGTGCCTATGTCGGACACGCTCTCCCGCACGCCTCTCTTCGCCCTGCACGTCGAACTCGGCGGCCGCATCGTCCCGTTCGCGGGCTGGGAGATGCCGGTGCAATACGCGGGCATCATCGAGGAGCACATGGCGGTCCGCCAGGCGGCCGGGCTCTTCGACGTCTCGCACATGGGCGAAGCCCGCGTGCGCGGCCGCGACGCCGCCAAGTTCCTCGACGGCGTCATGACCAACGAGATGTCGACGATCAAGGTGGGCATGGCCCGCTACACGGTGATGTGCCAGCCCGACGGCGGCTGCGTCGACGACCTGATCGTCTACCGCCTGGGCCAGGAAGAATTCCTGATCTGCCTCAACGCCTCCAACGCGCCGAAGGACATCGCCTGGATGCGCGCCCACGTCGGCTCGCTGCAGGTCGAGGTGCTCGACGAATGCGCCGCCTGGGCCCAGCTCGCGATCCAAGGCCCGCAGGCCGAGAAGATCCTCGCGCTGGTCACGTCGACGCCGCTCGCGGCGATCAGGCGCTTCGGCTTCGCGCACGGCGAAGTCGCCGGGGCCGCCGGCTGCATCCTTTCCCGCACGGGCTACACGGGTTCGCCCGGCTTCGAGATCTACCTGCCCGCCGCTTCCGCCGAAAAGGTGGCGCGCGCGCTGCTCGCCGCCGGCAAGCCCCACGGCCTCGTGCCCGCCGGCCTCGGCGCCCGCGACTCGCTCCGTCTGGAAGCGAACTACCCGCTCTACGGCCACGAGATCTCCGAACGCATCTCGCCCATCCAGGCCGGTCTCGGCTGGACGGTGAAGTTCTCGAAGCCGGATTTCATCGGCCGCGAAGCGCTGCACCGTCAGGCCCAAGGAGGTCCTTCCTCCTCGGTCGTGCTCTTCTCCCTCGATGACCGCCGCATCGCCCGCCAAGGCGCGGTGGTCTACTCCGGCGAGACTCCGGTCGGCGAAGTGCTCTCGGGCACGCAGTCCCCGGTCCTCGGCAAGCCGATCGGCACCGCGCTCATCGCCGCCGGCCATGCGGCCTCCGCGACGCTCACGGTCGACATCCGCGGCCACCGCATCCCGCTCCGCGTCTCGGTCGAGCCGTTCGTGAAGTGAAGGGTTGAAATAATCCCCGCCGCCTTTACCCAGAAGCCATGAGCAACGTCCCTGCCGACCTCCGTTACACCAAGGACCACGAGTGGATCAAGGTCGCCGCCGACGGCACCGCGGTCATCGGCATCACCGACCACGCTCAGGCCGCGCTCGGCGACGTGACGTTCGTCGACCTCCCGAAGGTCGGCGCGTCCTTCGGCCACGGCGACGTCTTCGGCACGGTGGAATCCGTCAAGGCCGCCTCCGACCTCTACAGCCCGGTCTCCTGCGAGATCCTCGAGGCGAACTCCGACCTGAACAATTCCCCTGACCTGGTGAACCGCGAACCGTACGGCGGCGCCTGGATGATCAAGGTGAAGGTGAAGAATCCCGCCGAGCTCGCCGGCCTCCTCGACGCCGCCGGCTACGCCGCGACGCTCTGAGCGCGCCCGCCCTTGCCCTGCGCGGTTTTTGGCCCACAGTGACGGGCCGATGTCGTTCGCCGAAGTCCATGCCGCCCATCCTTGGGACGAGGTTCTCTCCTCGGTCCAAAGGAAGACGGATGCCGACGTGCTCCGCGCGCTCGCCCGCGCCGAGGCGGACTCGGCCGACCTCGAGGACTTCAAGGCGCTGATCTCGCCGGCCGCCGCCCCGCACCTGGAGCGCATGGCCCGCCTGAGCCACGAGCGCACGCTCCGTCGCTACGGCCGCACGATGCAGCTCTTCGCGCCGGCCTACCTTTCCAACGAGTGCCAGAACGTCTGCACCTACTGCGGCTTCTCCGCCGGCAACAAGGTCCCGCGCCGCACGCTCAACCCGGGCGAGATCCTCCGCGAGGCGGGCGCGCTCAAGAAGCTGGGCTTCGACCACCTGCTCATCCTGACGGGCGAATCCAACAAGGTGGAGGTCCCCTATTTCGTCCAGGCGCTCGACCTGCTCCGCCCTCACTTCTCGTCGCTGTCGATGGAAGTGCAGCCGATGGAGACCGCGGAATACGCCGAGCTGCGCCGCCACGGGCTCAACGCGGTGCTGGTCTACCAGGAGACGTACCACCGCGAGACCTACAACGTCCACCACCCGAAGGGCCGTAAGTCCGACTTCGCCTACCGCCTCGACGCGCCTGACCGCGTCGGTGCCGCGGGCGTCCACAAGATCGGCCTCGGCGCGCTCTTCGGCCTCGAGGACTGGCGCGCGGAATGCTTCTTCACGGCCCTCCACCTCCGCTGGCTCGAACGCAAGCACTGGCAGAGCCGCTACAGCGTCTCGTTCCCGCGCATCCGCCCGCACGAAGGAGAGCTGCAGCCGAAGGTCGAGATGACCGACCGCGACCTGGTCCAGGCGATCTGCGCCTTCCGCCTGCTGAGCGCCGAGGTCGAGCTGACGCTGAGCACCCGCGAGAGCCGCAAGTTCCGCGACCACGCCTGCCGCGTGGGCGTGACGGCGATGAGCGCGGGCTCGCACACGAACCCGGGCGGCTACGCCGAAGGCCGCGAGGCCTCGCTCGAGCAGTTCGCGATCGAGGACGACCGCTCGCCCGAAGAGGTCGCCGCGATGCTCAGCGCCCATGGCTACGAACCGGTCTGGAAAGACTGGGATCCTTCCTACGACCGCCCGGTCGCGCTTTCCTGATGAGCCCGCTCCGCGTCTGGATCAACCACGAACAAGCCCCGGCCTGCAAGCCCGGCGCCCATGTGAGGCTTTCGGCCGACGAATCCGCCCACGTGGTCCGCAGCCTCCGCGCCCGTCGCGGCGACGCGGTCGTGCTCCTCGACGGCGAAGGCCTGGTCGTCGAAGGCAAGCTCGCCTCAGCCGACGGCGACGGCGCGATGGTCGAAGTGGTGCGCGCCCGCGTGGCGGAGCCGCTCACGCCGGCTATCTACGTCGCCCAAGGGATGCCGAAGGGCGGCACGATGGACGACCTCGTGCGCTCCTGCTGCGAAGCCGGCGCCGCCGGGATCATCCCGCTCGAATCCGCCCGCTGCGAACTGAAGCTCGACGCCGATCGCGCCCGCACGCGCCGCGAACGCTGGCAGCAGCAGGCCGTCGAAGCCTGCAAGCAGTCCGGCCACCCGTGGCGCGCCGAGATCGCCTCCCCGGTCCGCTTCCGCGAATGGATCGAACGCCTGCCCGCCGCGGTCGAAGGCGAATTACGCCTGACCGGCTCGCTCGAGTTCGACGCCGAACCGGTCGCGCACCTGGATTTCACCAAGGCCTCGAAGGTCACGTGGCTCATCGGCCCCGAAGGCGACCTGACCTCGGAGGAATACGCCGCCTCCCGCGCCGCCGGCTTCCGTCCCGTGGTGCTCGGCCCGACGGTCCTCCGCGCCGAGAACGCCGCGCTCGCCTGCGTGGCGATCACGCAGGCCCTCGCGAAGCGCTGAGCGGATTCAGCCTCGATCGAACTCGAACTCCTCGGTGATGCGAGTCGCGGCCGCGGCCGCGCGAGCCGCGAACGTGGGTTCATCCATCTCTTGGTCCGCCGAGAGGCGGAGGACGAATTCCTCGAATTCCATGTCGCGCAGATCGACAGGGTCTTCGAAAGTAAGCCTTTCGGCGCAAAGCCTGGGGATCCCGGCGAATGCCTTCCACGCCTTGCGCGCGCGGACGACATCCCGGCGAAGCAAGGTGACGTAGGCGGCGAGGGGCCAGACGACGCAGCCGCGCATGTTGCAGATGCAGTGCGCCTCACGCCGAAGCGAGGGACCGAGGATCAAGGCGGCCCCCTTGAGGAAGGCGACCAGTTCGGCATCGGTCAACGTTTCGACGTCCGCGACCCGGGGGTCGGCGTCGAAGACCAGACCGTCAGGGACGAGCTCGGTAAGGGCCCGCTCCTGGGCATAGGCGGCGATGAGCTCCGCGCGGACTTTCGACTTGGGCAACATCCCGATGACGACGACGTGGCGGAGGATTTCAGCTAAAGTGGCCATGATGGTTTTGTTTGGAAATGGATACGGATTTGAAAAGCGGACATACCTGCCGGAGCAGGGCCAGAAATCAGGAACGAAGGGTCTCTATAAATAAGAAGAGGCCGGAACCCGAAACGTGCGTCTCGGCTTCCGGCCTCTGTGTATGGACTAGATATCGCCTTTGGCGAACTTCGCCATGAGCGCGGGAGTCGCGCCGTCGAAACCGACGACGTCGAGCATGCCCGCGTCATCAGGATCGGCGATGGTGAAACCGGTCGCGGTCATGCCCACGACGATCAGCTTGGCGCCGATGCCGGTGGCCTGCCTGTACTTCTCCAACGCCTGGACGGGCTGGATGTTGCCCGCCCACGTCTCGTTGTCCGTAAGGACGACGAACGTGTCGACTTTGACCTTGTTCTGCAGCGCCCAGGTCATGGGCACCGAAGCGTCGGTCGAACCGAACGTAAGTCCGGAAACCTTCCTCGTCGCTTCGTCGACCCTGTCCCTGGCGGTGACCCCGAGATCCCTGAAGGTGTCAGAGAATCCCATGATGGCCGTCCAGGGCTCCGTCCTTGCCGCGACGACCGCAAGGGCCGCCGTAGCCGCCGAGGGCGTCAAGCCGGGGACGCCGGCGACTTCGCCACACGACATCGACCCGGAGACGTCGAGTCCGAGGAGGTGCCTCGTGCCCGCGGGTTCGACGGCGCCGAAGGAGAGCTCGAAGGCTTCGTCGAGGGCTTCGACGACTTTCTGCGAGACGGTCCACGAGGCCGACGACCTCACGCCCCTTCCGGAAGAGTAAGTCCTCAACGCGGAGAGCACCTGGATGGGGTGCACTTTAGCCCCCCTCAGCCTTTCGGCATCGGTGAGCCTCTGGAAGACCAGTTTCTCGGCATCGGAGAGGGGCTTGAGGAGCCCCACTTTCGACATGGTACCGAGGTTCCTGATCATCGCCGTCATGGGCATCTCCTGGAGAAGCGCTTCCCAGACCTCGACCCTGGTGAGGGCTTCGGTGGGCAAGGCTTCTCTGGGCAGCCTGTACGTGACGACGAGGTCGACCAGCTTCTTGACCGAGGCCTGGTTGGCTTCGGCAAGGATTGCTTTCACCTCCGCGGTGTCCGCCTGTTCGGCGACGAGCTTCAGTCCGGAGGCCTGTTCGGCCGCCCACACGAAGTCGAGGGCCTTGTCGCCAGGAGCGACGGGAGCTTTAGCCCACTCGGCCTTGTCGTGCTTCGCGGTCCAGCCGAAGAGCTTGCCCTGGACTTCCGTCTCAGGGACAGGCTTGGCGAGCCTGAGGACGTCCTTCATGGACCAGCCTTCTCTCTGCTTGTATTTCACAAGCTGGAGGGCGAGCGTCTCGTTCTTCCTGCCCTTGAACCAGAGCTGGACGGCCTTCTTGAGTCCCCTGCCCCAACCTCTGAGCCCGTTGACGGTGTCGACGAACTTGAGGAGGTGGGTGCCCGTCTTCAGGGCGGAGGGAACCGCGGCAAGCGCGGCCTTTCTGGTGGCGTCGTCGCCCTTGGCGGCGGCGAGCGCGAGGACGAAGATCGCGACGTCGGGCTTGGGGGCCCTGCCGGACTTCATGACTTCGACGGTCTTCTCGACGACCTTGACCCCGTCCTTCTTGAGAAGGAGCAGGACCTTGTTCGCGTTGTCGGCCGTCAGCTTCTTTTCGGAGACGTAGTAGGTGCCGCCCTCGGAACCGAGGATCAGGAACCTTTCCAGCTGTTTCCATTCGTCGAGCTTGAAGACGAAGCCCCCGGCGTTGTTTTCGACCATGTCCCTGCCGGGGATGGGGAGACCCTGGGAGGTCTCGGTCGTCAGGAGGCCCGCGAGGGCCGCCTTCATGTTTTTCTTCATTTTGTTAGGTGCCCGTGAGGGCGGTTTGGGTGTTAGTGCATTTGATTGCGGTGTTGGTTTGGGTTGGAAAATAAGGCCGCCGCCCGGGAACTTCCGTGACGAACGGAAGCTCCCGGCCGCGGGTGCGTAAAACGGAGGCAACGGACGAATTCGAATCGTCACGGACGGCTTATGAGTCCGTCGGCCAACCTATGGGCGCTGCCTTGGGCTGAAGGCAAATGGGGCGATCAAGGTCCCACCACCTGACTCAAGGGCAAATTATCTTAGCCGTTGGACGATGATCACCATAAGGTGAGGAGGCAGGGGTTTCACCTGCATGACCGGCTCCCGAGAACCCAAATTGCGGCGGTTCAGTCGCCCGAACAAGGTATGCACTGGGAATATCCGGCGCTTTGATTTAAGCTACTCCTCTGAAAGTATCCGAAAAAGCGTTCTACGCTTCTGCGCTATTCGGAAAGTGCGGACGGCAGGGATCTCACCTGCTGGCGCGTCATCGCAAGAACCTAGGATCCGGGCGGCCCATCGCTGGGCAAGAAATTGGACTAGGAGTGCGCCAAACGTATAAGTTCGTCCGCTTAAAGTGAAGGGGGCGGAATTTTCATCCGCATCTCGCGTTACGTAATAATCCATCAGGCGGACGGTCCGGCTTCCCGGACAAGGTGGTGCGATGGAGGAGCCTCCCTCACGGGAGGCAGGCGCATTTTAATTAAACTACCCCTTCGAAATATTCAGAAGCGCCCAAGCCAATGGCGCGGGAAGCTGGTGTTCGGGGAAGGAGTCGAACCTTCATTTGCCGCTTCGCAGCCGGCGATCTTATCCGTTGGAAGACCCGAACAATCATGAGACAAAAGGTGGTCACCCATGGAGGACTTGAACCTCCACCCTCCCGGCCAAAGCCGAGCGCGCTGCCATTACGCAGATGAGTGATGTTGCCCAGGCATGGCCTGGGAGGATTCGAGCAAGGATTTGCCGTCGGGATATTGCCGATGAACCGGTTGCCCGGATCGCCACGCTTACGCGCATCGGCCGCGATTTTTTGGATCGTGTGTGATAACCGACGGCGGTCGGCTCGAAAGTGAATCATGGAAGGAAGTCGTCCGACTCCACCAGCCACGAAAATGGGTGCTACAGGACTTGAACCTGCAACCAATCGGTTATGAGCCGACAGCTCTGGCCTTTGAGCTAAGCACCTGAAATGGTTGTCTCGGTGGGATTTGAACCCACGACCCCCGCCTTATCAAGACGGTGCTCTAACCACTGAGCTACGAGACAGAAAATGCAGAGGGTGCGGGATTCGAACCCGCGATGGTTTTAAGCCATAGAGACCTAGCAAATCTCCGCATTAAACCACTCTGCCAACCCTCTAAGTTGATAAGGCCGACGTGTTGTCCACACGTCATTTAACCAGACGCTGCTCCGTTTTCTCTCCGGGACGGCTGGAACCTTATTTGTCATTGTCTGGACGTAGTGTCGCTACGTACCGTCGGCGCACCTGAGGGCGAGCCGATGCCAGACTCCTACAAAGTTGCGTCCCTCTTTCGAGGGCCACTGAAAGCACGAGAGGGTGGGATCGAACCACCGACCAACTGATTAACAGTCAAACGCTCTGCCGCTGAGCTACTCCCGTAAAATTTTAGATAAGGCCGGCATGTTCGTCACATGCCATTTATTCAAACGTACACACCGTTTTCTCTTCGGCTCGCTTGAAACCTTATTTGTCATTGTCTGGACGGAGTATCGCTACGTACCGTCGGCGCCCTTTCGGGATCGCCTAGCGCTGACTTCGACAAAGTGATGAAGTGCTGCCTAACCATTGAATCCAGGTCCGCCGCGCGACGCCGACCGGCGCTGAAGCAAAGTCGGGGATGTCGCGCGACGGACCTGAACGAGCCCGACGCGTGAACACGTCGGCGGGCTCTTTGGTCCGGACTGTAAAGGCGACGAGCAAGTTAGACGCCAAGGGGTTATTAACAGTAACCCTGGGCAGCGGCTCGAAATCGGTTGATCCGGATTGTCCATCCGGAGCGGCAAGGTCCTGTTGACCTGGAAAGTGAAAGCCTGAGGGCGGGGTCTGTCCGCCCGGGCAGTCTAGCTGTCCTCTGGCGGCACCGCCCTCAGGCGGTGTTTTTCTTCTTTTCTGATTTTGGCCCGAGATCTGACGATTCGGTATGGCAAGGAGCTGGATGAGGGAGACGTCGTACTTCGGCTTTGGGGGCCGTCGCTTGGGGGCGAATGTAGTCGGTGACTCATCGGTGGTATGAGGTTGAGAAAATACCTTAACTCTTAGGTGTCAACATCAAGATAGTAATTATTTATCATTTTCTAAAAATATTCATAAAATGCTGCTTCATAATTGCTTATGAAATAAAAACCCTGCCTTTCTCGCGAAAAGCAGGGTATCGGAAGGCCGGACCTTTGGTCTAAATCGCCTTACTTCGCCATCGGAACCTGGGAGTTGCCCATGAGGTAGGCGAGGAGGTCGCGCTGCTGCTCGGGCGTGAAGGCCTGCAGGAGGCCTTCCGGCATGAGCGAGACGGGCAAGGTCTGACGCGCGGCGATGTCCTGCTTGTCGATCACGGTCTCCTGGCCGACGGAACGCAGCGTGAGCGTACGCTCGGTCTGCGCGCCGACGATGCCGCTGAGCACGCGTCCGTCTTTCAGCGTGATGCTGTTGAGGTAATACGCGGCGTCCACGACGGCGCTGGGGTCGACGATGTTCTCGAACAGGTAGTTGATGTCGTGACGGCCGCTGCCGGTGAGGTCAGGGCCGAGCGCGCCGCCTTCGCCGTAGAGCTTGTGGCACTGTCCGCAGACGCCCGCGAAGATCGCCCTGCCCTTGCCGAGGTCGGCCTTGGCGAGCGTCTCCGGCGTATGCCGCGCCTTGAGTTCGGCGACGAGCTTGAGCTTGTCCGCCGAGGTCTCGCGCGTCTCGCCCCAGACCTTGCCGAGCTGCGCGTTGAGCTTCGCATCGTTGAACGCGCGGATCTGCCGCGCGGCCGCAGGCCCGAGATGCTCGCGGCCGATCTTGCCGGCTTCGATGGCGGCGAGGAGTTCGGCGGCGAACTTCGGGCGGGAGACGAGCGCCATGATCACCTGCGGACGTTCGTGAGGATAGAGCTGCGGATAACGCGCGATGATCTTCCTCGCGACGGCGGCGTCGTCGAACTGCGTGAGGCCTTGGACGGCCTCCAGGCTCAGGCCGCGCACGTTCAGGAGCTTCTCGCAGTCGGCCCGGAGGTCCTTCTCCTTGGCTTCGATGAGCGAAAGCAGGGCGACGACGCGCTGCTCCATCAGGGCGCCATCGTCGAGCGCGACCTTGCGGATGTCGGCGAGGGCCTGGCCGTCCCCGAAGATGACGTTGAGCTGACGGACCTTCCCGGCGGTGGCCTCGTCCGGCGACGGCATCGCGGCGAGGAACTTATCCCACGCGGCGGGCTTGGTCGCCTTGCGCAGTCCTTTCAGCGCTTCGGCCATGCCGGCGACGACCGAGGCCTGCCCCTCGGGCATCTGGGCGAAGCTCTCGATCAGGGAATTAAGCGCGACCGGTTCCTTCACCGAAGCCTCGGCGATGCGGCGGGCGATGAGCTTGGTGACCTGCGGGATGCGGCAGACATGCGCGCAGTTGACGAGCTCGGCGAGCGGAAGCTCGCGGATGCCGGTCCAATAGAGGAGCGGCAGGTTATGGTCGGTGACGTCCTGCTCGTTGCTCAGGAGATGCTGGGCGACGAGCGTCCGCACCGGCGCGGTCAGATGCGGCAAGGCCTCGGCGAGGGCGAGGCGCACACGCTGGCCGCGGGATTCACCGGCTAGTTTAAGAAGAGCGGCTTCCTGTTCTTCGCCGTTAGCGATGAACCCGGACTGCTGGGCGAACTTGGCCAAGGCGTTGTTCCGGCGCACGAGCGGGTCGGTCAGCTCGCGCTCGATCAGGCGGGCGAGGACATCCTGACGCTGCTCAGCGAGGACGGCGGCCGGAGCGTAGTGCTGGGCGTGCTGGGCGGAGAAAGGCAGGTCGGTCGTCTTGACGGTCCGCATGGCCTGCAGGGTCGAATGCGCGTTGAGGGCGAGCACGGTGTCCGCCTCGGCGGCGAGCTTCTCCCAGGCCGGCAGCGCGGACGAGAGGTCGACGCCCTTCCAGGCGCGTTCGCGCAGCTCCCAGCGCGCCATGCGCACGAGCCACTCGTTCTTGCTGCGCTGCAGCTCGACGAGCTCGGTCGGCGTGGCTTTCGCGAAGTCGATGCCCGGCTGCTTGGGCTCGCCGTAGCTGACCTTGAAGATGCGGCCGGAGGTGCGGTGGATGCCGTCCTGGTCGTGACACTCGCCGATGTCGCTCCAGTCGAGGATCGTGACGGCGCCGTCGGGTCCCTGGCTGATCTCGGTGCCGCGGAACCACAGGTCGTCCGACTTGAGGATGTCCGGCTGATGCTTCATGACGAGCGCGCTGCCCTGACGCTCGATCGAGTCGACGTTGGTGCGGCGGCCGTGCAGGTTGAGCGTCATGAGCTTGTCGCGGTACTGCGCGGGCCAGTTGTCACCCTGGTAGATCATCATGCCGACATGGGCGTGGCCTCCGCCGAGGCTGTCCGCGCCGCCGCGACCGCCGTCAGGGTCGTTCCACTTCTTGCCGTTGTCCCAGTGATAATGGTCGGCGTGCTGGTCGAGGAGTTCGTAGACGAAGGGGTAAGGATCCTCGCCGTGCATGCGCTTGAAGTGCGCGCCGTGGACGCCCTGCCAGGCGTGGCCGATGACGGTGTTGATGAAGACCAGCTCGTGGTCCTTGGTCCAATCGGAGCCCCAAGGGTTGGTGGTGCCGTGGCAGTAAGGCTCGAAGACCTTGGTCACCGGATGATAACGCCAGAGGCCGCCGGCGGTGGGCTGGCGCTTCTCGCGCGGCACGCCCGGGACGTCGATCCACGAGGTGCTGGAAATGCCGACGCGGCCGTAGAGCCAGCCGTCGGGGCCCCACTTGAGGCCGTTGGCGAAGGTGTGGCGGCTGGCGGCGGTGGTGCTGAAGCCGTCGAGGACGACCTGCGCCGGACCGGCCGGCTTGTCGCCGTCCATCGGGATGAAGAGGAGGTTCGGCGGGCACATCGCATACACGCCGCCGAAGCCGCGCTCGATGCTGGTGAGCATCTGCACCTCGTCGGTGAAGACGGTGCGCTTGTCGAATTTCCCGGTGTGCTGCGAATCCTCGAGGATGATGATGCGGTCGCGCAGGTTCAGGTCGAAGCGCTCCTTGCCGTCGGAATAGGTGTAGTTCTCGGCGACCCAGAGGCGGCCGCGCTCGTCCCAGCAGAGGGCGATGGGCTGGCGGACATCGGGCTCGCCGGCGAAGAGCGTGGCTTTGAAGCCTTCGGGAAGGTGCAGCTTGGTGAGGGCTTCCTCAGGCTTCAGCAGGGGGATGAATTCCTGCTGGTTGTTATGCGGCTCAGGGAAAGGCGCCGCGAAGGCGGCGATACCGAGGACGAGGGCAAGACTGCGGGCGAACATAGGGGTACGACCACCCTGCCCGAGGGAAGTTCCGCTTCAACCCCAGACCAGAGGAAACGCCCTATCAGAAGCCGGCGACGATCCGACCGTAGACGTCGGTCGAGGCGAGCTGGGCCGGGAGGGATGCGGCGGCGGGTCCGATCAGCACGGGCCAGTCGAGCGAATCTTCCGGGATCCGGCCATGCGAGCCCTTCACGAGCGAGGCGTCCTGCGAGATGACTTCCATGAGCGCCTTGAAGCCGAGTTTCTTTTTCAGCAGGAACCAGGCGACCTTGAGCATCGGGAAACGGATCTCAGGGTCGATGAAGAGCTCGACGGGGTCGTAGCCGGGCTTGCGGTGGATGTCCACGGTGCGCGCGTAGTCGGGATCGCCGGCGCCTTCTTCCCACCAGTAATAGGAGAACCAGCTATGGTCGTCGGCGACGACCACGAAGTCGCCGCTGCGCGCATGCCGGATGCCGGCGGCGGCCTGGCCTTCGGCGTCGAGCACCTGGGCGACGCCGGGCGTGGCGAGCAGGACCTTGCGGACGTCTTCGCGGACCGACGGGTCGAGCACGACGACGTGCGCGACCTGATGGTCGACGACGGCGAAGGCCGTGGAATTGAAGACGTCGAGCGTGAGGCTGCCCGCCTCGGGCTTGAGCTCGAGCCAGTCATGCTTGCGCAGGACCTTGTTCAGCGGGACGGCGCGATCGACGGCGGTGATGGCGTATTCGGAGACGATCAGGACCTCGACGCCGCGGGCCTCGAGGAAGTCGGCGAGGTCGCCGACGAGCTTGTCGACGTCGCGGCGCGCGGCATCGCTGCGCGGATCGGCAGGGCCGAAGCGCTGCAGGTCGTAGTCGAGATGCGGCAGGTAGACGAGGCTGAGGTCAGGCTGCTCATGCTCCTCGATCCATCGGGCGCTGTCGGCGATCCACCGCGACGACGGCAGGCCGGCGCGCGGACCCCAGAAGGAGTGGAAGGGGAAATCGCCGAGGTCGCGCTTGAGGAGTTCCTTGTAACGCTGCGGGTAGCTCGCGATGTCGAAGATCTTGCCGCCGTCGGCCTGATACACCGGGCGAGGCGTGACGGAGATGTCCGCGGCGGTGCCCATGTTGTACCACCAGAAGAGGTTCGCGACCTTGAGCTTGGGGTTCTTCGCGTGCAGCGCGTCCCAGACCTTCGGGGCGCCGACCACGCGGTTCGACTGCTTCCAGAACTGCACCTCGCTGAGCGTACGGTCGTACCAGCCGTTGCCGACGATGCCATGCGCGCTCGGCGGCTGGCCGGTGAGATAGTCGGACTGCGCGGTACAGGTGACGGCGGGGAACGCCGGACGGACCTTCGCGACGCTGCCCTGCGCGGCGCGCGCGGCGAGACGCGGCATGACGCCGGAGCTCAGGTCGCGGGCGGAAAGACCGACGACGTTCAGGACCGCGCGGCGCATGGCTGCTGATCCCGCGCCCGCAGTTCGTCGGCGGCCTTGCGCACGATGGCGGAGGCCATCTCGTGGACCTGCGTGGACTTGCCGATGGCGGTCGGCAGGACGAGCGTGAGCTGTCCGCCGAGGTGTTCGCGGAATTCTTCGAGGCCGGCGAGCATCGGCGCGCCGCCTTCGAGGTGCATCTCGGGCGCGTAGATCCGGAAGCCGAGGGCGACGAGCAGGTTGAGCGTGCGTTCGGCTTCTTCCTTGCCGAACAGGCCGAGGTCGCGGGCGCAGAGGATGTCGAGCGCGAGGCCGACGGCGACGGCTTCGCCGTGCGTCAGGCGGTGCTGGGTCATCGACTCGAGCTTATGCGCGGCCCAATGGCCGAGGTCGAGCGGACGGGCGCTCCCCAGTTCGAAGGGGTCGCCGTTGCCGGCGATGTGACGGGCGTGCAGCTCGGCGGAACGACGGACGGCGCGGCCGATGGCGGGGAGGTCGCCGGCGGCGAGCAGCGCGGACTCCTTCTCGAGGTTGGCGAAGAAGACGGGATCCTTGAGCAGCGAGACCTTCACGGCCTCGACGAGTCCGTCGCGCAGGCCGCGGGCGTCGAGCGAAGCGAGCAGCGCGAGGTCGTTGACCACGGCGGCGGGGACGGCGAAGGCGCCGGTGAAGTTCTTCTTCCCGAAAGTATTGATGCCGTTCTTCACGCCCACGCCGGCGTCGCCCTGGCCGAGGGTCGTGGTGGGCATGCGGACGAGGCGCACGCCGCGGTGGCCGGTGGCGGCCGCGAAGCCGACGGCGTCGAGGAAAGCGCCGCCGCCGATGGCGAGGACGTAGGAGTGGCGGCAGATCTTGTCGGCCTCGATCGCGGCGAGGGCGGCCTTGACGACGGCGGAGTCCTTCTTGGCGGCCTCGCCGCCGGTGAGCACGAGGGGCTGGCGGGTGAAGGCCACGCCCATGGCCTTGCCGTAGGCGGCGACCTCGGCCGCGAAGCCCGGACGGGAGTTAGCCAGGCCGGCGTCGACGATCGGGATGACCTTGGCGCCGGCGAAGAGGTCGGCGAGGACGCGGTTGCCCGAAGAGAACGCACCTTCGGTGAAGAAGATGCGATGGCGGTAGGTCACCGCGAATTCGAGGTCAAGGGAGTCGTCCATAGCCCTGGGGAGGGTGAATCAGAAGAGGATAGACGCCGAAGGACAAGCCAAGTTCCCAACTTGGCCCGTCGTAAAGACCCCAAACCGGGCCCGGATCAGGTGGTCGGGATGAAGCGGCGCAGGATCAGGGTCAGGACGAACGACCCGAACGGCACCATCCAGGCCAGCTGCACGGCCAGCCTGGCCCAACCTGCTTCGACCGAGCCCTCGATGCCGCCGACCATGAAGCCGGCGTGATAATAGAATATCCCGGCGGCGGCATAATCGACCAACGGAAACGCGGCCAGCCGGTCGGCGACGCGGCGGCCGACGCCGGCCGGCAACGCATGGCGACGATTCGAACCCAAGATCCAAAGCCAGAAGAGCAGGCAGCCGAAGACGGCGACCTTGGGGAGTCCGTACTGCCCCTCGGTGACGTGCGGCAGGTTCGGCGCGAGCAGCAAGGGAACCGGGACGAGGTAGAGCAGCCACTCCGCCCAGCGAGGCGGCGTACCGGGGCCGGCCTCATGCCGCGCGACGAGGGTGATCGAATACGTCAACGCCCAGAGCACGAGCGGATGCGCGAGCAACGCCACGAGCGGCCAACCGCGGAAATGCGGGCCGTCGATGAGCCCGCCGACGGCGAAGAAGCCGATGAGCGGCAGCAGCGTGCGGCAGAGGCCCATCACGGCCGGAGCCCAGCTCACGCCCTTGTGCCAGCGGTCGTAGACCAGCACGGCGGCGACCAGCAGCGCGACGAGCACGAAGGTGATGCCACGATGGCCTCCGAGCGAAGCGGCGACGGTGCACCAAGAGCCCAGCAACATCGCGAAACCGCCGACGATGAACGCGGCACGCGCGGAGACGAGACCGGCGGGGATCGGACGGGCCGAACGGCGCTCGGTGTCCCAGCGCGCGTCGAACGCGTCGTTGAGGATCATGCCGCCGACGTAGATGAGCGAGACGCCGAGAAGGAGGCCGAAGAGCGATATCAGCAGTCCGAAGGCGTAAGGAAAACGGTCGGTGTAGACATACCCGAGCAACCAGCCCGCGAAGAGGTTGCTCCAGACGGTCGGTAGGTTCGACCCGCGGGTGAGCACCAGCCACGCGCGGACTTTCGCGAAGAAGCCGGCGGCCATCTCAGAGGGGCTTCACGCCGCGCCGCGCGAGCTCGGCGAGCGTCCAGCGGTATTCCTCGGCGATCATGTCGGCGACGTCGGCCGCGCGGACTTCGGGCGGCAGGACTTCCCACGTGTACGTCTCGATCTCGAGCTCGCGGCAGGCGCCGGGCGCCTTGGCGATGACGTCGAGGGCGGCCTTGAGGTGGTCGTTGGTCGTGGAGAGCTCGTCGGAGAGGCGGTCGGCGTTCACGGGCACGTGGAAGTGCACGCGCAGCTCCTCGAGCGCGCGGAGCCGCTCGATCGCCGCCATGGCGAGCGGGATGTCCTTGAAGCGCACGATGGAACCGTCCTTGGCCCGGCCCATGGTCTGATGGAGATACGTGGGCTCGTGCATCTTCGCGAGGCGCGCGAGGGCGACCTCGGTGGGCTTGAGCTTGAGCGCGGAGCTGAGGTGGAACTTCAGCACGGGCGCGCCGCCGGCGTTGAGGCGGGCGATGGCCTCGTGGGCCTCTTCGTACTGCAACGCGAAGTGGCAGGTATCGTAGGCGATGCCGAGGTGCGCGTCGACGAGGCCCTTCGCGGGTTCCTCGGCGCGGAGCTGCTCGAACAGGCGCAGCGCTTCGGGCGTGTTCTCGGCGTGGCCGATCGGCTCGGGCTCCAGCGCGAGGCGCAGGTGCGTGCCGGTGCGGTCGCGCAGGCGGGCGAGGTGTTCGGCGCATGCGAGCAGGTTGCGACGCATGACCTTGAGCTCGTCGGCGTTGCGCCCGAAGCCCTTGAACGAACCCGGGAGCGTGCTGACGGTGCCGACCTTGTCGGGCGGACCGAACGCGGCGAGGAGGTCGAAGAGGCGGTTGGTGTATTCGAGGCGCGGCGCTTCGCACCAGTCCGGCGCGAAGACGTTGTCCTTCACGGCCTGACCATGGAACGGGCCGAAGGGGGAGCCGTTGATGCCGGCGACGACGCAGTTCTCCTTGGCGAGCCAGGCGCGGAACGCCGCGAGCGTGGCGGGCACGGCGAGCTCCTTCGCGGCGAGGTCGCCGAGGCGCAGGCCGAGGACGTAGGTCTTGCCGGGCGAGACGCGGTCGCGCACGCGGAGCGCGTGGTCGCGCAGGCCGGCGAACGTCTCGGCCCACCCTTCGCCGCGGTGGACGTTGGTGCAGTAGGCGAGGGAAAGTCCGGACGTGAGCTTCACGCGGGTCAGGCCTGGGCGGCGGGGTCCTTGAAGCGCGGCGACTGCGAGAGGAACTTCACCGGGTTACCGTAGACCAGGCGGTCGATGGCGGCGGCGGAGTGGCCGCGGCGGCGCATCTCCTGCGCGGCCTTGGGCACGGACAGCGGATCGCTGTGGCCCCAGTCGCACGCGCTGTTGAGCCAGACGCGCTGGGCGGAGACGGACTCGATCATGTCGACCGCGCGCACGGGCGTGGACTTCGATTCGGGATAGAGCGTGATGCCGGCCCAGAAGCCCTGGTCGAGGACTTCGTGGATGGTGTGTTCCTCGACGTGGTCGATGATCACGCGCTCGGGCTTCACGACGCCGTTGGCCTTGAGGCAATCCATGATCAGGCGCGTGCCCTTGCGCTTGTCCTCGAGGTGCGGCGTGTGCACGAGGATCATCTGGTCATACTTCACCGCGAGGCCGATGTGCTGCTCGAGCACCTTCATCTCGTTGCGCGTGTTCTTGTTGAGGCCGATCTCGCCGATGCCGAGCACCGTCGGGGCCTTGAGGAATTCCGGGATCAGCGCGAGGACGTCGGCGGCGAGCGCCATGTCTTCGGATTCCTTCGGGTTGATGCAGAGCCAGGAGTAGTGCGGCAGGCCGTACTTGGCGGCGCGCTTGGGCTCGATCTGCGTCAGCTGGCAGAAGTAGTCGTAGAAGCCGTCGGCGGACTTGCGGTCGAAGCCGGCCCAGAAGGCCGGCTCGCAGATCGCGGCGCAGCCGGCGAGGGCCATGGCCTGATAGTCGTCGGTGGTGCGGCTCACCATGTGGCCGTGCGGTTCGATGTAACGCATGGTCGTGACTTACTTGAGGCCGGGCCAGACGCCCGAGGCGGCCTTGGTGTCGGCCTTTTCGATCGGGGCGACGGAAGGGTCGCTCCAGAGGGTCAGGATGCGGGCGACACGGCCTTCGTCCTTCTCAAGAAGGAGCGGGAGGGCGGCGCGAAGGCCACGGACGCGGTGGTCGTCGCCGCCGGCGGCACGGTCGAGGCGGTCAAGGAAGGCCGCCAGGTCGAGCAGCTTGTACCTTGCGTCCATGAAATGGAGGTCGGCCACCTGCTCGCGGGTGCGGGCGGGGGCGCCGGGATGGGGTTGGGGGGTCGACATGGGGAAGGCACGCCTGCGCGCTTTGATGAGACACCAAAGTGCGGCAGAGGTCCCCGCTGGTCAAGCCACCCCGCCCGAAGGCGACCGGCTTACTTCTTGGCCGGAGCTTCCTTCTCGTACTCGGCCGCGGTCCAGGGGGTCTTGCGGTCGGCGTACTTCTTCTTGATCGCGGCGACTTCGGCTTCCGTGACGGTGGCGCCGGTATTGCCGAAGGAATTGTTCACGTAGGTCACGACGTCGGCGATGTCCTTGTCGGAGAGGCCGGCGACGGGGGGCATCATGCTGGTATAGGTCGTGCCCTTGACGGTGACGGGACCCTGCATGCCGTTGATGATGTTACGGACGGCGATGGAGGCGTCCTTGGCGATCCACTCGGAACCGGCGAGGGGCGGGAAGACGGGCGGCAGGCCCATGCCGGTCGGCTGGTGGCAGGCGATGCAGGTGCGGGAGTAGACGGCCTTGCCGCGCTCGATGGAGGCGGCGTCAGGCGCGGCCACGGCGGCGGCGGCGAGGACGCAAAGGGCGAAGGACTTGAGGGAGGTCATGGGAGATCGAGGAGACATCAGAGGAGTGAGGAAACCCGCAGACCTCAAAAGCAAAAAGCGGTTCCCTTCAGGGAGGGGGAGGTAATTAGCCTAGGGACGGCCGGGCATTAGGCGTGCCGGACCGAGGTTTAATGCGACAAAAGCCCTGCCGGCACCACCCCCTCTTCCTAGGCCTTGCACCCTATTAAAATGGGGTGGAAACCTGCCAAAAGCCCCCTAGCCTGCTTGGTATGAAAACGCCAGACGCCCGATCGGACTGGATGCGCGCCGTGCGCCCGGAAAGCCTGCGGGGCGTCTTCGACCATCTCCCGGGGGTGATGTTCTTCGCCAAGGACCTGGCGGGCCGCTTCACGATGGCCAACCTCGCCTTCGCCCAGCGCTGCGGCTTCCCCGACGAGGCCAGCCTGCTCGGCAAGACGGACGCGGACATCTTCCCGGCCGAACTGGCCGCCGCCTTCAAGAAGAAGGACCTCCAGATCTGCCAGACCGGCCAGCCCCTGCCCCGCATCATCGAGCTGTTCCCGAACGCCGACGGCGAGCACGTCTGGTATGAGACGACGAAGGTCCCCCTCTTCGACGAAGCCGGCCGCGCCTGCGGGGTCTGCGGCACGGTGCGGAGCTACGAAGGCACGAAGGCCCTCCTCGAACCATTCCTCCAGGTCGAGGCCGCGGCGGAGTTCATCAAGGACAACCTCACCACCGCCCTCAACATCGCCAAGCTGGCGAAGCTGACCGGGATGTCGGTCCGCCAGTTCGAACGTAAATTCCACAAGGCCTACCAGGTCAGCCCCCGCGGCTACCTGGTCCGCATGCGCGTGGCCGCGGCCACCGACCTGCTGCGCACCACGGACCTGCGTCCGTCCGAGATCGCCCACCAGACGGGGTTCTATGATGCCAGTGATTTCTCCCGTCAGTTCCGGCGGGCGATGAAGGTCAGCCCGACCGAATTCCGTCGTAACCTGAAGGCCTGAAAACGGGGCTCAGTCGTAGGGGCTACCCCCTACTTGCCTACTCGACAGAGGTAGGGTTATTGGTTTTATTCACACCCGTACCCCCCTCCCTCACACTACATGAGCACAGATAACACTGCACCCAATGCGAAGCGCCTACTCTGGGCCGGCTTCATGGCTATCCTCGCGGCCGGCGTCGGCTTCGCCCTCCGTGGCGGCATCTTCGGCGCCTGGGCCTCGGAATACGGCTTTACCGCCACCCAGCTGGGTGCGATCGGCGGCGCCGGCTTCTCGGGCTTCTGCTTCGGCATCATCATCGGCGGCGTCCTGGTCGACAAGTTCGGCTACGGCAAGCTGATCGCCCTCGCCTTCCTGGGCCACATCATCTCGGCGTTCGTCACCTTCGGCGCCACCGACGCCAAGAACGCGTATGACTTCCTCTACTGGGGCATGTTCATCTTCGCCTACGCGAACGGCACCCTCGAAGCCGTGGCCAACCCGCTCGTCGCCACGACCTTCCCGCAGAACCGCACGCACTACCTCAACATCCTGCACGCCTCCTGGCCTCTCGGCATGGTGGTCGGCGCCGTCGCCTCCTACCTCCTCGGCTCCGTCCTCCACCTCGGCTGGAAGGGTCAGCTCTCCTTCTACCTCGTCCCGACCGTCGCCTACGCTGTGATGTTCTGGGGCCAGTCCTTCCCGAAGTCTGAAGCCGCCCTCAAGGGCGCCAACTTCGGCGAGATGTTCAAGGACGTCGGTCTCCTCGGCGCCGCTGTCGCCTGCTACCTCGTCGCCCTCTTCTTCGGCGGCGCCACCACGGGCTTCGTCATCGGCGGCGTGCTGCTGATCCTCGTCGGCATCATCACCCGCTTCTCGCTCGGCTCGCTCCTCCTCTTCGTGCTCTTCGTCACCCACGCCCTCGTCGGCGCGGTCGAACTCGGCACCGACTCCTGGATCGAAGCCATCACCGGCAACCTCTTCACCGCCGACCAGGGCAAGACGCTCTTCATCTGGACCTCGGCGATCATGTTCGGCCTGCGCTTCTGCGCCGAGTTCATCGAGAAGAAGATCGGCTCCCCGATCGCCCTCCTCGTCGGCGCCGCGATCCTCGCCGTCCTCGGCCTGCGCCTCGCCTCCGGCATGGACTCCTTCGCCGTCGCCCTCTTCGCCCTCGGCATCTACGCCCTCGGCAAGACGTTCTTCTGGCCCACGATGCTCGCCGTCGTCGGCGACCGCTTCCCGCGCTCCGGCGCCGTCGCGATGTCCATCATGGGCGGCATCGGCATGCTCTCCGCCGGTCTGATCGGCGGCCCCGGCCTCGGCTACGCCAAGGACCGCTTCACCGCCGAAGCCCTCCAGAAGGACGCCCCGGCCGCCTACGCCGAAGCCAAGTCTTCGGGCGAATCCAAGTTCCTCTTCCTCGCCCCGGTCACCGCGGTCGACGGCAAGAAGCTGGAAGAAGCCAAGGCCGCCAAGGACAAGGGCACGGCCAACCAGAAGGCGATCGTCGCCGCCAACCAGGCCGGCGACCGCGCCACGCTGAAGGCGGATTCTTTCATCCCCCTCACGATGGCCATCATCTTCCTGGCGCTGCTCTTCTACTTCAAGAGCATCGGCGGCGACCGCGCCCTGAAGATCGAAGAACAGGTCTGATCCGGTCCTCGCCCTGAAGCCGAAGGCCGCCCACCCGGGCGGCCTTCTTCTTTGGTAGGTTTGCGAACAAGGTCCGTCGGTTCCGTCCTAGCAAATCGGCTTCCGTCCGCGGGGCCGATGGGACTGAATGGCCCCATCACCCCATGAGCACCCAGAAGATCCGCATCGCGCTGGCCGGCCTCGGCTTCGGCGCCGAATTCATCCCGATCTACCAAGCCCACCCGAACGCGGAGATCGTCGCGATCTGCCAGCGCAACCCGGAGAAGCTCAAGGCGATCGGCGACCGCTACAAGATCGCGAAGCGCTACACGGACTTCGACGCGCTGCTCAAGGATCCGGAGGTCGACGCGATCCACATCAACACGCCCATCCCCGACCACGGCCGCCAGTCCATCGCCGCCCTCAAGGCCGGCAAGCACGTGGCCTGCACGGTCCCGATGGCGACCTCGATCGCGGAATGCGAAGAGATCGTGAAGCTGGTGAAGGCGACGGGCCTGAGCTACATGATGATGGAGACGGTGGTTTACGCCCGCGAGTTCCTCTACGTGA
>CAIWNE010000037.1 GCA_903913915.1 uncultured Opitutia bacterium
ACTCCCGCCACCGTCGGCGGCTACTCCGCGGTGCTCTACTTCTTCGGACGCGAGATCCACAAGGAAGTCGGCGTCCCCGTCGGCCTGATCAACACCTCCGTCGGCGGCACGCCGATCGAAGCCTGGACGGCCGCCGAGGTACAACTGGCCGACCCTGCCACCAAGGAACGCTACGAGGTCGCCCTCAAGAATTTCAACGCCTTCGATCCTGCCAAGGCCACCGCCGCCTACGAGAAGCAGCTCGTCGCATGGAAGGTCGCCGCGGACAAGGCGAAGGCCGAAGGCAAGGAGATCCCCCGCAAGCCCTATGAGCCGATCTCGTTCCGCGCCTTCCACGGCGGCCCGTCCGGCCTCTACAACGCCAAGGTCGTGAACCTCGCCCCTTACACCCTGCGCGGCATGCTCTGGTACCAAGGCGAGGGCAACGCCGGCGCCCCGGAACTCTACCACACGCAGCTCACCGCCCTCGTGACCAGCTGGCGCAAGCTCTGGCAGGACGAGGTCCCGTTCGCCTGGGTGCAGCTGCCCAACTACCGCGACTCCGACTCCGAGAGCTGGCCGCGCATCCGCGAGTCGATGATGAAGACGCTCGCGCTCCCGAATACCGGCATGGCCATCACGCTCGGCCTCGGCGACCCGAAGGACATCCATCCTAAGAACAAGCAGGACGTCGGCCTCCGCCTTTCCTACTGGGCCCTGGGCTCCGTCTACGGCCGCAAGGTCCCGGCCCTGAGCGGCCCGCTCCCCGCCGGCAGCAAGGTCGAAGGAGCCTCCATCCGCATCACGCTTAAGCATGCCGAAGGACTCAAGACCAGCGACGGCGGCGCCCCCCGCGGCCTGCTGATCGCCGGCGCCGACAAGGTCTGGAAGAAAGCCAGCGGCCGCATCGAAGGGTCCGAAGTGGTCGTCAGCAGCCCCGAAGTCGCCTCCCCAGTGGCCGTCCGTTATGCTTGGGCTGAGAACCCGGACTGCAACCTGGTCAACGGCGCCGGCCTCCCGGCCACCGGCTTCCGGACCGACGACTGGCCCGTGCCTGTCGCCAAGAAGTAAGCCCTTCCGGCCTGAAAGTGGGTCGAAAAACGGGGGTTCGCCTTGCAACCCCCTTAGGTTTGGGCTGTTTTGGAAACAGCATGAAGACCCCGCTTGCCGCCCTAGCTCTGCTCGTCGGAGCTACGACCGCTTTCGCCCTCAACAAGGGTAACGCCGGCCCGACCGACGTTAAGCTGAAGTTCAACCTTCCCGCGCCCGCTCCGCTCTCCCCCGAGGAGGAGCTGAAGACCTTCCGCCTGCCTCCGGGCTTCCGTATCGAGCTCGTGGCCAGCGAGCCGATGATCGAATCCCCGGTCGCCATCAGCTTCGACGACCAAGCGCGCATGTTCGTCGTCGAGATGCGCAGCTACATGCGCGACATCGAAGGCACCACCGAGAAGGAGCCGATCAGCCGCATCTCCCTCCTCACCGACACCGACGGCGACGGCCGCATGGACAAGGCCGCCGCCTTCGCCGACAACCTCGTGATGCCGCGCGGCGTGATGGCCGTGAAAGGCGGCGCCCTCGTCGCCGAGCCGCCGAACCTCTTCTTCTTCCGCGACACGAAAGGCTCTGGCGTCGCCGACGAGAAGTCGGTCGTCGCCTCCGATTTCGGGACCTTCGGCGGCCAGCCCGAACACATGGCCAACACGCCGACCTGGGCGATGGACAACCGGATCTACTCAGCGAACTACGGCACGAGCTTCAGGCTGGCC
Source organism: uncultured Opitutia bacterium (assembly GCA_903913915.1). GTDB lineage: Bacteria > Verrucomicrobiota > Verrucomicrobiia > Opitutales > UBA953 > UBA953. The sequence goes on from CAIWNE010000037.1 coordinate 1,746, forward strand.
AACGGCGCCTGGCAGAAAGGACCCGGCCTCGGCCGCGGCCAGTGGGGCCTCAGCCAGGACGACGCCGGCCGCCTGTTCTACAACTACAACTCCGACCTTCTCCGCGCCGACCTGCTGCCGGCGGCCGCCTACGCCCGCAACCCGCTGCTGCGAAACGCGATCGGCATCAACTTCCAGGTGCTCAAGGACCAGACGGTCTACCCTTCCCATCCCACCCCAGGCGTGAACCGCGGCTACGACGCCAAATCCCTCCGCGAAGACGGCACGCTCGTCGCCGCCACCTCCACCTGCGGAGCCGCCATCTACCGCGGCGATGCCTTCCCCGCCGAATACCGCGGCAACGCCTTCATCCCCGAACCGTCGTCCAACCTCGTGAAGCGCGTCACCATCGAGGAGAAGAACGGACTGCTCACCGGCGCCGACGCCTGCGTGGGCAAGGAGTTCCTGACCTCGACCGACGAACGCTTCCGCCCCGTGATGATGGCCAACGGCCCCGACGGCGCCCTCTACGTCGTGGACATGTACCGTGGCATGCTCCAGCACCCCGCCTTCCTCACGCACTACCTCGCCGCCAACATCCGCGCCCGCCACCTCGAGCTGCCGGTCACCGGCGGTCGCATCTGGCGCATCGTGCGCGACGACAAGGCAGCGCCGCACGCCACGAAGATCCCGGCGGACACCGCCGCCCGCGTGAAGCTGCTGACGCACCCCAACGGCTGGGTGCGTGACACCGCGCAGCGCCTGCTGGTCGAATCCGCCGACGCCGCGGCGGCCGCCCCGCTCCGCGCCCTGCTCGCCGACGCCCAGGCGCCGGCCGTCGCCCGCCTGCATGCGCTCTGGTCGCTCGACGGCCTCGCCGCCGCCCACCCTGAAGACGTGCGTCTCGCCCTCAAGGACGCCGATGCCCAGGTCCGCGCCGCCGCCATCCGCATCGCGCCCGCCGAGATGCTGCCCGAACTCGGTGCCCTCAAGGACGACCGCGAAGCCGTCGTGCTCGCGCACCTCGCCATCCGCCTCTCCGCCGCCAACCTGCCCGGCGCCGACAAGGACCTCGCCGAACTGCTCGCGGCCCATGGTGACCTGGCCCTCATCCGCGAAGGCGCGCTCACCGGCGCGCGAGGACGCGAAGTCGCCCTCGCCAAGGCCGTCGCCGCCTTGGGCAACGCCGCCAATCTGAAGCAGACCGGCCCGGCGCTCGAAGGCTTCGCAGCCCTGATCGCTCAGGCCGGCAAAGCCGGACCGTTCGAAGGCATGCTCGACGTCGCCGCCGGCCTCGGCGAGAACGCCAGCCTCCGCGCCTACGTCCTCCGCGGACTCGACCAATCGACCCGCGACCCGAAGACCAAAAAGCTCGTGCCGCTGAAGACGATCTGGTTGAACGCGGAACCGGTCGCGCTGGCCAAACTGAAGAAAATCGTCACGGAGGCCAACGTCCTCAAGAACCTGGAGAGCGTCGTCGCCCGCCTCGCCTGGGTCGGCAAACCCGGCGCCCCTGCCCCGCCCAAGATCGTCGCCCTCACCAAGGCGCAGCAGGCGCTCTTCGAGAAAGGCAAAGTGACCTTCACGAATCTTTGCGCCGCCTGCCACCAGCCGCATGGCTACGGCCTCGACGGACTCGCTCCTCCCCTCGTCGACAGCGACTGGGTCCTCGGCAAGCCCGACGTCACCACCCGCATCGTGCTCAACGGGCTTGGCGGCCCGGTGAAGGTCGGGAACCGCACCTGGGACCTGACCATGCCGCCGATGGGCATGCTGAGCGACGAAGACATCGCCGGCGTCCTGACGTACGTCCGCCGCGAATGGGAACATAACGGTTCACCCGTCGACGCCAAGTTCGTCACCGGCATCCGCAAGCAGTTCGCCGATCATCCCAATTCGTGGACCTCGGAAGAACTCCGCCCGCCGACGAAGAAGGCCTCCAAGGGCGCGAAAGAAGAAGCCGGCAAGTAAGCGTATGTTCGGCGGCAAATGTCCTTTCGGCCACAAGCCTTCCGACCCCTTCAAGGCGCAACGGGAAGCCGGCCCCGTCGCCCGCTACGAATTCCAGGGCGAACAGATCCCGATGATCCTGCGCCACGCCGACGTCCGGCAGGCGGCCAAAGACTGGCGGACCTATAGTTCCGACGCCCCTTGTCGCGTGCCGATTCCCTCGGAGGAATCCGTCCGTTCGGTCCGCCAGCTGCCGCTCGAGGTCGACCCGCCTTCCCACGCCGACTACCGGGCGATCGCCGAGCCTTTCTTCCAACGCCCGAAATCGGCCGACATGATCGCGCAGGTCGAAGCCCTCACGGAGGAGATGCTCCGGGCCGCCTTCGCCCGGACGGAGACCGAGATCGTCCATGGCTTCGCCCTCCCCCTCCAGTCCCGCGCGCTCACCTACCTGTTGAACGTGCCGGAGAGCGAAGCCGACCTTTGGATCGGCTGGGGCACGCATGTCTTCCGCAAGCAGGACGGGCTCAGCAAGAGCTCCGGGCTCGACGAATACATCGAAGGCAAGTTCGCCGCGACGGCCGAACGCCCCGGCGACGACTTCTTCTCCGCCCTGCACAAGGCCACCTTCCGGGGGCGTCCGCTCACGCATCAGGAAAAACTCGGCTATGCGAACATCGCCTTCGCCGGCGGACGCGACACGGTCATCCACACCGTCGCCTGCGCCCTCGGCCATCTCGCCGCGAACCCGGATGCGCTCGCCTACCTGCGCGAGGACCCGAAACGCGTCACGCATGCGAGCGAGGAATTCTTCCGCTTCTTCATGCCGCTGACGCACATCGGACGCGTGTGCCCCGTCGCGACCACGGTCCACGGCGAAGAAGTGCCGGCCGGCGGCCGCGTCTCGCTCGGCTGGGCGTCCGCCAATCGCGACGAAACCATCTTCCCGCAGGCCGACGAATTCAAGATCGACCGCAAGCCGAACCCGCACCTCTCGTTCGGATTCGGCGAACACCTCTGCCTTGGGGCCGCGCACGCTCGCCTCATCATGCGCACGTTGCTCCTCAAGTGCGTCGAACTCGTGGGTTCGATGGAAATCGTCTCGGCGACCGAAAGGACCGAGAAGGAGCGTTCCTACGAGCGCACGCTGGGCTACGAATCGCTCGTCCTCCGCCTCCGCCCGCGAGCCTGATGGGGATTGCCACGAGGCGGACCGGCCCGTAGCCCTCCCTTACCCCAACCTTCGCCCTTCGGCGGGGTTTCAAAGACATACCCTGCCATGTTCGCCTTCAGTCTGACCATCTTCTGGGGAGCCTGCCTGCTCTTCCTCGTCCAGCCGCTGATCGCGCGCTTCATCCTGCCGTGGTTCGGCGGCGGCCCCGCGGTCTGGACGACCTGCATGCTCTTCTTCCAGGTGCTGCTGCTCGGCGGCTACGCCTACGCCCACTTCAGCATCAGCCGCCTGACCCCGCGCCGCCAGGTCATCACGCACCTCTGCCTGCTGGCCCTCGCGGTCGCGCTGCTGCCCATCACCCCCGGCGACCAGTGGAAGCCGACCGACGGCTCCCACGCCGCAGGCCACATCCTCGTGCTGCTCCTCGCCTGCCTCGGCCTGCCCTACCTGGTGCTCTCCGCCACGGGCCCTTTGCTGCAGGCGTGGTTCAGCAAGGCCAACCCCGGCGTCTCGCCTTATCGTCTTTACGCCCTTTCCAACGTCGGCTCGCTCCTAGCGCTGATCGCCTATCCGTTCTTGCTCGAGCCGCAGCTCGCGCGCCAGACACAGGCCAAAGGTTGGTCGATCGGGCTCGCCCTCTACGCCGGACTGGCGGCCTGGTGCGGATACAAAGTATGGCATAGCCCGGGGGCCGACTCGAAGACTTCCGCCGACGACGACACCGAGGCGGCCCCGACCCTGACGCGCAAACTGCTCTGGTTCGCCCTGCCCGCCTGCGGCGTGATGCTACTCCTCGCGATCACCAACAAGCTCTGCCAGGACATCGCCGTGGTGCCCTTCCTCTGGGTGCTACCGCTCAGCCTCTACCTGCTGTCGTTCATCATCAGCTTCGACAGCCCTCGCTGGTATCACCGCGCCTTCTGGCTGCCGCTCCTCATCGCCCTCCTCGGCGGCGTGACGTACAATCTGTATACCGCCGAATCGCACCCGAACATCACCCCGCTCGCCTCGCTCTACCTCGGCACGATGTTCGTCGCCTGCATGGTCTGCCATGGCGAGGTCTTCCGGCTGCGCCCCGGAGCCAGCCGCCTCACGGGCTACTATCTTTCGATTTCCGCCGGCGGCGCCGTGGGCGGCCTCTTCGTCGCGCTGGTGGCCCCGTTCGTCTTCCCGGATTACTTCGAACTGCACCTCGCGCTCTTCCTCACGGCCGCCCTGGTGATCCTGGTCCTCCGCCGCGACCCGTCCCTGCCTTTCCAGCATGGCAAGGCCCGCTGGGCCTGGGCCGTCCCCTTCCTCGCCTTGGCGGCCCTCGGCTACGGCCTCGCCGACGTCGCCACGACCTCGCTGCGCGGCGCGGTCAGCGTGACCCGCGGCTTCTACGGCGTACTCAAGGTCACCGAGGCGGAGAGGACCGACCGCGCCCGCCACCACCTGACGCTCCAGCACGGCGCCACGATCCATGGCCTGCAGTATCAGAGCGTCGAACGCCGGACTGATCCGACGAGCTACTACACCTCGACGAGCGGCATCGGCCGGCTCTTCCGCACCTATCACCCCGAGGGCGGACGCCGCGTCGGCGCGGTGGGTCTCGGCTCCGGCACCTTGGCCGCCTGGGGACGCAACGGCGACACGTTCCGCTTCTACGAGATCAACGACGACGTGGCGCGCCTGGCGACGAGCACGTTCACTTACCTCAAGGATTCCAAGGCGAAGACCGAACTGGTCATGGGCGATGCCCGCCTCTCGATGGAACGGGAAGCCGACCAGCAATACGACGTGATCATCCTGGACGCCTTCAGCAGCGACGCCATCCCCGTGCACCTGCTCACGATCGAAGCCTTCGCCAACTACCAACGGCACCTCAAGAAAGGCGGCGCGATCGTCGTCCACGTCTCCAACCGCTACCTCGACCTGCATCCGGTCGTCTACGGCATCGCCGAGAAGATCGCCTTCCCTGCCATCACGATCGACGACACGGAATCCTCCTTCGACGACGACGGCTTCTACGGCTCGGACTGGATCGTGATGAGCCGTGACGCCGAACTGCTCCAACAGCCCCTGCTGCACGACGTCGCCAGCCCCCCGGCCGAATTCTCCCCCCGCGTGCTGCCTTGGACCGACGAGCGGAGCGACCTGCTCCGTATCCTCGTGTCGGAACCAGGCAGCTTCCTACGCTGGCTGCAGGGATTCTGAGCCTAAAACGGCCAAGACCGAGCGGACGAGTTGCCTTTTGAAGAGGCGGGCCCTATCGAAAAGCCCACCCCGATGAGAGTCCGTCACCTTCTCCTGGCCCTGCTCACCGTCACGGCGGCCGTCGCCGCCCCCGAAAAGACCAAACCGGCCAAGGCCCCTCGCAAGGTCATCGACCAGCCCTGGGGCTCCTGGGTCGAAGCGGACTACCCTTATTTCTCGTCCGTCCTCGACGCGCGCCGGGAAGGCCTCGGCCACGACAATCTCACGCCCCGCGGCATCATCCTCAGGCTGCCGAACGACTGCTGGGCCTGCTTCGACACCGACCTGCTCCGCGTTTCCGCCGTCTGGCGAGGCAAAGGCGTGACCGACAAGGCGCTGGCGCCCGGATCATACCATGACGCCGGCCGCAAGACTCCCGGCGGCCAGTTCCCCGCCCCGCAACCCGACGGCAAGCTCTGGTTCGGCAACACCATCACCCCGGGCTGGCAGACGGGAGACAAGGTCAGCCTGACCGACCCGCGTTCGCCTGCGCCGACGGTGCAGGAAGTCGGCCGCGGTCCGCTGCCGACCGCGATGGGGCGCTTCTCCGCCCTACGTCTGAGCGGCGACGAAGTCGTCCTCGAATACGTCGCCTTCGGCTCGCACGTGCGCGAATGGTGGACCTCCTCCCTGCAAGGAGAACGCGTCGTGATCGAGCGCCACGTCACCGTGGCTCCGAACCAGCAGGACCTCTGGCTCATCGTCGGCAACCGCATGAACGGCCCCGCGCAGGAAATCGAGACGGGCGTCACCGTGACTTCCGCCGAGGGACAGGACCACGCCCAGCTGACCGCCCATGACGACGTCTGGCTGGTGAAAGTCCCCGCGCACAAGGAGCCGGCCTCCTTCTGCGTCGCCCTCTGCGACGAACATGCCGCGCCCGCGGTGCGCCCCAAGGCCCTGCCGGCCGGCCCGTCGCATGCCCGCTGGAAGGAGACCGTGCGGACGAAGATCCACCTCGCGCCGGACACGCAGGCCTACGTCGTCGACCACGTCGACCTACCCGTGCCAAACCCCTGGAAGCGCGCCGTGCGCTGCGGGGACATCCAGTTCAAGAAGGACGGCACCGCCGTCGTGGTCACGCTGGACGGCGACGTCTGGACCGCCGCCGGCTTCGGCCAGAGCTCCGGCCCGATCATCTGGCATCGCTTCGCTTCCGGCCTGCACGAACCGATGACCTGCGCCATCCGCGACGAAGAGATCTATGTCTTCGACCGCAACGGCATCTGGCACCTCCGGGACGAGGACGGCGACGGCGAGGCCGATGTCCATGAGCTGTTCGCCAACTGCTTCGCGCAGACGGCCGACATGCGCGAATTCCCCAGCACGCTCCGCCTCGCTCCCAAGGGCGAGTTCGTCATCGCCAAGGGCGGCCAGGAAGCCACCACGCTCGGCAAGCATAACGGCAGCATCCTGCGCGTCTCCGCCGACGGACGCAGCGCCGAGGTGCTCGGCTACGGCTTCCGACAGCCCAACCTCGCGGTGAACCTGCGCACCGGGCTCGTGACCTCGAGCGACCAGGAAGGCCAGTATGTCCCGAGCACGCCGCTGCATATCGTCCGTGACCATCAGTTCTACGGCTTCCTCGGCGACAAATACCCGCGGGAAAAATACCCCGCCCCGATCGCCGACCCGCTGACCTGGATCCCCCACTCCGTGAACGCCTCCGCGATGTCCCAGGTCTGGCTCTTCGACGCCAAGATGGGCCCGCTGAACGACTCCCTGGTGCAGATCTGCTTCAACCGTCCGGACCTGCTCCGCGTGAACTTCAACGACCGCGGCGACCGTCCGCAGGCCAGCGTGACCAGCATCACCACCGACTTCGACTTCACGCCGCTCAACGGCTCGGTCGGCACCAAGGACGGACAGCTCTACCTCGCCGGCTTCCAGGTCATCGGCTGGGGCAACATCATCGACACCCTCAGCGGCATCGGCCGCGTCCGCTACACCGGCCTGCCCTCGCTCACCCCGAAATCGGTCGTCCCCACGGCCGACGGCGTCCTGCTCAAGTTCGACGTCGAGCTCGACCCCAAGCTCGCCGGGGACCCTTCGCGCTACTCCCTCGCGACCTGGCATTACCAGCGTCGCTACACCTACGGCTCGGCCCAATACAAGGCCGACGGCAAGACCGGCAACGACTGGCTCATCGCGAGCAGCGCCTACCTGAGCACGGACCATAAGAGCGTCTTCCTCGGCGTCCCCGGACTGAAGACCGTCGAGCAGCTCCGCGTCGGCTGGTCCATCGCCTCGGCGGCCGGCGCCGAGATGCATCAGAACGCCTACACGACCCCTTACGCCCTGACGAAGTTCGACCCGGTCGCCGAGGGCTTCGGCCCCCTGACAGTCGACCTGACGCCGCGCAAGGAGACCAAGGCGCAGGCCGAGGTGGTCACCGCCGAGGAAGGACGCCGGCTCGCCACGATGTTCGGCTGCGTGGCCTGCCACTCGACCAAGGACATCGACCAGCCACACGTCGGGCCTCAATGGAAGGGGCTCTACGGCTCGGTGCGCGAATACGTGACCGAACAAGGCAAGAAAGGCTCCTGCGTGGCCGACGACGCCTACATCCGCGAGTCCATCCTGGAACCCAACGCCAAGCGCGCGCCCGCCTACGCCAAGGGCGAATATGCCATGCCGAGCTTCGCCGGCATCCTCAGCGACGCGCAGATCGCCTCGCTCACCCTCTACATCAAGTCCCTCAAATAAGATGACCGCTCCGCTCGACCTGACCCGCGCCCCCGCGACCGACCCGCTCGGGATCTACCGCTTCCGCGACGGACTCTACGCCGTCGACCTGATCGCCGCCGCGCTCACGGAATTCGACCTGTTCACCAAACTGGCCGCGAAGCCCTCCGACCTCGCCACGGTGTGCCGCGACCTTGGCACGCACCGTCGACCGACCGACGTGATGCTGACGCTCTTCGCCGCCAACGGCTTCCTCGCGCTCAAGGACGGCGTCTACTCGGTGACCCAACTCGGGAAGGAACACCTCGTCAGCACTTCGGCGACCTTCCTCGGGCCCTACTACGCCTCGTTGAAGGACCGTCCGGTGGTGAAGGACTTCATCGTGATCCTCAGGACGGACAAGCCCGCCAACTGGGGCAGTTACAAGGACGAGAAGCCCTGGAGCGAAGCGATGCTCACCGACGAATTCGCCACCAGCTTCACCGCCGCCATGGATTCGCGCGGCTTCGTGCTGGGGCCGGCGATGGCGAAGGCTTCACCCATCGGCGCCCGCACCCGCCTCCTCGACATCGCGGGCGGCTCGGGCATCTACGCCTGCGCCCTCGTGGCCAACCACTCCAAGCTCAGCGCCACCGTCTTCGAACGCGCCCCGGTCGACGGCATCACCCGCAAGATGATCGCCAAGCGTGGCTTCCAATCCCGCGTCGACGTCGCCGCCGGCGACATGTTCAAGGACGCCCTGCCCTCCGGCTACGACGTCCACCTCTTCTCCAACGTCCTGCATGACTGGGACACCGACAAGGTCCGCTTCCTGCTGGCCGCCTCGGCCAAGGCCCTCCCGAAGGGCGGCCTGCTCATCGTCCATGACGCGCACCTCGACGACGACAAGACCGGCCCGGCCCCCGTCGCCGCCTACTCGGCGCTACTGATGAGCGTCACCGAAGGCCGCTGCTACGGCACCGGCGAGATGCGTCAGCTTCTGACCGAAGCCGGCTTCGGCGACATCCGCCACCAGGATACCGCCTGCGACCGCAGCATCGTGACGGCGGTGAAGGCCTGAACCATGCTCGCTAGATCGCTGTTAGCCGGGCTGCTGGCGGCGACCCTGGGCCACGCCGAGGAGGAGCCTTACGGCTTCTGGCAATCCCGCGAGAAAGCCTTCAGCGACCTCGTCTTCGCACGCGACCCAGGAAACCATCTGCCGCTGGCCGTCAGCCTCTCGCCTGAGTCCTTCGTGCTTCCATCCTACGTCGGCGGAAAATCCGGCGGCGAAGGAATCTGCGTCCTGGGTTTCCTGCTTTCGGCCGACCTGAACGGGGACCCTCGGGTCCGCCCCCTGCTCCGGTCGGCCCTACGCTGGAGTTCCCCCGAGGGTATCCCTGGCAACAACATTGGCGCAAAAGCGACCCGCAGCTATTGGTATGAGTTGTTTCCAGCCATCCTGCTGACCCAGCTGGCGCTCCGGCATCCGGAGTCCGTCGAGATGGACGCCAACCTCACCCGGATGGCGGGACGCTATGCCCGGATCGTCACGGCGCTGGGCGGAGCACATGCCGACTTCAACCAGACAGGCTTCGTCACGTATGGGCCCTCACAAGGTCCGGTCACGAACGGAAGATGGACCGAGCCTGACGCGAGCGCGGCGATGGCTTACGTCTGCTACGCCGCATGGCTTAGGCATGGGGAACCGGCTCACCTCAAGGCAGCCCGCTGGGCGATGGATGCGCTCGACCGGCGTTCGCCGTCCGAAGGCAACCCTCTCTACGAGATATGCCTTTATTGCGCGCCTGCCCTCGCCGCCCGGATGAATCGCGAGGTCGGCACGCGTTACGACGTCGCGAAACTGGCGGCATGGTGCCTGGACACGAACGCCGCGACGAACAGCGTGCGCCCACGATGGGGTCGCCTCGACCGTGACTTCGGCGGAGTGGCCGCGACGGGGCTCTGCGGCTCCACCCGCGACGGAGACGGTTACGCGTTCGCGATGAATACCTTCGTCGCCGCCTCCATGCTTGCCCCGCTCGCCGCCGAAAAACCGGAAATGGCGCCCGAAATCGGGCGCTGGCTCAGCCAGATCAGCCGCAGCGGCCGGAACTTCTTCGCGAACGAGGTCGACGCCCAGCACCAGTCCGCACCCGAGCATCGCGGCACCCCCTTGGCGGCGGTCCCCTACGAGGGTTTGCGAGAGAGGAAACGCCTGAGCGCGAAAACCCAAGAAGCCTCGCCGGGAAGCTGGTCTGCGATGCTTCCCGCCGCGGGAGAAATCCGCTGGCAGGCGATCATGCCGGCCGCCGAGAACAAGGCTTTGCGCCTGCGGGTACTTGACGCCGAGCGGCTCGAAATCTTCGTCGGAAACTATCAGCTTCGCCCCGGCCAGACTTCGCTCGGCGGCCGGCTTCCCGTCGCCCATGGCGGCATACGGTTCGAGTTCTCCATCGGAGGCGCGCCGGCTCGCCTCACGAAACTGCGCGTCGAATGCCACCCGGCGAGCGGCCCTTGGCTGACCGGAGACCAGCTCTTCCACGACTGGGGCGGGCAGACCGACCTCGCGGTGTACGGCGGTGCGCATATCGGCAGCTTCTCGGCGCTCATCCTTCCGTCCGAAGACCCCCGCATACAAGGCTTCGATCTGGCGGCCACCGATCATCTCGGCCACGGAAAGCTTCCCCGGCGCCTCCTCGTGAACTGCAGCGATGAAATGGTCGACCTTGAAGGCCAAGCCATCCCGGCCCACGGCGTGACGCTGCGCTGATTGGACTCGCCACCGCCGCCACCGTCATTCTGCTCAACGCATGCGCCCCCTCCTCTTCGCCCTGCTCGCCGTCGTCACCTGTGCGGCCGCCGAAAACCCCGAACTCGCCCGCATCAGCGCGGCCGACGACGCCCGCGTCGCCGCGATGAAAGCGCGCGACGGAGCCAAGCTATCCGCCTACCTCTCCGATGACCTCCACTACGCCCACTCCAACGCGCTCGTGGACACGAAGGCTTCGTTCCTGGAGCTGATCGTCAGCGGCAAGGCCAAATACCTCCGCCTCGACTACGTGAAGCGCGACTTTGCCTTCCCGGCGACCGGCATGGCAACCATGACCGGCTTCTTCGACGTGAAGGCGGTCATCAACGAAGCCACCACGGAGTCGCGGATCTGCTTCCTCGGTGTCTGGCGCAAGGAGAACGGCGAGTGGAAGCTGTTCGCCTGGCAGACCTGCAAGGTGCCTCCGGCGACCCCGGCCAAGTAAGTTTTCCTCGCAACCGCAGGGGGTTTCGGCTGTCTGAAAGGCAGCATGAACCCCCTGCTCGCTTCCGTCGTCGCCCTGTCCTTGGGCGCCGCCTCCCTCCTTGCCGCCGACACCCCGGCCAAGCCCAAGGCCGAGACGCCGAAGGCTCCGGCCCGCTTCCAGAACGACGGTAACCCTGAGCACCTGAAGTCGCCGCTCGTCATCAAGCCAGACGAGAACGTCGCCTATGGTCCGCACCGCATGCAGGTGATGTATTTCTGGCGCGCGAAGTCCGACAAGCCCACGCCCCTGCTGTTCTACATCCACGGCGGCGGCTGGACCAACGGCGACCGCTCCTCCGTCAACGGCATGCTCAAGGAGGCGCTCGCCGCCGGCATCTCGGTCGTCTCCGTCGAGTACCGCTACATCAAAGACGCCACCGAGGACAAGGTCGTGCCGCCGGTCAAGGGACCGATGCTCGACTGCGCCCGCGCCCTGCAGTTCTGCCGCAGCAAGGCCAAGGTATGGAACCTCGACAAGACCAAGGTCGGCGCGGCCGGCGGCTCCGCCGGCGCGTGCACCAGCCTCTGGCTCGCCTTCCACGACGACCTCGCCGACCCGAAGAGCGAAGATCCCATCGCCCGCGAATCGACGCGCCTGACCTGCGCCGCCGTTCAGGTGCCGCAGACCTCCCTCGACCCGAAGCAGATGCGCGAGTGGACGCCGAACAGCCGCTATGGTTCGCACGCCTTCGGCATCGCCGGCGACTCCAAGAAGAAGCAGTCCTCGTTCGACGCCTTCTACGAGGCCCGCGAACAGATCATGCCTTGGATCAAGGAATACTCGCCCTACGAGCTCGTGACGCGCGACGACCCGCCCGTCGGCCTCTTCTTCGGTACCCCGCCCAACCTCGGCAAGGACGAAAAAGACCCGACCCACACCGCCAACTTCGGCGTGAAGCTCAAGGAACACTGCGATGAGATCAAAGTGTCCTGCGAACTCGTCTACCCGGGCGCCCCGAACGTCGTTCACGCCAATCCGAACGACTACATCAAGGCCTACCTCCGTCCGGAACTGAAGTGAGGCTGTTCGCGCTGTTCCTGGCCGCCGTCGCCTTCGGCGCCGCTCCGAAGGTCGCGCCGGTCGCCGCTGACGTGAGCTACGGACCGCACGCGCACCAGCTGCTCGACGTCTATGTGCCGACGAAAGGCGCGGGCCCCTTCCCCGTGCTGATCTGGTACGGCGGACTCTGGCAACCCAGCAAAGGGGTTCCCGACACGAACCGCTTCCTGCCGCAGGGCATCGCCCAGGTCGGCGTCGAGCTGCGCACGATGACCGACGCGATTAACGAGAAGGAGAAGACCCCCGTGAGCTACGTCATGAACGATGCGGTGCGCGCCGTGCAGTTCATCCGCCTCAACGCCGCCCGATGGAACCTCGACCCGAACCGCATCATGGTCGGCGGCGGCTCGCAAGGCGCCCAGCCGGCCCTCTATGTCGGCGTCAGCCCCGATCACGCCGACGCGAATTCCGCCGATCCGGTCGCCCGCGCCTCCTCGCGCGTCGCCGGCGTCGCCGCCTACCGGAGCCAGCCTACCTTCGACCCGAAACTGATGCAGGAGTGGGTGCCCGGCGTGAAATGGGGAGCTCCCGCCTTCGGGGTCCAGTTCGACGAATCGCTCAGGCGTCGCGATGAATTCCTGCCGGAGATCCGGAAGTGGTCATCCGAGAATCTTCTCCATGCCGGCTCGGCGCCGATCTACTTCGAGAACAACTGGGGACTGACCCAGCCGGAGAAGGTCACCGAGATGGATTACAAGGTCCACTCGCCCGCCTGGGGTGTGGGCTACCAGAAGCTCGCCCAGAAGGCCGGGGTCACCTGCTACCTGAAATACCCCGACCATCCGACCGAAGGCTTCGCGGACATCTGGGACTTCATCGCCAAGACCCTCAGGAAACAGCCCTGAAGTCCCCTTGCCGGGGACTTTGGCTTCGTTTTCCTCTGGTCGGGCTGGTGAGATTCGAACTCACGACCTCTTGCACCCCATGCAAGCGCGCTACCAGACTACGCTACAGCCCGAGAGAGGAAAGATTGGGTTAAGCCCCAGCCCGGCGGGGATGTCAATCCGACAAACCCACCCCCTTGGTTTCTCGACATAACCGAGGGCTAACCCTAGTAAATCCGCATGAGCCGCACCCCCCTGCTCCTGCTGACCCTGCTCTGCGCCAGCCTCTTCGCGGAGTCCCGGCCGAACATCGTCTTCATCCTGGCCGACGACCTCGGCTACGGCGAAGTCGGCTACAACGGCCAGAAGATCATCCGCACCCCGAACGTCGACCGCCTCGCCCGCGAAGGCATGATCCTCACCAGACACTATGCGGGCAACGCAGTCTGCTCCCCCTCCCGCACGGTGCTGATGACCGGACGTAACCCCGGCCACGCGACGACCCGAGACAACATCGACGTCGGCGACCAGGAGCAGTTTCCGCTGCCGGCCGGCATCACGACGCTGCCCGCGACGCTTAAGTCCGCAGGCTACGCGACCGCCGCCTTCGGCAAATGGGGCATGGGCAGCTTCGAGTCCACGGGCAGCCCCCTGAAGCAGGGCTTCGACCACTTCCTCGGCATCACGAGCCAATGGGTCGCCCACAGCCACTACCCACCCTACATCCAAGACGACGGGAAGAAGATCCCGCTCGACAACGGCCCCACCGGCACGCCCGGCCACGCGAACTTCCCGGCCGACGCCGACCCGAAGGACCCGAAGGCCTTCGCGCCTTACATCGGCAAGGACTTCTCGAGCGACCGCACCATCGCCGGCGCGGAAGCCTTCATCGCGGAGAACAAGGCCAAGCCGTTCTTCCTCTACTACGCCTCGCCCCTGCCCCACGTCTCGCTCCAGGTGCCGGCCGAAGAGCTCAAGCAATATGAAGGCGTGATCACCGAAGCCGCGCCTTACGTCCCCGTCCGCGGCGGCTATGTCCCGAACCGCACCCCGCGCGCGACCTACGCCGCGATGATCTCACGTCTCGACAAGGAAGTCGGCCGTATCCTCGCCGCGCTCGAGAAGGCTGGCATCGCCGACAACACGATCGTCGTCTTCTCCGGCGACAACGGCGCCACGCACGACGCGGGCGGCGTCGACACGAAGTATTTCAATTCCGCCGGCGGCCTGAAGGGCCTGAAGGGATCGCTGCATGAAGGCGGCGTCCGCGAGCCGACCGTCGTCCGCTGGCCCGCCGGCATCAAGGCCGGCACGCGGTCGGACCGCATCTCGGGCTTCGAAGACTGGCTGCTCACCTTTACCGAGCTCGCCGGCGTGAAACTCGAACGCGGGGCCGACATCGCCAGCGAAAGCCTCGTCCCGGCGCTCAAGGGCACCGACGCCCCGCGTCATGCGCCGCTCTACCGCGAATTCCCCGGCTATGGCTCGCAGCAGGCCATCTGGGACGGCAAGTGGAAGGCCATCCGCACCGATATGTCCAAGGCCGTCAAAGACAAGGAACCGATCGTCACCCAGCTCTACGACCTCGACGCTGACCCCAACGAGTCGACCGACCTGGCCATGAAGTTCCCCGAGGTCGTCAAGGAACTCGAAGCCAAGATGGCCGCGGCCCGCGTGCCGAACGCCGACTTCCCGCTGATCGGCGTGGACCCCGCCCCGTTGCCGAGTAAGGGCAAGAAAAAGGCCGCGACCAAGAAGTAACCCATGCCTCGACTCGCCTGGTTCATCCTGCTCCTGCTGGCAATCGCCACGTGCGCGTCCGAACCGCCGCGCACCTCCGGCCCCGTGGTCGAACGCGCCGGAGACCTGGGCGTCGGACGGATGATCGACGACGTCGCTTTCACCGACCTCGCCGGCCACCCGCATCGGCTGACGGAAGTCGGCGGCGGCAAAGGCCTCGTGATCGCGATGTCGAGTTCGGCCTGTCCGATCAGCAAACGATACCTTCCTTCGCTCCGCGCCTTGGAGAAAGACCTTTCGGCCCAAGGTCTGGCGCTCCTGGTCGTGAACGTCATGGCCGGAGAGAAGACCGAGGACATCCTCGCCCAGACAAAGGAAGCAGGCCTCAACTCCGCCTACTGCCACGACACGGACGGCACCCTCGCCAAGGCGCTCGGCGCCCGCACGACGGCCGAGGTCTTCCTTCTGGATGCCCGCCGCACGCTCCGCTATCGCGGCGCCCTCGACGACCAATACGGCGTCGACTACAACCGCGAGCATCCCAGCCGCCGCTTTCTGGCCGACGCGCTCGCCGAAATGCTCGCCGAGCGTCCGATCAGCGTGGCCGCCACGACCGCTCCGGGCTGTGAGCTGGACCTGAAACCTGCGGTCGGCCCCGCGACGGCCATCACCTACCATCGCGACGTCGCCCGCATCCTGCAGCAGCACTGCGTCCGCTGCCACCACCCGGAAGGCATCGCCCCCTTCCCCCTCGACGACCTGACCTCGGTCAAGGACCACGCCAAGACCATCCGCCGCGTCCTGCAGGAAGGCACGATGCCGCCTTGGTTCGCGGCCCCGCCCAAGGACGGCGGCCCCAGCCCTTTCGCCAATGATTGCTCGCTCGGAGCGAAGGATAAGGCCGACCTGCTCGCCTGGCTCGCTTCCCCCGACCGCCCCCTAGGCGACCCGGCCGAAGCTCCCGCGAAACTCCGCTTCGAGGGCGAATGGACCATCGGCAAGCCCGACGCGATCATCCCGCTGAGCAAAGCCTACGCCATCAAGGCTACCGGTACGATGCCCTACCAGACCGACATCGTCACGACCGAGTTCACCGAGGATAAATGGGTGAAGGCGTATGAGCTCATCCCCAGCGCGCGGGACGTCGTCCACCACGTCATCGTGATGGTCCATCCGCCCGGATCGAAGATCGTCTCCGGCGGCGCCGAGAACTACTGGGCCATCTACGTGCCCGGCAACAGCGCGCGCGTCTTCGACGACGGGATCGCCCGGAAGCTCCCCGCGGGCTCCCGGCTGAGCTTCCAGATCCACTACACCCCGAGCGGCAAGCCGACGCAGGAGCGCCTGCGCCTCGGCCTGATCTTCGCGAAAGAGCCGCCGCGCCTGGAGATGAAAACCGTCGGCGTCGCGAAACTCCTGCTCTCCATCCCGCCTTACGAGGCGCACCACGTCGAGACGAAGACCCAACGCGTGCCGGTCGAGCTCACCGTCACCAACCTGCTCGCCCACATGCACGTGCGCGGCAAGGCCTTCAAGTACGAGCTGATCCACCCGGACGGCCACGAGGAACTCCTGCTCGACATCCCCCGCTACGACTTCAACTGGCAGCTCCGTTACGACTTCAAGCAGCCCAAGGTCTTCCCGAAAGGCAGCACGCTCCGGATCACCGCCGTCTTCGACAACAGCGCGGGCAACCAGGCCAATCCCGATCCGTCCAAGACCGTGAAATGGGGCCAGCAGACCTCGGACGAGATGATGATCGGCTACGTCGAATACGTCATGCCCGTCGGCAAACACTGAGCACGCAATCGGTGGCAACCATCCGCCGACCGCGGGGTTATATCAGCGCATGACGTCCTCCTGGCACCGCACCCCCGTCCGCATCCTGCTCTGCCTAGGCATGCTCGCCGGAGCACCCTGCCTCTTCGCGCCCTTGCCGGCCGCCGAGAAGGCAGCCGCGGCGCCCGCATCCAAGCTCTACACCC
The DNA here is from genome assembly GCA_903913915.1 of uncultured Opitutia bacterium. Classification (GTDB taxonomy): domain Bacteria; phylum Verrucomicrobiota; class Verrucomicrobiia; order Opitutales; family UBA953; genus UBA953. The sequence goes on from CAIWNE010000037.1 coordinate 18,655, forward strand.
AGAACGGCACGGACCCGTCCTTCAAGGAACTTGTCGGCGAGAACAAGGCCGCCTTGGCGCAAGGAGCCAAGGGATCGAAGGTCTCCGTCAACCTCGCCGTCGTGGAGGAACTGCCCGAAGCACGGCGCCCCATCCCGAAGGACATCAACCTCCACACGCTCCCCGACAGCTCGATCCCGCGGAAAGACTTCGCGAAGTGGTCGCGCTGGTACCAGGAAGACGGCCATACGCAGATCTTCCGGCTCTTCCCGGACGAGGTGAACCTGCACAGTTCCCGTCCGCTCGCGGCGCGCGTCGAAGCCTTCAGCAAGACGCAATGGACCGAAGCCCAGGGGACTTGGCACGAATGGAGCGGGGTCGTGACGCCGATCAACCCCGTCGGCATGAGCCTGCAGGTGAAGAATTCCGTGAACGACTGGGCGATGAACATCACGATCAGGGAGAACGGCGACGTGCTGCTCGACCATCGGAGGGGCGAAGACGCCGTCATCGCCCACGGCATGCTGCGCAAATCCTTCCTCCTGCGGGTCCGGGACAACGGCCTCGACTATGAGGTCTACCTCAACGGCCATAAGGCCGGAGAAGGACGTTATAAGCGCCCCGAAGGAAAGACCTGCTTCCGCTGGGGCATGTACGTCGGCGAGCACGAGGTTCGCCATGAGGCGATGATCTTCTTCTCCGGCGTGACGATCGACGGCCACGAGGCCAAGTAGCCCAGGCCTCAGAGCTCCTCGATCCCCGCCCTCAGCTCCGCTGCCTTCTTGCGCACGGCGGCTTGCTCCGCCGGAGACATGTTGGCGGCCTGGCGGACCGCCATGCCGATGCGCGGATTGTTGAGGAAACGGTCCTGATTGCGCAGCCAGAAGTCCCAGTAGAGCGCATTCAGCGGACAAGCCAGCGGCCCGGTTCGGCCCTTGGGGTCATACGGACAGCCGCCGCAGTAGTTTGACATCTTGGAGACGTAGCTCGCGGCGCAGCAGTATGGCTTGCTGGCCAGGAAGCCGCCGTCCGCATGCTGGCTCATGCCGATCACGTTCGGCAGTTCGACCCACTGGAAGGCGTCGATATATACGCCAAGGTACCAACGCTCGACCTCTGCGGGGTCGACCCCGGCGGTCAGGCAGAACGAACCGATGACCATCAGGCGCTGGATGTGGTGCGCGTAGGCGGTATCGAGCGACTGTCCGACGGAGTGCCGCAGGCAGTTCATCTTCACCTTGCCGGTCCAGAACCACGAAGGCAGCGAGAGCGTGTGGCCGAGGCCGTTGGCTCCGGCATAACCGGGCATCTTGGCCCAATAGACACCGCGGATATATTCACGCCAGCCGATGATCTGACGCACGAACCCCTCGGTCGCGGCGAGCGGATAGCGCGCAGGGTCGCGAAGGTGGGCATCCGCGGCCGCCTGGGCGACCTCGAGGGGAGCGAGCAGCTTGACGTTGAGGGCGAAGGATAGGCGCGAATGGAAGAGCCGGTCCGACGACGTGTGCATCGCGTCCTCGTAGTCGCCGAACTCCGGCAGGCCTCGCTCGATGAAGGCATCCAGCTGCGCCAAGGCTTCCTTCCGGTCGCGCGGCCAAGGAAACTTCTCCGCGCACGGCGACCCCATGGTCTGCACGCCGGTAGACGTGATTTCCGACCAGAGCTGGGTGAGGTCATGGCAGAGGTCCCACGGCTTAGGCGGCGGCGGGGTCCCCTTCCACGGCTTGCGGTTCTCCTTGTCGTAATTCCATTCGCCACCGAGCGGGGCACCGTCTTCATCCAAGAGCAGGCGCGTCCGCACGCGCATCTTCCGATAATAAGATTCCATCAGCCAGCGCTTGGCGTCCTTCTGGAAATGCGCGGCCACGCCGCCACGCCCGTCGAGGAAATGCTCGGAGCTGACGCAGGCCGTCGTCAGGCCGCACCCTTGGGCGAAGGCCCGCAGGTCCTGGTCGAGGCGGAATTCGTCAGGCTCTTGGTATTCGAAACGCGTGGCCTTGGTCGCGGCGAAGACCTGCTTGAGGTTCTCGGCGAAGTTCTGGCGATTGTCCTTATCTCCCAAGCGGAAGTAACGGACCCGATGGCCGGACTTGGTCAGGAGCTCGGCCAGGCGGCGCATCCCCGCGAAGATCGCGATCACCTTCTGGGCGTGATGCACTACGTAGTCCGTCTCGGACCTTACTTCCATGAGCACATACGTCACCGAAGCATCCTTCTGGCCGAACCAGGAATGCTCCGGGTTCAGCTGGTCGCCGAGGATGAGACGGACGGTGTGGGCCACGCCCGCAAGGGAGGACTAAGGAGCCAGATGGCAAGCGAACCGGCCTAATCCGTTTGCCAATCCTCCCACGCATGCTACCGATACCTCATGGCGAAAATCGCCCGCTTCCTCGTCATCATGCTCACTGGACTGAGCTCAGGGACGTCGTGGCAGGAACACGGCGACGAACAGGCCAAAGGCGAACGGGCAATCGCCGCGCTCGTCTCACTTTGCCTATGCCTGCTGGCCCTCATCGGGGCCTGCGCCTATGACATCTTCATCGGGCCGATGGACCGCCCCCTCCTCCTCGCCATCATCCTGCTCTCGGCGCCCTTCGCCATCGTGATCTTCATCGGCTGGGACCGCCGCATCACGGACCGCCAGCGCGAACGGGCCGAAGCGGCGAAGGCCAAGGAATCCTGACGTCCGGTTTGCGCGGCAGACCATCCCTGACTCCCTGCGCGCATGCGCGGAGTGAAGAAAGCCGACTTGCCCAGCAAAGTATGTCCGACCTGCCAAAGGCCGTTCAGCTGGCGTAAGAAATGGGAACGTTGCTGGGAAGCGGTGCGCTTCTGCAGCGACGCCTGCCGCAAAGGGACCCCGCGCGGTAAGGCACAAAAAAGCCCGGTGTCACCGGGCTGAACTTCTGAGCCTCTTCTGCTCTTACTTAGGTCCGCCCTGGCGGCGGGTGCCCGGACGACCGAAGGGGCGGTAGTTGCCCTGGGAGGCGCGGTAGCCGCCGTGACGTCCACCCTGCGGGCGGCCTTCGCGTTCGCTGTGGTGCGCGCCGGCGCGGGGATCCTGGTGACGCTGGAAGTCTTCCGGGGTGCGGGCCGGAGCCTGCTGGGTGTAGTCGAAGCCGGGCAGTTTGCCGCAGTGGAGGTGCTTGCCGACGATGCGCTCGAGGCGGCGAAGCTCGCCGAGGTCTTCGCGCGTGACGAAGGTGATGGCGGTGCCGGTGGCCAAGGCGCGGCCGGTACGGCCGATGCGGTGGACGTAGTCTTCGAGCTGGTCAGGGAAGTCGAAGTTGAAGACGTGCGTGATGCCGTCGACGTCGATGCCGCGCGAAGCGATGTCGGTCGCGACGAGGACGCGGATCTCGCCGTTCTTGAAGGCCTGCAGGGCGCGCTGACGCTGGCTCTGCGAGCGGTTGGCATGGATGGCGGCGCAGCTGATGTCCTCGCCCTGGAGCTTGCGGCAGATACGGTCGGCGCCGTGCTTGGTGCGCGCGAAGACAAGGACCATCTTGAGGGCCTCGTCCTTGAGGAGGTGATGCAGCATGACCTGCTTGAGCGCGCCCGGGCACTCGTAGAGCAGCTGGGTGACGGTCTCGGCGGGATTGGAGCGACGGCCGACCTCGATGAGGGCGGGGTTGCGCTGATACTGCTTGGTAAGGGTCTCGATCTCGCGGGAGAGCGTGGCCGAGAACATCAGGGTCTGGCGTTCCTTGGGGAGCGCGCGGACGATGGTATTGATCGCGGGCAGGAAGCCCATGTCCAGCATGCGGTCGGCTTCGTCGAGGACGAGGTATTCGACGGCGGAGAAATCGCCATGGCCCTGGCCGCCGAGGTCGAGGAGTCGGCCCGGGGTGGCGATGAGGAAGTCGCAGCCGCGACGGAGGGCGGCGATCTGGGGGCGCTCGGAGACGCCGCCGTAGCAGGTGGCGACGGTCGCGCCGGCGTAGCGGGAATAGGCGGCGACGTTCTCGGCGATCTGGACGACGAGTTCGCGGGTCGGGGCCAGGATCAGGCAACGGACCTTGCCCTGGTGGGCGCCGGACTTCGTGCGGACCAGCTTGGTCAGCAACGGGAGGGTGAAAGCGGCGGTCTTGCCGGTACCCGTCTGGGCGACGCCGATGACGTCCTGTCCCTCGATGATGGTCGGAATCGAGGCCTTCTGGATGGGCGTCGGTTCCGTGTAGCCCTGGTCGGCCACGGCTTTGAGGATGGAGGCGTCGAGGCCTAAGGATGCAAACGGCATTAGCGCAAAGTGAGTAGAGGAAATGGAAAGGGCGAGAAGAATAGGGGGATACCGAGCATAAGGGGAAAGCGGTTAGCGGTTGGCGGTTGGCGGTTAGGGCACCCACCACGCCCAAAGGGACAGGAATTTCGGGCGTCGGCACGCATGCTGACCTAATCCAACCGCTAACCGCCAACCGCCACCACCTTCACCTGGACTGCGTCCCAGCATTGCACTCCCCTGCCCGCTCCCTAAGAAACTGACCATGAGCCTGTTCGCCCGCAAAAGCATCGCAGCCCTCCAGAAAGAAGCCGCCTCGACCGGCGAAGGGACGCTGAAACGCTCCCTCTCCGCCACGAACCTCGTGATGATCGGCATCGGCGGCATCATCGGCGCCGGCATCTTCGTCCTCACCGGCCACGCCGCCGCCTCGCACGCCGGACCGGCGGTCGTCCTTTCCTTCGTCATCAGCGCGATCACCTGCGCCCTCGCCGGCCTCTGCTACTCCGAGATGGCCGCCGCGGTGCCCGTCGCCGGCAGCGCCTACACCTACTCCTACGCCACGCTCGGCGAACTGATGGCGTGGATCATCGGCTGGGACCTCGTCCTCGAGTACGGCGTCGGCGCCGTCACGGTGGCGGTCGGCTGGGCCGGCTACCTCAAGGGCTTCCTCGAAGGCTTCGGCATCCGGATCGCCGAGGCTTATTCCTCCGCTCCGTTCGACTGGGTCACGGACAAGGTCACGCACGTCGACCACTTCGTCAGCACCGGCGCCGTGATCAACCTGCCGGCGATGCTCGTCGTCGCGATCGTCACCGCCCTCCTCGTCGTCGGCATCGAAGCCTCGGCCAAGGTCAACGCGGCCTTCGTCGTGCTCAAGGTGACCATCGTCGTGCTCTTCATCGCGCTCGGCCTCGGCCACGTCCTCCACTCCAACTGGATCACCGCCGGCAATCCGCAGGGCCTCTTCATCCCGCCGCACCTGGGCGAGGGCCAATTCGGCTGGGACGGCATCATCCGCGCCTCGGGCGTGGTCTTCTTCGCCTACATCGGCTTCGACGCCGTCTCGACCGCCGCGCAGGAATCCAAGAACCCGCAACGCGACATGCCGATCGGCATGCTGGGCTCCCTCGCGATCTGCACCGTACTCTACATCCTCGTGGCCTACGTGCTCACGGGCGTCGTCCCCTACGACCAGCTCAACGTCGCCCAGCCGATCGCCAAGGGCATCGACGCCATGGGCCTCCCCTGGCTCGCCCCGTTCATCAAGTTCGGCGCCATTCTCGGACTGAGCTCGGTGATCCTGGTGCTCATGCTCGGCCAGACCCGCGTCTTCTTCTCGATGTCCAAGGACGGCCTCCTGCCGGTCTCGTTCGGCAAGGTGCACCCGAAGTTCCGCACGCCGGCCCGCATCACGCTGGTGACCGGCATGAGCATCATGGTCGCCGCCGGCCTCGCGCCGATCGGCCTTGTCGGCGAACTTTGCAGCATCGGCACCCTCTTCGCCTTCGCGCTCGTCTGCCTCGGCGTGATGGCCCTACGCGTTATCGACCCGGGCCTGCACCGCCCCTTCCGCACGCCCTTCATCTGGGTCGTCGGTCCGGCCGGCGCCGCCGCCAGCTTCTACCTGATGCTCGCGCTCCCGAAGGACACCTGGATCCGCCTGATCGTCTGGATGGCGATCGGCCTGTTGATCTACTTCGCCTACGGCCAACGCAACGCCGCCCGCGTCCGCGCCGAAGCCGAGTCGGCGAAGTAAGTCACTTCTTCGCCGCGGTCGCCAGCTCCTGTCGCGTCGCGATCGGCACGTAGCCGACTTCAAGCCCCTTGGGCGGAGTCAGCACCTGAGCCGGATCGAGCGAGGCGAGCCGGCCGACGGTCGGAGGCGCGAGGTAGTCGCGGTCTTTGGTCCAGGAGCGATGAAGTTTCTCGACCTTGGCCTGCAGGGCTTCGCGCTCGGCCGGCGTCAGGTCGGCATTGAGCAACGCAGGCTGATCGGCGAAGCGATACCAATAATAGGTGACGACGCTGCCGTCGCCGAGGAAGGCTTGGAACGGTCCGGCCTTCGGACCAGGCGACTTCCAAGAGGTCTGCGCGCCAGCGGGCGTCTCGCGCGGATCCTGCGGCTTCTCCTTCGGGCGATCGAAGGCCATGTCCGCCAAACCGGTCGTTGCCGGCACCTCGGCGGGCTTCACGACGACCCACTGCTTGTTCTTGGGGCCTTCGTTGAGGCGGAAATATTGCGGCAGCGTCACGAGCCCGGGCGTGCCGCGGGAGACGAGCTCGTCGTTCCACTTGTAGCCGTAGGTCATCGGATCCGGCGAATGGGGCGTCGCGAAGGACTTCCAGGCGAGCGGGGGCTTCTGCTCGCGCGCGCTGTTCTGCGGATAGATGCGCCAGGTCGAACCGCCGTCCTTCTTGAAATTCTGGATGAACGCGCCAGCGGGATCGATCGAGCCGGTCGCCACCGGGCCGCCTTCGAACCAGGCCTTCACGCCGTCGTACAGCGCCCGGCGGTCATAGGACGTCAGACGATGCAGCACGACGGTGGTGCCGTCCGCTCCGACGGGGAACGACGTCGGCGCCACGCGCGCATAGGTCGCCCCCTTGTCGTCCTTGGCCTGCGCGGCCGGGACATACTGGGTCTCCATCTGGAAATGCTTGTTCGGATCCGAGCCGCGCGAATCGAGCATCAGGCCCGCGACGGCCGGATCGCGGACGGCCGCGCGCGACCAGAAGTTCGGCGTGAAGAAGCAGACCGGCCCCTTGAAGTTCGCGGAGTTCAGGAAGAGCGTCCAGCAAGTGTCGCCGGTCGGGACGTCCTTGCCCTCGGTCTTCGTCTTGGCCTGCGCGAACGGCATCGGAAGGTAGCCGTAGCCGAAGAGCTCGCCGTTCGTGCCTTGCTTCAGGTTGAGGCCGTCGAGCGGGAAGAGCAGCCAGGGCGAGAGCTGCGCGACGCCGTAGAGCCCGCGCGGATCCTCCCAGCTGCCCCGCCCGTAGGCCGGGCCGTTGGCGATGTCGTGGAAGTTCACGCCGACGCCGCCCATGATGAACTTCGGCGTCTCGGTCGGGAAATGCGTGTCGCGCCACCAGCCGAGGCCGCCTTCGATGTCGTTATAAAGGTCCTTGGGCTTCTCGCTGAGATACTGCGGGTGCATCCACGTCCCGAAGAGCCCGGTCTGGAAGCGATGGCCGGGGTACTGCTTCAGGAGAGGCCAGGCCGCGGCGTAGATCGAGAAGCCGGCGTTGTAGCTGTCGGGCACGCGCTCGGTGGGGACGATGAGGTAACCGGCCATCTCGACCTTTTCCGGGGCGGCGGGAAGCGTCGCCGCCAGCAGACAGGCGGCCATCAAAGCGGGGGTGCGCATGGGAGGGGATTTAACGGTCCGTATGGCCGCCTGCCCACCCGAATCATCAGCCCCGCCCCCCTCCCCGCCCCGCAGGCCCGCCGACCCCTCCCAATTGGGCTTTGACTAGGGGTTTCCCCGTCCGTTAACCATACCCCTCGAGTCCGTCCGTCCCGACCCCATGAAACGCACCCATACCTGCAACGCCCTCCGCCCCGCCGACGCCGGCCAGACCGTGACCCTCGTGGGTTGGGTCGACACCAAGCGCGACCTCGGCGGCGTGACCTTCGTCGACCTCCGCGACCGCGAAGGGATGAC
>CAIWNE010000038.1 GCA_903913915.1 uncultured Opitutia bacterium
AAACCGGCGACCGCTGCCGCCGAATCCCCGAGTCCGGACGAGCCGGTCAACGAGAAGCGGGAAGGGGACAGGAGCCCCTACGCCAAGGCCGTCGAGAAGGCGCAGAAGGACGGCGCGCGCCTCGAGCTGTCCTGGAAGAAGGTCAACGAGGAGAAGGAGGCGGTCCGGAAGGAGCGGGAGCAGCTCGCCCGCGAACTCGAGGATCGCCAGCGCAAGAAGGATGACCCGGGCAAGGCTTACGACCTTCTGGCCCGCAAGTACAAGTCGGAGGGGCGGCACGACGATGCCGCCGCCGCGACGCGTCTTGCGGAGCAGGAACGGCGCGCCGCGTCCGACCAGGAATCCTTCCCCGAACCCGACTCCCACTTCGAGAAGCCCGCCTTCCAGAAGGCGTGGCAGGGCGTGCGCGACCAGCTCTATCAGGAGGACCCTTCCCTGAAGGACCCTTCGAGCGAGGTCGTGCGCATCGCCAACGGCATCGTCCATTCCAAGGACATGGGGCCGATCGCCAAGAGCTCCCCGGCCGGCCTCCGGGCCGCCGTGACTGTGGCCCGCATCATGGTCGCGGCGCGGCAAGCCCACGAGCGCGCCGACCAGCTGCACCAGCGGCACGAGCAGCAGTCCAAGGAACTCTCCCGGCTCCGTTCCCTGACCTCGGTCGAGGGCGGCGCCGGGAGCCACCAGTCAAACCGCAGATCCCAGGAGGACATGAGCGAGTCCGAACGGGAGGCCTACATCCGCCAGGCCGCGTTCAAGGCGGACGGACACTGAGCGCCCGGGCGCCCTCAGCGACGAAGACCCAGCCCATCTCCCCTCCCTCCATCCCTCCATCCCTCATCCCTCCCCCTAGATCGCCATGATCGACACCACCCTCATCCACACGCAGCTCCGCCCTCACTTCGAGAAGAAGCTGCTCATCACCGCCCAGCACACCCTGGTCTTCGACCAGTTCGGCCGCGACGGCGACCTGCCGCGCAACGTCGGCTCCCGCACCGTACGCTTCTTCCGCCGCGAGGAGGCCGACCTCACCAAGCCCGGCGCGCCGGTCGCCCTCACGGAAGGCGTCGCCCCGACCGTCAGCCGCGACGTCTCCTACCAGTCGGTCGAGGTCACCCTCGCCCAGCGTGGCCAGGTCGCGAAGGTCTCCGACCTCGTCAGCAACGTCGGCCTGCTCAACTACATGCAGTCGACCATCTTCCTGATGGGCCAGGAATGCGCCCTGGACGCCGACAGCATCATCCGCAACCAGCTCACGGCCGGCCTCACCAACCGCTTCTCCGGCGGCTTCTCCGACTTCGCGTCCCTCAAGGCCGCGACCCCGTCGGCCGCGCGCATGAGCCCGCAGGACGTCCTCGACGCCGCCACCCAGCTGCGCGTCAACAAGGCCATCCCGATCCAGGGCAAGGCCTACGTCATCGTCGTGCCGCCGCAGATCGAGCGCGACATCCGCAACAGCGAGCAGTGGCAGGCGATGGTCCGCTACCAGTACGCTGAGAAGCTTTTCACGAACGAGATCGGCGAGCTGCACGGCGTGCGCCTTGTCTCGCACACCAATCCGTTCGTCGAGGTCGATACGCAGAACACGTTCAGCACGGACTTCTCCAACCAGAACGCGATCTTCTCGTCCTACTGTCTCGGCTCCGAGGCCTACGGCGTGACGCGCATGTCCAGCCTGGGCGGTTCGCCGTTCAAGCCGTCGATCATCATCAACGACAAGCCCGACAGCCTCAACCCGCTGGCGCAGTACATGACCATCGGCTGGAAGTCCTACTGGGGTAGCACCGTCCTTAATCCCAAGTTCGGTATCACCCTGCGCTCGAAG
>CAIWNE010000039.1 GCA_903913915.1 uncultured Opitutia bacterium
CGACGCAGACGAGGCGCTGGGCGGCGGCGAGGACCTCGCGGGTGATCTGGGTCTCGGAGCGGACCAGGATGGCATCCACGTCCACGACCAGGTTCAGGACCTGTTCGGGGGTGGAACCGTAGGCTTCGACGACCTCGTAGCCGGGCTGGGCTTTGAGGAGGGCGACTCCGGAGGGCGAGATCTTGTCGGCGACGAGTACCTTGGGCATGGCGATGGCGTAGTAAAGTTTGCGTGAGTCATAAATGCCCGCCCAAGGCAAAGGCAAGCACCTACCCCCGTCCGGCTGTCATACGGGCTCAGAGCCGCCGGTGGGCATAATCCGCCAATTCGTAACAATCCGGGCTCATTTCTTCCAGAAAACGGCAGGGATCCAGCGGGCGATACCCTTCGCCTGAGACCGCGAAGCGGGGGGAGAAAAGGAACAGCATGTTCTCGGCGCGCGTGCAGGCCACGTAGAAGAGGCGGCGCTCTTCCTCGACGTCGCCTTCATCGATGGCCCGGGTGAGCGGCAGGAGACCGTCGGCGCACCCCAGGAGGAAGACGATCGGGAACTCCAGGCCCTTGGATTGGTGGATGGTCGTGAGGTGGAGCATGTCCTCCTCGGGCTCGGCCTTCTTGTCGGAAGATTCTCCGTTGAGCAACGCCACCTGGGCGACGAGGTCGCCGACGTCCTCGAACTTGGAGGCGAAGCCGATGAGCCCCTGGAGGTCCTGTTCGCGGTCTTTCCAGTCAGGGAAGATCGTCTTGATGAAGCCGCCGTACCACCCCTCGATGCAGACGCGGACGGTCTCGGCGGGCGTCCGCGCGACCTTGATCGAATTGGCGTCGGAGGCGGCGACGAAGAGGTCGGGCGCAGGCGCCGACGGGGCTGGCTTGGCTTTGGCCGCTTCCAGCCCTTCGAGCATGTCCTCGAGCGTGATGGTGAGGTCGTTGAAGTCGTCCTTGGCCGATTCGGGCACGCGCTTGAGCACGGCGTCGGCGCGGAGGGCCCGGACCATGCCGCGGCCTTGGGCCTGGTCGACCTCCCGGGCGGCCTTGCTGATCTTGTCCGCCGCGACGGGGCCGACCTTCGGGAGCAGGCAGAGCAACCGGGAAAGCGCGACCTGGTCGAGCGGGTTATGCACGAAGCGCAGGTGGGCCAGGATGTCCTTCACGTGCGCGAGGTCGAAGAACTTGTGTCCGCTGGTGATGACGAACGGCACGCCCATCGCGTTGAGTTCCATCTGCAGCTCGAGCGACTGGTAGTGCGCGCGGTAGAGCACGTGCATGTCCTTCAGGGCGTGGCCTTCGTGATGGAGCTGCATGATCTTGCGGACCACGAGCTTCGCCTGCTGGGACGTGTCGCCGACGGTGAAGACGGTGGGCTGCGGGCCCCCTTGGCGGACGGCCTTGAGGCGGCGGTCGAAGCCTTCGATGCGCGGACGGTGGCTCAGGATCTCGTTGGCGAAGGCGAGGATCTCCGGGGTCGAACGGTAGTTCGTGTCGATGGTGTGGATCAGCGTGCCCGGATGACGCTTAGGGAAGGCCACGATGTTCTCCCAGTCCGCTCCGCGCCAGGTGTAGATGCACTGCGCGTCGTCGCCGACGGCCATGATCTGGTGCTCGCTGGCGAGCAGGTCGATGATGCGGCTCTGCAGGCGGTTGGTGTCCTGGAACTC
>CAIWNE010000040.1 GCA_903913915.1 uncultured Opitutia bacterium
CCAAGATCATCAAGACCCAGTGCGACAAGGTCCTCAAGGTCCTCGGCATCAACGACCCGCTCCTGGCCATCGCCATGCGCCTCGAGGAAGCCGCGCTCAACGACCCGTACTTCAAGCAGCGCAACCTCTACCCGAACGTGGACTTCTACTCGGGCATCATCCTCAAGGCCATCGGCATCCCGACCGAGATGTTCACCGTCATCTTCGCCATCGGCCGCATGCCGGGCTGGATCTCCCACTGGAAGGAGATCGCCGAGACGCCGAAGCAGAAGATCCATCGCCCGCGCCAGATCTACGTCGGCAATACCGAGCGTACGTACGCGCCGATCGCCCAGCGTGGCTGAGCTCCCGGGCCTTCGCCGGCCCAGCTGATATCTTTTCATGTCCTCAGCCGTCCGCGTCGCGATCGTCGTCCCCGCATTCCGCGAGGAAGCGCGCATCTCCGAGGTCGTCCGCGAGGCCAAGCGCTACGTCGACACCGTCGTGGTGGTCGACGATTGCTCGCCTGACGCGACTTCCGCCCAGGCGGCCGCCGCCGGCGCTATCGTGCTGCGCCACGAGGTCAACAAGGGGAAAGGTGCCGGACTCAAGACCGCCTTCACGAAGCTTGCCGAACTCGGCTTCACGCATGGCATCACCATGGACGGCGACGGCCAGCATGACGCCGAGCAGATCCCGCTTTTCCTGAGGGCCATCGAGGAGCCCGGCGTCGTCCTGGTGGCCGGCAACCGGTTCTCCAATCCGAAGGGCATGCCTTTCGTACGCCGCATGGTGAACGCCTCGATGTCCTGGCTCATCAGCCGTCTCTGCCGCTGTCATATCCCGGACTCGCAGTGCGGCTACCGCGCCCTCGCCGTCGCCAATCCGGCGATCCTGGCGGCCAAGAGCGACCACTACGACTACGAGACCGAGGTCCTGCTCCTGACGGCGCGGGCAGGCGGCAAGATCACGAATGTGCCGGTCCGGACAATCTACCAAGGGCAGCCCAGCAAGATCCGGCCGATCCGCGACACGATTCGGTTCTTCAAGCTCCTGCGCCGGGTCTGATCATTTCGCGGCATTGGTCGGCTGCTGGGCTCTGATGCGGAATACCGCACGGCCCGGCGTCTCGCCGGTCTCGCCGAGCAGCTCGCATCGTCCCCGTACGGAAGAGGTCTCGTCGGTCGAGAGGATTCGGAAATCACGTTTCTCGCCGATGCAGAGGATGCTGCCGTTGGCGTCGGCGAAGGCCCCGAGCTGCTTCTCGATCGTGAGCTGCGGGAGGGCGTGGTAGGAGTAGAAAGGGTAGAACGGCCGGAAGTTGGCCTTCGCGCCCGGCTCGGACTTCTGCTCCGGCACGAAGATCGCGACGGGTTTCTCGCCGAGATAGAAATTCGCGGCACGGCCGAGGAAACTGCAGGTCACGATTTTTTCGCCGGGCTTGCGGACCTGCGCGGCGACCTTGCAGATTTCGCGGCTGCTCACGGTGCCTTCGAGTTTTGCTTCTATCCAGAGGAACGCGGTGAAGACGAGGACGATATTGAAGGCGGTCGAGACGGCCGCCCACAGGAACGCTCGTCTTGAAAGCGCGAAGATTCCTGCGATGGCCAGCGGGAGGCCCAAGGCGATCAGCTGCGGAAGGAAGGGCAGCGCGTTGGGGTGGAAGGTCGGGATGTACCAGGCCAGCGCGACGCCTTGCAGCAAGGTGAACAGGCCGACGGCCCAGCGTTCGATGCGTCCGAAGCCCTCGCTGATCCAGCGTTCGAGCGTCAGGCCGGCCAGCAGGCCGACCGGTACGGTGAGGAAGAAGATATAGCTAGGTAGCTTGCTCGCTGCGACGGTCATGAAGACGTAGCTCGGCACGAGCCAGCAGACGACGAAGGCCAGGCCGGGTTCGTCGCGGAAACGGCGACGGAAGCCGGCGATGGTTTCCCAGGCCGAGGCCACGATCAGCGGGATCCAGGGCACGGCGCCTCCGATGAGCATCTCGAGGTAGTAGTACCAATGGTCGTTGCCCTTGTGTTCGGCGTGGAAGAAGCGGTCCCAGTTCTCGTGGACGAAGAAGGAGTCCCAGTAGTAGGCCCATCCGGTGGCCGGCGAGGTCGGACCGGACTTATGGAGGATGAACATCGCCAGATACCACGGCACGGCGATCAGCAGCCAGACGGGTACGCAGATCGCGAGGTTGCGTACGGACCAGGGGGATTTGAGTCCGCTCAGCCAGCCGTAGGCCAGGCCGGCCATCGCGACGAAGACCAGCCCTTGCGGGCCCTTCGTCAGCATCGACAGCGCCGAGCAGACGGTCAGCGCAAGCAGCCAGCGGAGCCGCCGCGGCTCATCGTGGAAGGCCTTCCAGAGGCAGTACATGCTGCCCGAGATGAAGAGCGTGTGCGAGAGGTCGGTCAGCATCAGCCGGGACATGACCACGAACAGGCCTCCGGTCCCGACCACGATGGCGCCAAGGAAGCCGGCCAGCGGTGAGAAGAATCTGCGGCCGATACCCCAGGTCAGGAACACTACCAAGCTCGCCGCGAGGGCGCCGGGCACGCGGGCGGCGAATTCGTTGTCGCCGAAGACGATCTGCGCCAGGCAGGTCTCCCAATAGAACAGGATGGGCTTCTCGAACTGGGGTTCGCCGAAGACCCGCGGCGTAATCCAGTCGCCGCTCTGCACCATCTCGCGGCTCGTGAGCGCATAGAACGGCTCATCCGGATCGATGAGGCCGAGGCTGCCGAGGCGCCACCAGAAGAGGAACAGCACGAGCGCCGTAAGGACGATCGCCTGGAAGCGCGTCGAATGCAGGAATCCCGGGCCGGTGGGCGCAGGGGAGGGTGAGTCGGTCATGTCAGGTGATCTGGACGAGGGTGTAGCGTTCTTCGCGGCTGGCGAATTTCGAGAACCGTCCGCCGCTGAGGGCCATCTGGGTGTGGTGGCAGCGGATGGCGTCCAATTTCAGGCTTTGCTCCGTCTCCGTCAGCTCGAGCTGGTCGGAGGCCAGGTGACGGCGCATGACCTTCTGGGACCAAGGGCGATGGATCAGGTAGGAGTAGACCAGGCAATGCACGCCGGTCGTGCGGACGGCGTCGAGGCCGTAGAAGTGGGTCGCTTGGTGGTCCGGGTGGCGGTCGATCTCGGACGGCACGATGACCAAGTTGGGCTGCCACTCTCGCAGGAGCTTTTCGAAGGCCGGGCGCGGACCAGGGAGGTCTTCTTCCCACAGGGCGAGGATGCCGGCGTCGGGCAGGCCGAGCGATTCGGAACGGACCTTGCCGCAGCCGAGCAGCTGGAGCGCGTGCTGTCCCTCGGCGCGCCGGCGAGCGCCCCAGCGGGCTCGTTCGGGGGCGTCGATGAACCAGCGCCGTTCGACGAAGCGCTGCGGCCAGGGGTTGTTGTCGCCGTCGGTCACGAAGATGACCCGGACTTCGGCTCCGGCGGCCAGGGCCTGTTGGATCAGGCCGCCCGTGCCGAGCGACTCGTCGTCCGGGTGAGGGGCGAGGATGGCGATCTTCGCGCCAGAACGAAATTGGTCCTTCAGCCGGACGGACGATGCCGAGGGGGACTCCATGTGACCTCATCGATGCCCTCGGGAATGACGGGAATCAAGCCTAAGCCAGGGCATAAAGGGGGAGGGCCGAACGTTTCCGTTCGGCCCTCCGTCTTTTGAGCCATACACTATAAGCCGGATTCTGTCCTTGGGCGGCTCTCGCCGATCCCCTGCGCGTTCATTTCTCTGACCTTGCGGACCCGCCTTGCGGCGGTGCGACAACCCGGGACCTCGGTGGGCGACCTCGGACGGTCCCTGTTCGTCTTGCACCGGATTGGGTTTACC
>CAIWNE010000041.1 GCA_903913915.1 uncultured Opitutia bacterium
GCCTGCACCTGAACCTGAGCACCTGAACCAGATACCCGATGGCCGAGACCTGGGACCTGAAAGTGAAATTCCCGCCACCGGCCTGCCGGAGCTAGCATTATCCATTCAGCCCTCAATTCAGTCCTCAACGCAGTCATCGACTCAGTCCTCTCAATTTTGCACCTTTGCACACTAGGGCAGCACGCGGTGCTGCCCCTACCCCGCGCAATTTTCTTTCTCCCCCCTGCCCCCACTGCCACAGTCCCGCCCATGTCCGAGCCACTCCTGACCCTTCGCGAAAGCAAGACCTCCCCGGTCGGCTCTCGCTTCCAGGCCATCTGCGCCCTGGGAGAAATCGCCACCAAGACCGCGAAGACCGGTTCGACCTACTATGAAGCCGTCATCGCCGACGCGACCGACGACATCAAGATCCGCGTCTTTGGCGATTCACCGGTGAAGCCGGTCCTCGTCACCCTCAAGGCCGGCGCCGTCGTCCGCGTCGGCGGCACGGTCAGCGACTTCAACGGCCGTCCCGACCTGAAGGTCGACTCCCTCGCTCCGATCACCGACGCCGAACGCGCCGACCCGGCCATCATGGGCAAGCTCACGCCGGTCTCGCAGCAGGATCCGTCGAAGATGAAGGCCGACCTCCTCGGCATCGTCGCGCGCATCCCGCACGCCGGTCTCCGCGCGACGGTCGAGTCCGCCCTGGAGGAACACGGTGAGCGCTTCTACGAAGCCGTCGCCGCGCTCGGCATGCATCATGCCTACCGCCACGGCCTGCTCGAGCACACGCTCCGCATGGCGAAGTGCGCCGAAGCCCTCCTCCCCCTCTACCCGAAGGTCGACCACGCGCTCTCCGTCGCCGGCATCGTCCTGCACGACATGGGCAAGGTACAGGAATACTCCCGCCTCGAACCGGGCATGGCCAAGGCCAGCTTCACGCGCGCGGGCAACCTGCACGGCCACCTCGTCCTCGGCGCCTTCATCGTGCGCGCGCACGGCACGAAGGTCGGCCTCGAAGCCTCGCTGATGGAACGCCTCGAGCATATCCTGCTCAGCCACCACACGATGCGCGAATACGGCGCGTGCGCCACGCCCTCGACGCCGGAGGCGGTCTTCGTCGCCCGCATCGACGACATGGACGCCAAGCTTTCCGCGGTGGAAGAAGAGCTCCGCAAGGCTCCGCCCGGCGCCGAGTTCATGCCTCTGCGCGCGATCGACGGCCAGCTGCTGATCACGCCTCCGAAGACCGGAGCGTAAGCCATGGACGTCCGGGAGCTGGATTTCGACCTCCCGCCCGAACGCATCGCCGCGGAGCCTGCGCCGCGGCGCGACGGCTCGCGCCTGCTCGTGGTGCGACGTGCCACCCGCACGATCGAACACCGGCTCTTCTCGGAACTGCCCGACCTGCTGCCGCCCGGCACGGTGCTCATCCGCAACAACGTCACGGTGCTCAAGGCCCGCCTCTTCGGCGTGCGCCCCACCGGCGGCAAGGTCGAGTGCCTGCTGCTGCGCCCGACGTCCGATCCGCTCGAATGGTGGTGCATGCTCCGTCCTGGCAAGCGCGCCTCGGATGCGGCGGGCTTCGCCATCGACGGACGCCACGCCGTCGCGGTCGAGACCAAGAACGGCGAATACCGCGTGCGCTTCACGCTGCCCGCCGGCGAGACCGTCGGCCAGCTCGCGGACCGCGTCGGCGAACTCCCGCTCCCGCCTTACATCGTCGAAGCCCGCAAGGAGCGCGGCCTCGCCCCGGCCGACGACGCCGCCCGCTACCAGACGGTCTACGCGGATCCGTCCTCGGCCCGCGCCGCCGCCGCGCCGACCGCCGGCCTGCACTTCACGCCCGAGCTTCTCGCCACGCTGAAAGCCCGCGGTCACGACGCCTTCGACCTCGTGCTCGACGTGGGCCCGGGCACGTTCCAGCCGGTCTCCGTCGCCAACCTGAACGAGCACGTGATGCACTCGGAGGCGTACCGAATCCCCGCCGCGACCATGATGGCCCTGCGCACCCGTCGCCCGCGCCTCGCGGTCGGCACGACGTCGGTCCGCGCGAGCGAAGATGCGTTCCGCAAATCCCCCGGCTTCGCGCACGAGAGCGACTTCGTTTCCGAAGCCTCGTTGTTCATCCGCCCGGGCGACACCGTGGGCTGCTGCGAACATCTGCTCACGAATTTCCACCTCCCCCGCTCCACCCTGCTCTGCCTCGTGGCCGCGTTCCTCACGCCCGGCGATCCGTCCGGCCTGACCTGGCTGAAGGAGATCTACGCCGAAACGATCGCGAAAGAATACCGGTTCTTCAGCTACGGGGATGCGATGCTGATCCTGTGACGAAGGCCGAAGGCCTTCGTGGGGGAACTGCTGGCATGGTGAACCGCTGCGAAGCAAGCGCGGCTGAGCCGCGCGGGGACATGCTGGCACGCTGGCATGCTGCGAAGCAGGGGTAATAACTCTCAGGGACGGGTGGCGGGAGCTGCATCAGGTAGGGATGCGATTGCCATCGCATCCGTTCGAAACCGGAGATGGGAGTCGTCGGGTCCTAGCCAGATGCGGGTAATGCCAACGTGCGCCCGCGAACGGACGTGATGGCGATCACGTCCCTACCTCCTGCTTCGCAGCAGATCACCCTGCCAGCATGTCCCCGCGCAAGCTCCGCTTGCGCTCACTTCCCATTCACCAACCACCTCATCGCGGCGAGTTCACCTTCTGATTTCATCCGCTCGACATACTGGGATTGCGTGGCTTCGTCCGCGGCCGCGAATTTCTCGGTGAAGGCGGGCGAGAGCGTCTTGATCTCCAGGAGCTTGGCGTCGAGCGCCTCGAGCCGTTCGCCGGCGGTCTGTCCGCCGGGGCCGGCGAGCGTCAGCGGGTCGAGCTGCTGGAGGAATTTCTTCTCGATGGAGACTCCGACGACCTGGTCGATCAGATAGGTTCCTTGGTCCTGGATGCGCTGTCCAAGCGTGAGCCCGATGATGACCGTAGGTTCGGCGGCGTCGAAATCGGCGGAACGGATGAATTCCTCCTGGAGCTGCTTGAGGTTGTTCGACACCTCCATGACCGGCTGAACGTGGTCGAGCGTGAAGGAGAACATCGCCGCCGCGGCGGCGGGAGCGGGGTCGTAACCGGCGTCAAGGTAAGCCTGCTCGGTGCCGACGATGATCTTCTGCGTGTAGTCGGCGTAGAGCGGATTATCCAAGGACTGGGCGAGCGCGGCGCCGGCGGCGCCGATGTCACCCGCGGCGAAAGCCTGATGGGCGGCGAGATAATCTCCGAGCGAATTGCCCGGAGCGGCGGAGCGGAAAGCGGTGAGCGCGGCGGCTTTCTCCTCCGGCGACTGGCCGCGGAGGGCGAGCTCGAGCTGCACGGCCGGATTCTCCGGGTCGGCTTTGGCCGCCTCACGGACAAAGGCGAGGTCGTTGAGCAGGCGCGAAGCCGCGAGGAGGTTCATCGTGGTGCGTCCTTGGTTCTTCAGGAACGCCTCGACCTCGAGCTGGTTCAGGTGCGGCACCTTGCCGGCGAGCATGTCCTTGATGGTGATGCCAGAGCGCTTCGGCGGATCCTTCAGCTGCGGGATGATCTCCGCGGCGGAGCGCGGCTTGAGCGCGGGAGCGGGCTTGGCCACGACTCCGTCCGGCTTGCGGAAAGTCTCCCACTTCTTGGCGCGCACGAACCAGACGCCCATGGCCAGGAGACCAAGGATGACGGCGATCTGCGCTACGCGGCGAAGGGGCATCGGCAAGAGACAGTAGGGGGCAAGTGGGCATGGGGGCAAGGGGACATGGGGAGGCCGTGGGGGAACTGCTGGCATGGTGAACGGCTGCGAAGCCTGCGCGGCAGAGCCGCGAGGGGACATGCTTGCACGATGGCAGGCTGCGAAGCATGGGCATCATGCAAAGGGAGAAACGGGACCGGATGATTTGCTGAGGCTTTGAGGCCAGAGGCATTCATTCCGGTTTCCCGTTGAGTTCCTGCATCGTGGTAGGGTCGAGCATCCCCGCTCGACCGCGGCCGACCAAGGATGGTCGGCCCTACCCGACACGAGCGGATGCGATGTCATCGCATCCCTACCCAAACAAAAAGGACGGCCCGGAGAGCCGTCCTTACCATCTGCTTCGCAGCCTGCCAGCAGACCCCCACGCGATCGTGATACGATCGCGTCAGATCTTCTCGAGCGACCAGGGTTTGCGGAGCTCGCGCGAGAGCATCGCGGTGGCGCCGGCGTCGTCGATGAACTTGCCCGCGGCGCCGTCGAACTTCAGCTTGCGGCCGGTGAAGATCGCGGCGTTGCCGAGGTGTCCGATGGTCGTGGTGTGATGCGCGGCCATGACGTGCGAGATCGGGCGGCGGCGCGACTGCACGCAATCGACGAACTCCTGATAGTGGTCGGTCGTGCCGGGGCAGCGCCAAGCATCCGGACCAAGGTCCTTCTCCCAGAGGCCCGGAATGGAGCACTCCTGCTTGCCGCGCGTGACGAAGAGCTCGCCCTTCTCGCCATGGAAGCGCATACCCATGAAGGAACTGCTGACGGACATGTGGAAGCCGTCGGCGTAGTGGACAGTAT
Organism: uncultured Opitutia bacterium; assembly: GCA_903913915.1. GTDB lineage: Bacteria > Verrucomicrobiota > Verrucomicrobiia > Opitutales > UBA953 > UBA953. Next base: position 4,544 of record CAIWNE010000041.1, read on the forward strand.
AGTCGTACTTCGAGTGGGTGTTCCACGGGGCTTCGCGGAGCTCTCCCGTGCCCTCGACCGCGACGGGGAACTCGGCGTCCTTCGCCATCGCCCAGGCGGCGATGTCAGGGTGGTGGCAGACCCAGTCGAGCAGCATGCCGCCGCCGAAATTGGTGTGCCAGCGCCAGTGGAAGTGGAAGACGCGCGGGTCGTAGGCGAACTCCGACGACGGGCCGACCCACATGTCGTAATCGACTTCCGCCGGCGCCTTCTCGCCCGGCTGCGGGGCGGGCGGCATGACCTGCGCGTTGGGACCCGTGCCGACCTCGACCTTGAGGATCTTGCCGAGCATGCCGTTACGGACAAGTTCGACGCCGCGGCGGAAATTGGGGGTGGAGCGCTGCCACATGCCCGTCTGCCAGACGCGGCCGTTCTCCTTCACCGCGTCGGCGATCGCCTTGCCTTCGGCCCAGGTCTTCGCGAGCGGCTTCTCGCCGTAGACATCGATGCCGGCGCGGAGGAGCGCGCAGCTGATGACGCCGTGCCAATGGTCCGGCAGGCCGTGGACGGCGGCGTCAGGCTTCTCCTTCGCGAGGAGCTCGCGGAAGTCGGTGTATTGATTGGGCGCGGAGAGGCCCTTCTTCACGATGGCCTCAGAGGTGGATTTCAAGACGCGGCGGTCGACGTCGCAGATCGCGATGACCTGCACGCCCTTCTTGGACATCAGCTGGCGCATGTCGCCGCCGCCCTGGGCCTTGAGGCCGAGGCCGACGAGCTGGAGGCGGTTGCTCGGGGCGACCGTGCCATCCTTGCCGAGCGCGGAAGCCGGGATGATGGAAGGGAAGCCGAGGACCGCGCCGGCGAGGGCGGAGTTCTTCAGGAACGAACGACGGTTTAGTTGAGACATCGATTTTGGGATAGGGGTGGGGATAGGGGTCGGGGTAGACTTGAGACAGAGATAGCGGAGGAAACGTTCCGAGGAAAGGAGGATTGGGAGGGACGGCACCATATGCCATCCTAAGTGCAAATCGGACTGAGGCCTGCGCAAAGGTGCATAATCAGAGCATAGAGTCTGGAGCAACGAGCGTAGGGAGAGGCAAGATACAGGTGGCGGGAGGCAATTTCGGGTCCCAGGTCTCGGCCATCGGGTATCTGGTTCAGGTGTTCGGGTTCTGGTGCAGGTACGGGGTGATTCATTTCCTAACCGCCAACCGCTTCCACCTGAC
>CAIWNE010000042.1 GCA_903913915.1 uncultured Opitutia bacterium
AAATCATGGACGAGCTTTGTCTTGCCGTCGGCGCTGGCGTAGACCTCTGACAGCGCGCGGAGCTGCGAGTTGGAGCCGAAGACGAGGTCGACGGCGGTCGCGTTCCACTTCACCTGGCCGGTCTTGCGGTCGCGGCCTTCGAAGAAGTGCTCGCAGATCTTGGCCTTCTCCCAGACCACGGACTGGTCGAGGAGATGGACGAAGAAGTCGTTGCTCAGGACCCCCGGCTGCTTGGTCAGCACGCCGAGGCCCGGGAAGAGCACCGTCGTGTCGAGCACGCGCATGCCGCCGACGAGGACGGTCATCTCCGGAGGCGTGAGCGTCAGGAGTTGGGCGCGGTCGAGCAGGTTCTCCGCCGCGGGGCGGTCGAGCTTGCGGCCGAGGTAGTTGCGGAAGCCGTCATGTTTCGGCTCGAGCACGGCGACGGATTCGGCGTCGGTCATCGCCTGGGTCGCGTCGGTGCGGCCCGGGGTGAACGGCACCTTGACCGGCGTGCCGGCCTTGGCGGCGGCGGCTTCGACGGCGGCGCAGCCGCCGAGGACGATGAGGTCGGCGAGGGAGACCTTCTTCCCGCCGGTCTGGGCGGCGTTGAAGATCGCCTGCACCTTCTCGAGGACGGCGAGGACCTTGGCGAGTTCGGCGGGCTGGTTCACTTCCCAATCCTTCTGCGGGGCGAGGCGGATGCGGGCTCCGTTGGCGCCGCCGCGCTTGTCGCTTCCACGGAAGGTGGCGGCGGAAGCCCAGGCGGTGGAGACGAGCTGCGCGGTGGTGAGGCCGGAGGCGAGGAGCGTCTTCTTCAGCGACTCGATGTCGGCGGAGTCGATCAGCAGGTGGTCGACGGCCGGGACCGGGTCCTGCCAGAGCTGGGCCGGGGGCACGTGCGGTCCGAGGCAGCGGGCGTAGGGGCCCATGTCGCGGTGCGTGAGCTTATACCAGGCCTTGGCGAAGGCGTCGGCGAACTCGGCCGGGTTCTCGAGCCAGCGCTTCGTGATCTTGGCGTAGGCCGGGTCGGTGCGCAGGGCGATGTCGGAGGTGAACATCATCGGCGCATGGCGCTTCGACTTGTCGTGCGCGTCCGGCACGGTGTCCTTCGCCGCGCCGCCCTTGGGCGTCCACTGATGGGCGCCGGCGGGGGACTTGGTCAGCTCCCATTCGTAGCCCCAGAGGTTCTTGAGGTATTCGTTGGACCAGCGGGTCGGCGTGCTCGTCCAGGCGCCTTCGAGGCCGCTGGTGATCGTGTCGCCGGCGTTGCCTTTGCCGAAGGTGTTCTTCCAGCCGAGCCCCATTTCTTCGAGCGGGGCGCCTTCGGGTTCCGGGCCGACGTGGCCGACCGGGGTCGCGGCGCCGTGGGCCTTGCCGAAGGTGTGGCCGCCGGCGATGAGCGCGACGGTCTCTTCGTCGTTCATCGCCATGCGCGCGAACGTGTCGCGGATGTCGCGGGCGGAGGCGAGCGGGTCGGGCTTGCCGTTGGGGCCTTCGGGGTTGACGTAGATCAGGCCCATCTGGACGGCGCCCAGCGGATCGGCGAGCTGGCGGTCGCCGGTATAGCGCTTGTCGCCGAGCCATTCGGTTTCGGGGCCCCAGTAGATGTCTTCCTGCGGTTCCCAGACGTCCTGACGGCCGCCGGCGAAGCCGAAGGTCTTGAAGCCCATGGTCTCGAGGGCGACGTT
>CAIWNE010000043.1 GCA_903913915.1 uncultured Opitutia bacterium
GGCAGGGCAGGACGGTTGCTACGCCCGCCAGCTGATCGTGGCCAAGAATCGTAACGGACCCACCTCCGACATCATCTTGCTCTTTAATCCGGGGCTGACACGCTTCGAGTCTCCGGCCAAAGAATACCGTAATAATGAATAATCCCTCCTTCCGCCGCAGCTGGCTTCGCGCCGCCTGCTTCGCCCTCGCCCTGTCGCCCTTCGTCGGCGCAGCCCAGACCGCGCCTGCGACGAAGGATCCTCTCGTCCGTTCCATCCGGATCAAGGCGGATGGCGCCGCCGTCTCCGAGCAGTTCGTGCTCGGCTTCGTCGCCCTGCGCCAAGGGCAGCCTTTCAACAAGGATGCCGTGGCCAGCACGGTCCGCGCCCTCTACGCCACCGGCCGCTTCGACCAGGCCGTCGTCGAGCCGATTCTGGACCCGAAGACCGGAGAAGTGGACATCGTCGTCACCGTCGAGCCTCGCCCGATCCTGAAAGGCATCGAGTACATCGGCGGCGACGGGCTCGTCGGCAAGGCCGGCTGGTTCGGCGGCGCCGAGATCGAGGACGTCAAGGTCGGCGAGCCGATCGACATGGCCCAGCTCCGACGTTCCGAGATCAAGCTGCAGGACGAACTCCGGAAGAAGCGGCCTTTCGCCCGCGTGACTTCCCAGCTCCGTCCCGCTCCGGGCGGCAAGATCGTCGCGGTCGTCGTGGACGAAGGCGTCGAGCTCAAGGTGGATAATTTCCGCTTCGAAGGCGCCACCGCTTTCGAGCGCTACGACCTCTGGTCCGCGGCCGACCTCAAGACCAGCGAATACCGCTGGTACAAGTGGTCCTGGCTCATCGGCGGCGGTCGTCTCGACCCCGAGCAGTATCGCGCCGACTGCAAGAAGCTCCGCGAATACTATCGTTCGAAGGGATATCTCGACGTCGAGGTCGAGGACGCCGACCCGGCCAAGGTCTGCGAAGTCAAGGACGTGAAGGACGGGTCCGGTTGGATCGACGTGGTCTTCAAGATCAAGGAAGGCCGCCTCTACAGGATCGGCGCCATCGACTTCGAGGGCAACCGTCTCGGAGCCACCGACCCGGTCTACGCCACCGACGCCCTGCGCAAGGTCGTCTCGGAGCCTTCGCTCCGCCGTGGCGCCCACCCCGCCGAGTTCGACAAGATCGCGAGCGGCGAACCTTTCGCGGTCCCTGCGGTCGAGGCCGCCTCCGAGAAGCTCAAGGAATATTACGGCCAGATGGGATACATCAACGCCTTCGTCCAGGTCGTCCGTAAGCCCAACCTCGCCACCGGTTCGATCGACGTGACGTTCAAGATCGAGGAAGGCGACCGACACACTGTCCGTTCCGTCGAGATCCAGGGCAACACCAAGACGCGTTCCACCGTCATCGCCCGCGAACTCGCGCTCGGGCCCGGCGAGGTCTTCGACCTTGCCCGCACCCGCGTCTCCGAGGCCCGTCTCCGCAACACCCAGTTCTTCGAGGAAGTGCGCGTGACGCCGGTCCCGACCCCGGTGCCAGGACAGAGCGACCTGCGTGTCACCGTCAAGGAAGGCCCCACGGGCCAGGTGAGCTTCGGCGCCGGTTACAGCACCGTCGAAGGGCTCGTCGGCTTCGTCGAATACGCCGAATCCAACTTCGATTTCGCCAATTCCGAGGGCTGGTATCGCGGCGACGGACAGAAGTTCCGCGTGCGCCTCTCGGTCGGCAGCCTGACCAGTTCGTTGGAGCATTCCTTCGAGGAGCCGGCGCTCTGGGAGCGCGATCTCGCCGTAGGCTATTCCATCGAGCGTCGTTACGCCGGTTATGCTTCCGCCAACTACTCCGTGCTGTCCGAAGGCATCAGCCTTTACGCCCGCCGCCGCATCTTCAGCAACATCGAGGGCCGTCTGGCCTATAACCTCCGCCGCATGTCCGTCGGCAATGTCACGGCCTCCGCGCCTGCCGACGTCGTCACCGAAGGCAACGCCGGGGCCCGGATCATCTCCTCCGTGTCGACCTCGCTGACTTACGACACGCGCGACGAATATAACTTCCCGACCAAGGGTTCCCGCATCTCCCTCACCGAGGAACTCGCGGGCAACGGCCTAGGCGGCGAGGTCAAGTACCTGAAGTCCGAACTCCGCACGGGACGCTGGTTCCTCGTCTCTCCGACGGCCGAGCAGACGATCGGCCTCATCGGTCGCGCGGGCTTCTTCACCGGTACGGGCGGCTACCTGCCGTTCTACGAGCGTTTCTACCTCGGCGGCGCCTACGACATGCGCGGCTTCGGCTACAACGACGTCGGCGCGTACAACACGTATGACACCACCTACGGCAATCAGCCGATGGGCGGCATGACCTACGGCTACCTCAGCGCCGAATACACGATCAAGGCCGCCGAAAACCTCCGCTTCGCCGCGTTCTACGATTACGGCCTGGTCAACAAGTCCGAGACCGACTTCAATGTTTCCGAGGCCAACTCCGACGTCGGCCTGGGCATGCGCATCCTCCTCGGCGGCGCGGTGATGCGCCTCGATTTCGGTTTCCCGATGCAGACGACCAAGGCTCCGGTCACGGGCGCCGCGGTCAACGCCGGCGGCATGAAGTTCAACTTCAGCTTCGGCACGGTGTTTTGATTGCCATTCCCCCGCCTAACCGCTTCTTAAGACAGAATACGCCCATGAAGTCCTTCTTCGCCCTCCTGCTCGCTTCCGCTTCGGTCTACGCCGCCGCCCCCAATGTCGGCATCGTCGACGACCAGGAGATCTTCAAGAAATACGCCAAGGCCACCGATCTGCAGGCCGAAATCCGCAAGTCCGAGGAGTCCGCTCAGGCTTCCATCAACGAGCGCGTCAAGTCCGTCGAGCAGCTCCAGACCGAGCTCCAGGGCATCGACAAGCGCGGCCAGGACCCGATGCTCAGCGAGAACGGCAAGAAGGCCGTCGCCGCCGAGTTCCAGCAGAAGAACGCCACCTTCCAGCAGCGTCGCGGCGAGCTCCAGAACTTCGTCAACGAAGCCCGTAACGCGATCCAGCAGCGGGTGATGGAGATGAACAAGCAGATCGTCGCCGACGCTCGCGTGCAGGCCGAGAAGGTCGCCAAGGCGAAGGGGCTCAACCTCATCATCGGCAAGGCTCCGGTGCTTTTTTCCGACTCCTCCCTCGACGTCACCGAAGACGTGATCAAGGAGCTCAACGCCGCCTACAAGGCTTCCGCTCCGGTCGCCGCCCCGACCGTCGCTCCTGCGCCCGCCGCCCCGGCGGCCCCTGCTCCTGCCGCCGGCGACAAGCCGGCCGCCAAGTAAGACCCTGCCGCGCCCCTGCCAGTCAGGGGCGCTTCATTTAGGATCATGTCGCTCGCCTTCACCATCGCCGAACTGGCTTCCCTCACCGGAGCAGAATCCGTCGAAGGCGCCTGCGCGGGGCCGATCACCGGCATCGCCGCTTTGGCCGAAGCGACGCCTGCTGACCTCTCCTTCCTCGGTAACGCGAAGTATGCTGATGCGGTCGCCTCTTCGAAGGCCGGCGCTCTCCTCGTCCCGGTCGCCTTCGCCGGCAAGCCGGCCTCGGGGCAGGCCTTCTTGCGCGTCGGCAATCCTTCCTACGCCTTGGCGCTTCTCTGTTCTGTCCTCGAGGCCCGCCTCTGGCCGCGTCCGTCCGCCGGCATCCATGCTTCCGCCGTGGTGGCCGCCTCCGCGAAGGTCGATCCGTCCGCCCATGTCGGGCCGCTCTGCGTCATCGGCGAGGGGGCTGTCATTTCCGCCGGTGCGACCCTCGAGGCCCGTTGCCATGTCGGCGCTCATGCGTCCGTCGGCGCCGATTGCTGGCTCAAGTCCGGCGTGACGATCGGCGATTATTGCGTCCTCGGCGCCCGTTGCCGGCTCCAGTCCGGCGCCGTCATCGGCTCCGATGGATTCGGATACGAGCCGGTCAACGGCGAGATCCGGCGTATCCCTCAGATCGGCAACGTGGTGCTGGAGGATGACGTCGAGGTCGGCGCCAACTCCACCCTCGACCGCGCCCGCTTCAGCAAGACGGTGGTAGGGCGGGGTACCAAGATCGATAACCTCGTCCAGATCGCCCACAACGTGAGCATCGGGCGCCAGTGCCTCATCACCGCCCAGGTCGGCATCGCCGGCAGCACGACCCTCGGCGACCATTGCGTCCTGGGCGGACAGTCCGGCGTGGCCGGCCATCTCTCCCTCGGCGACCGCGTCAAGCTGGGCGCCCAGGCAGGCCTTTTCGAGGACGTGCCAGCCGACGGCTTCATGAACGGGACGCCGGCCGTGCCGTTCGGCCTTGAGCGGCGACTGGTCGTCCTCTCGCGCCGTCTGCCTGAACTGTTCAAAAAGGTTGATTCGCTGGCCGCCTCCTTGGACTCTGCTGGACGCTAAACGACATGAGCCTACCTGAGATGAAGATTTTCACCGGCAACGCCAACCCGGCGCTGGCCAAGGAAATCTGCGAGCATCTCGGCGTCCCGCTCGGCACCGCCACCGTCAACCGTTGCCCCGACGGCGAGACGTTCGTCCAGATCAACGAGAACCTCCGCGGCTGCGACGTCTACGTGGTCCAGCCCACC
>CAIWNE010000044.1 GCA_903913915.1 uncultured Opitutia bacterium
AGAGGGCCGCGGGTTTCGTTGCCGATGAGAAGAGAGAAGTTTCGCATAGGCGAGGTCTTCCCTCGTCGGGGGCTCCCGCAAGTCTGCCGTCCTCCGATGGTTACGCAAGACGAATGCCCGCTCGATACCCTTTGCAAATCATGGTGAAACCCCCTTTGCTGTAATCCGCTCGATGGCTAATCCAGGTATCAATCAATCGCAGAAGCAGGTGCAGGGCCTCGTCCTCACGCCGCAGCTTCGCCAGTCGCTCCGCATCCTCCAGGTGCCTGCGGCCGAGCTTCTGCGTGAGATCTCCGAGGAGCTCGCCGCCAACCCCTTGCTCGAAGAGGTCGAACCGGTCGCGTCCGAGTCTTCGGACTCCCCGATGCCCGCCGACGAGCCCGAGGAGGACGGCCCCCGTGAGCTGTCCTTGGGCGACGACGACTTCGACGCCTTGAAGCGCATGAAGGAGGACTGGGACGAGAGCTATTACGAAGAAATCCGTTCCCAGGGCTATACGCAGGAAGACGAGGAGCGCCGCCGTCACATGATGGAGTCGGCCACCGGCGAAGCCTCGCTTTCCGAGCACCTCGCCGACCAGGCCCGCACGGCCTCCGATGATCCCGCCGTCCAGGAGGCGATGAAGCTCCTGATCGCGTCGCTCGACGAGCGCGGCTTCGTGGAGGAAGACCTCTCGACCATCGCGCTGCGTTCCGGCCAGCCTTATGAGGCCGTCATGACGGCCCATACGCTGCTGATGGCCTTCGATCCGCCCGGCATCGGCGCCCGCGACCTCCGCGAATGCTTCCTCGCCCAGCTCCGGCAGCGTGGCCGCGGCCTTTCCACCGCCGCGCGGCTCATCACCGATTGCTGGGAGCCCATGATGGGCCGTCGCCTCGAGGAATGCGCCCGCGTCCTCGACGTCGAGCTCGACGACATCCGCGAAGCCCTCGCCGAACTCGCCAAGCTCGAGACCGTCCCGGCCCGCCGTTTCGCACGCGACGACAACCGCGTGGTCACGCCCGACGCCACCGTCGAGCTGGGAGACGACGGAAAATGGAAAGTCATCATGGACGACCGCCATGTGCCGCGCCTCCGCCTCGTGCCGGCCTACAAGGACATGCTCGCCGGCCAGGCGCTCGGCGACAAGGAGCGCACCTACATCCTGGAGCGCATGCGCCAGGGCAAGTTCCTCATCGGCGCCATCGAGGAACGCCAGCGCACCATCGAGAAGCTCGCCCACATCATCGTCGAGCGCCAGGCCGACTATTTCGAGCACGGTCCGTCCAAGCTGCGTCCTCTCACGATGACCGACGTCGCCAAGGAGATGGGCGTCCATGAGACCACCGTCGGCCGCGCCGCCGCCAACAAGTGGATGCTCACGCCGCATGGCCTGAAGGAGTTCCGCTGGTTCTTCACTTCCGGTGTCTCGACGTCGGACGGCGGCACCGTCGCCCAGGAAGGTGTCCAGGAGATGATCGCCGACATCCTCGCGCGGGAGAATCCCGCCGAGCCGCTGGCCGACGAGGCCATCACCGCGGAGCTGCGGAAGCGCGGTGTCCAGATCGCCCGCCGCACCGTCGCGAAGTATCGCGAGGCGCTCGGCCAGCCTTCGGCGCACATGCGCCGCAAGCGCCTCTGATCAGGCGAGCCGGCCGAGGACGGAGTCCCAGCCGAAGTTCGCCATGTCAGGGAAGAGGAACTGCACGCCGGCCGTGAGGCCGTCCGGCAGGCGCGCGGGCGCGGCGACGAGCGGCAGGCCGGCGAGGGAGGCCGGCGCGTTGAGCGCGAGCAGGCGGCGCCGGTGCGTGGCGTCTGAGGCCGACTTGCTCACCGCGCCTCCGAAGGTCGCGGGCATGGCGATGAAGTGATGACGGCGGAAGACCGTGCGGAAGGCGTCGATCACGCGGGCGCGGACCGCCTCGGCCGCGCGGAGTTCTTCGTGCGTGCGTCGGCGTCCGGCGTCCAGGCGTTGCCAGACGGCCGGATCGTAGTCCGGGCGGCGACGTTCCAGCCAGGCTGCGTGCACGCGCGCGGCGGCATGCCCTCCGAGGGTCGGATAGGCCTCGGCCGCTTCGGCGAACGCGAGCCGCAGCAACGTCGCCGCGGCGACGTCCTCCTGGGCGCCGGCCCGCAGGGCGACCGTGCGCATCGCGGCGAGGTCGTCCTGCGGGATGCCGAGTCCGAGGTCGCCGGCCCAGAGGCCCGCGCCCGCGGGCGGGGCTTCGCCGAGCACGGCGGCGGAAACCTGCCGGAGGTCCTTGGAGGTGCGCGTGATCCAGCCTTGGGTGTCGTAGCCCGGCGACAGCGGGAAGATGTCGCCGACCGGGGCGATGTCGGGCGAAAGGCGTAGCCCCCAGACGCCGCAATAGCCGCAAGGCACGCGGATCGAGCCGGCCGTGTCGGTCGCCAGCGCGAACGGCACGAGTCCGCGGGCGACGGCGAACGCGGAGCCCGAACTGGAGCCGCCGGAGAGGAGTTCCGGTCGCTCGGGATGCGGGCAATCGCCCGAGTGCGGATTCTCGCCGGTCAGGCCGAACGCGAATTCGTTCAGCTGCGTGCGGCCGCATTCGATCGCGCCGGCATCGGCCTCGAAGGCGGCGGGCAGGGTGGAGGTGCGCGACGTCGGGCCGAGTTCCTCGGGCAGGAAGGTCGAGCCCGCGAAGGTCGGCTGACCTTGGCGGAAATAAAGGTCCTTGGTGAGGAAGGGGACGCCGCCCAGGGAGGCTTCGCGGAGCGGCCAGGCGGACTCGAAGCGCCGCGTCAGCGTGGCGACGTCGGGCAGGCCGCAGAGGGCCGCTCGCTGTTCCTCGGCCCCGAGCGCGCCGAGCTTGATCAGGAATGCTTCCGCCGCCATGCGAGGACCGCGCGTGAGGGTGAACTCACGCCAATCTTCGACGGACTGCGGCAGCAGGCTCACAGCTCGAGAGGGACGCCCGGTTCGGGGTCGTGCACGCGGGTGCCGGGCATCGCGGCCGCGAGCGTCTCCTTCATCCACGCGCGGGCGGGCGGGTCGCCGTGGGTCAGGATGATGTCCTTCGGCGCGAGGTCCTTGGCGAAGTCGACCAGCTCCTCGCGGTCGGCGTGGCCGCTCAGGTGGAAGCGTTCGACCTTGGCGCGCAGGGTGGAGGTGTGGTCGAGGGACTTGAACTTGAATTCGCCGCCCGGGTTCATGCCGATCAGTTCGCCGCCCGGGGTCTCCGGGTCGCAGTAGCCGACGAAGAACACCGCGTTCTCCTCGTGGTCCAGCATGTTGGCCGCGACGCGCCAGGCCGGGGTCTTCTCGACGAGCATGCCGCTCGACAGGAGATAGATGCCTCGCTCCGGCAGGTTCTTGCCGGGCTGGGGGTACTTGCGGGAAAGCGGCTGGATCCCGAGGTCGCGGAGGACCTGGCGGCTGACCTTCACCTGCTTCGTCGTCTTGCTGGCCGCGTCGAGGGAGTCGCAGAGGTCCATGCCGAGGCCCGAGCAGAAGATCGGCACGTCGGCGAGGTTGCCGGCGTCGGCGGCTTCCTGGAGCAGGAGGAGGATCTCCTGCATGCGGCCGAAGGCGAAGGCCGGGAGGAGCACCGAGCCGCCTTCGTCGCAGACCTCGTTGATGGCCTTGATCAGGCGCTGCTCCTCGCGGCCGCGCTTGAAGTCGGGCACCGTGGTCGTGGCGCCGCGGGTGCATTCCATCACCAGCGTGTCGACGGGCGTGCGCGGGAAGTTGGCGCCCGCCACCGTGCGCTGGGCCTGGAAGTGGACGTCGCCGGTGAAGAAGTGCTTCTTCCTGCGGTGTTCGATCATGCAGCCCACCGCGCCGGCCACGTGGCCCGCGAGGTGCATGGTGAGGGCGATCTCCTCGCCGCCGCGGCCGATGATGCGCGGGTTGGCGATGGGCACCGCCGCGAGGGCGTGTTCGACGCGCTCGACGTCGGTCTCGACGTAGAGCGGGTAGTCCTGGTTGCCGGTCTCCTCGCGCTGGCGTTTCATCACCTGGATGGAATTGCTGAGCAGGCGGCGGACGAAGAGGGTGGTCGCGGCGGAGGCGTAGACGCGGGAGGAGGGGTGCTGCTTGAGCAGCAAGGGCAGGGAGCCGAGGTGGTCGAGGTGGCAGTGCGTCAGGATCACGCCGTCGACGTTGCCTTGGATCTTGTCGATCTGCGGCAGCGCCTTTCGGCCGTCGAGCTTAGGGTGGAGGCCGCAGTCGATCACCAGCCGCAGGCCGCCGAATTCGGCGAGCATGCAGTTGGCGCCGATCTCGCGGCCGGAGTTCAGGTCGGTAAGTCGCATCAGGAAGGGTCGGGGGGAGGGGTCATGGCGAAGACCGGGATCCGCGTGAAGACGCGTTCGCCGGCGAGGGTCGTGCCGTGGAAGGAGCCTTCGGCCGTCGTCGGGCCGCCGGCGAGGTGATAGCTGTTGTAGGAGAACTTCTCGCCCGGAGGCAGGGTAGGGGTCTCGCCGACGATGCCATCGCCTTCGACGATCTCGATCGTCCCGTCCGGGGCGCGCATGATCCACTTCCGTCCCAGCAGCTTGACCGTCTCCTGGGAGAGGTTGCTGATGGTCAGGACGTAGACGAAGGCGTGCGGGGTTTCGGGAGGGAAGTTCGCATCCCGATGGTGGACCACCTTGTCGACGGTGACCCTGAGGCCTGGGAGTTCCTTTCCGGTGGATTGCACGTAGGCCAAGACAAGAGGGGTTGGCCTCGCTTAGGAAGCCATAAATCGGGCAATCGTGCGGTATTTGCCCTTCCCGTCTTGCCCCAAGGGTCGGACGACCTTTGATGGACGTCGGATGCCTACCTCAGCCGAGCGCAAGCGCAACCTCGGGCGAGTCCCGGGGAGGTGGTGGCTGGTTTTCCTCTATCTGGTGCTGCTGGGATTGTCGGCGGCCTTCCCGTTCTTCAGCGCCATCGAGATGATCGCGGACGGAGAGCCGATCCATGTGCCGGCTTATGACTTCGTGGGCGACAAGGTCCGGCGGCTGGACTTCGAGATTCCCATCCGGGCCCGCCTGCATGGCGTGCTTGGCGCGGAGGAAGCCCAGGAATACGTCCAGCCTCGCTTCCGCAAGAACGTCGTCGTCTACCTTCACCGCATCCCGTGGGACGACCGTGGTTCGCAGTTCTGCGAGGAACTGGCCCGCGATCCCGAGATCTCGGTCATCGAGCCCTTCATGCCGGGCTTCCGGAGCAGCCCGGGCAACGTCCCGAGTCATGCGATGGAAGCCAACGCCGAGGTCGTGGCCGCCCTCGTCGAGCACTACGGGATCAAGCAGTATCACGTGATCGGTCAAGGCTACGGAGGCGTCGCCGCCCTGGAACTCGCCGCCGCGCATCCGAACCGCGTCCGCTCGATGACGCTCATCTCTTCCCCGGGCGCCCAGGAGTTCGAACTGCTGGGCAATCCTCTCGTCAACAAGATCGTCTATGGATTCCAGGGTGCCGGACTGTGGGCGTTCAATCGTCTTACGCCTAACTTCGGCTCGGCCGACCTGCTGCCGTACGATCGCGACTACGCCAAGGCGGTGTTCGACACCGACATGACGGATTCGAAGAAGATCCTCAGCCAATGGACGAAACCGCTGCTGCTCATCCATGGCGACTCCGACTGGCTTACCCCGGTGGACGCGGCCCGTTATACCGCCAAGCTCGTGCCGCAGGCGAAGCTGGAGATCCTTTCGGGCGGACGCGACGTCGCTTTCGACGTGACGCCCGAGGTCGTCGGCAAGGTCAAGGACTTCTATGCGGAGATCCCCCGTGGTCCCGGTCCGCGCATGGCGGCGCCGGCGAAGGAATACCCGCCGATTCCGCACGCCACCGGCTCGCGTTACTGGGCCCTGCTCATCATCATCTTCCTGTTCTGCCTCGTGGCCGAAGATCCTACCTGCCTCGCGACGGGCTTGCTCGTGGGCATGGGCATCATCGATTTCTGGTCCGGGGCGGTCGCCTGCACGTTCAGCATCTTCGTCGGCGACGTCGCCCTGTATTCCTTGGGACGTTTCTTCGGCCGTCAGGCCCTGCGTCGCCTGCCGTTGAAATGGCTGATCAAGCCCCACCAGCTGGAGCAGTGGGCCGGGTGGTTCTCCACGACGCGCGGGATGTTCGTCGTCGTCAGTTCCCGCTTCGTGCCGGCCAGCCGCGTCCCGACCTTCATCACCGCGGGCATCCTCCGGCTCAAGCCGCTCCGCCTGGGCGTGCTCCTTTTCCTCGCCGCGCTCGTCTGGACGCCGGTCCTGATGCTCATCGGTCTGCGCTGGGGGCCGGTCATCATCGAGAAGCTCAACGAGTACCACCGCATGGCCGGCTGGATCGTCCTGGCGATGCTGCTGCTGATGCATGTCGTCACCCACTGGATGGTGCCGGCGCTGACCTGGCGCGGTCGCCGCCAGATCGTCATGAAGGTCCGCGGTTTCCTGCAGCCTTCCCTCTGGCCGGGCGCGGTGCTCTATCTTCCTGTCCGTGTCGGCATCATCCTGCTCAGTTTCCGCTACCGCCGCCTGACCGCCTTCGCTTCCGCCAATCCGGCCTTCGGTCGGATCGGTGGTTTCATCGGCGACTCCAAGTCCCTCCTTCTGCGGCCGTTCCAGCGCGATTCGCGTTGCTGCCCGACGCTCGCCCTGTCGCTGGAGGACGCCAAGGACGAACGCGTCAAGGAGGCCGCCGCGTTCGCCGCGTGCCATGGCTTCCCGGTCGTCTTCAAGCCCGAGGTCGCCGAAGACGGCGCCGGCCTGCGCTTCGTCCACACGCAGGAACAGCTCGAGCGCCTGGTCCGCGGGGCGAAGGAGGATTTCCTCCTGCAGAAGTTCATCTCTGGCTTCGAATTCGAGGTCGTCTGGCGCCGTAACCCCGGCAAGGACGACGGACGCATCATGTCCATCGTGCAGAAGCGCGACGTCACCGTGCGCGGCGACGGCGAGCAGACGCTCGAGGAGCTCATCTGGCTGGATGAGGTCGCCGTCTCCCGCGGCGAGCTCTTCATCCGTTGCCATGCGCGCGACCTGAATCGTGTCATCCCCGCCGGCCAGAAGGTCACGCTCAACCTCACGGGCAGCTACGGACATGGCGCCCGCTGCCTGCATCGTCACGACCTGATCACCGTCGAGCTCGATACGGCGATGACCCTCTTCGCCAAGCGCTTCCCCGGACTGCATTTCGCCCGCTTCGACCTCCGCGCCCTTTCGCTGGAAGACCTCAAGGCCGGTCGCTTCATGGTCACCGAAGTCGGCGGCTGCTGCCACGTCTCGAGCCTGCTGCGCGACGAATCGCTGCGCTTCTCCCGTTCCTACTCCGTGGTCTGGAGCCAGATCCGGGCCTGCATCGAGGCCGGCGCCTACAATCTCTCGCAGAACGTCCGCCCCGTTCCCCTCGACGAGCTCATGGCCCGCTGGAGCCAGGCCCGCGGCCGTCACGACGAGTTCGCGGTCAGCGAGGAACTCTGATCAGGAGCGCGCGGTGAAAGCGTGGCAGAGGGCCGCGGCGGCCGCGTCGGATTCGTCCAGCGCGAGTTCTTCGCCGAGCCGGAGCACCGTGCGGATCATCCGGCTGACCTGTTCCTTGGAGGCTCCGCCGTGTCCGGCGACGGCCAGCTTGATGCGGGTCGGGGCGTATTCGCCGACCTTCACGCCGAGGCGGGCGAGCACGCTGAGCGCGGCGCCGCGCGAGGCGCCCATCGCCTGCGCGGTGCGGAAGTTCTGCACGTAGATCGTCTCTTCGATCGCGGCATGGGTGACCGCGTGTTCGCGAGCGAGCTTCTCGACGGCGTCGGCGATCCGGCCGAGGCATTCGTAGGCTTCGAGCTTAGGTCCGAGCTTCAGCGTGACGCTCGCGAGGAGGCGCATCGGTTCGCTGCGCGCGTCGACGACCGCCAGGCCGGTCCCGCGCAAGGATGGGTCGATCCCGAGGATGACCGCGCGACAGCCGCGTCCGGGGGACGTCGGAACGGCCTTGCGCGGGCGCGGAGCCTTGGCTCCGGCCGGCGTCGACGCGCCGCCACGGAGCTTGTCCGTCCAGAGCGAGCGCGAGGATTTGCGTGCCATGTCGCGACGATGGTCGGTCGGGGCCTGATTTCGACAGCAAAAGCGACCACGACGGATTGCCAAGGAGCGCGTCGGGGGTAGGGTGGGAGGATGCGGACAACGTTCCATCTCGCATGCCTGGCCTGGGCTTCCTGGGCCGTGGGCGCGGAGTCCGAAGTCATCCGTCGCGAGGTTCCCGACATGCCGCTGCTCGAGCTCAGGAGCGCGGGCAAGCTCGACCTCAAGGTCGTGCCGGAATGCTCGGCGCTCTGGGCCAGCCCCTCCCATCCCGGCGTGTTCTGGACGCTCTCCGATTCAGGTAACAAGCCGGTCATCGTGCCGATCCGCGCCGACGGGAGCTCTCCGCCGACGCCGAAAGGCCCGTGGGTCAGCGTAGCGCTCAAGGGCGCCACGAACGTCGACTGGGAGGCCATGACCGGCGACGCGGTCGGCAACATGATCGTCGGCGACGTCGGCAACAACGTCTCCCGCCGCAAGCAGCTCGCGTTCTACCTCTTCAAGGAGCCTGCGCTCGGCGCGACCGAGGTGACCGATTTTCGCAAAGTCACCTTCGCCTGGCCCGACCAGACGGCTTTCCCCGATCCGGAGCTCGCGCACGACTGCGAGGCGATGTTCCTGCTGCGCGGGAAGCTCTATCTGCTGACCAAGCATCGGCGCGACACCCTCACGGACCTGTGGCGCGCGGATATCCCTGCGACCGGAGATCGTGCCACGTTGACCAAACTGGCCCGTTTCGACATCGGCGGCATGGTCACCGATGCGTGCCTCTCGCCGGACCTCCGGCGCCTTGCCATCCTGACCTACCGCAACATCTGGGTGTTCGACGTCCCGTCGGTGGGGGAGGATTTCTTCCATCAGCCCGCCCTGCATGCGCCGATCGCCCCGCCGATCCTCTCCTTCCAGGTCGAAGGTTGTTCCTGGCTCGATGGCGGCCATCTCCTGCTCGGGTCGGAGCAAGGCGACCTCTTCCGGATCGCTCTTTCGGACCTTCGCGAGGTGAAGTGATCCCGTGAAAACAAGAAGACCGGCTGCCTTGCGGCCGCCGGTCTTCGGTCAGTACCTGAGGCGATGCTCAGAGCGCCTTGGCGGCGGCGACGACGGCTTCCTTCGTGATGCCGAGCTCCTTCATGACCACGTCGCCCGGGGCGGAGAGGCCGAAGGTGTCGGTGCCGATGGCTTTGCCGGCGGTGCCGACGTAGCGGCCCCAAGAGATCGTCACGCCGGCTTCGATGCTGACGCGCTTCGCACAGGACGAGGGCAGGACTTCTTCCTGGTAGGACTTGGGTTGGCGCGCGAAGACTTCCATCGAAGGCATCGAGACCACGCGGACGCTCGCGCCGAGTTCTTCGCCGGCCGCGAGGGCGAGCGAGAGCTCGCTGCCCGTGCCGATGATGATGTGGGTGAGGGGGGCGGTCTCCTTGCGGAGGACGTAGCCGCCCTTGAGCGTGCCCTGGCGGCGCGTGGCGACCGGGATGGCGTCGAGGGAGGGGACGTTCTGGCGGGAGAGGATGAGGGCGACCGGACCGTCCTTGCGGGCGACGGCATGGGCGAAGGCGGCGGCGGTCTCTTCGGCGTCGCCCGGGCGGACCACGTCGAGGTTCGGGATGCAGCGCAGCGCGCTCACGGTCTCGACCGGCTGGTGGGTCGGGCCGTCTTCGCCGACGCCGACGGAGTCATGCGTGAAGATGTAGAAGGCCTGGAGCTTGGCGAGGGCCGCGACGCGGATCGACGGGCGGAGGTAGTCGGAGAACGTCAGGAACGTCGCGCCGGAACCCTTGAAGATGCCGTGGTAGGCCATGCCGTTGAGGATGGCGCCCATCACGTGCTCACGGATGCCGAAGTAGAGGTTGCGGCCGGCCGGGGTCGCGATGTCGAAGTCGCCGACGTCCTTGATGTAGTTCTTCGTCGAGCCGTGAAGGTCGGCCGAACCGGAAAGCACGAGCGGCGAAGCCTTGGCCACGGCGTTGATGCAGGTCTCGCCGGAGACACGGGTCGCGAGCGAGTTCTTGCCGAACTCAGGGATGGCGGCGAGGAGGGACTGGGCGTCGCCGTGGTCGCCCTGCTGGGCCTTGGCGAGGAGGACGGCCTTCTCGGGGTTGGCCTTGGACCAGGCGGCGAAGGTCTTCTGCCATTCGGCGTGCGCGGCGGCCTGCTGGGCCTTGCGGGCGTTGAAGTAGGCGCGGGTCTCGGGGGAGACGTAGAACTTCTCTTCCGGGAGGCCGAGGGCCTTGCGGGAGGCGTCGACGAACTTCACGCCGGCTTCGCCGTGGCCCTTGGAGGTGCCCTGGACTTCGGCGATGCCCTTGCCGATGACGGTCTTGCAGATGATCAGCTTCGGCTTGCCGTTCTTGCTGGCGCGGGCCTTCTCGAGGGCTTCGGCGATCGGGGCGAGATCGTTGCCCTGCTTGACGGTGAAGACTACCCAGTAGGCGGCTTCGAAGCGCGTGGCGGTGTCCACGTTCTGCGTCTTCGAGGCCATGGCGTCGAGGGTGACGTCGTTGGAGTCGTAGAGCATGATGAGGTTGTCGAGGCCGAAGCGGCCGGCGAAGGAGGCGGCTTCCTGCGAGATGCCTTCCTGGAGGCAGCCGTCGCCTGCGAGGCCGACCACGACGTGGTCGAAGATCTTATGCTCGGCGGTGTTGAAGTGGGCGGCGGCCATCTTGGCGGCGACGGCCATGCCGACGATGTTGCCGGTGCCCTGGCCGAGCGGTCCGGTGGTGGCTTCCACGCCGACGGTCTCGCCGAACTCGGGGTGACCCGGGGTCTTGGAGTGCAGCTTCCGGAAATTCTTCACTTCCTGGAGCGGGAGGTCGAAGCCGGCGAGGTGGACCCAAGCGTAGACGAACATCGAGCCGTGTCCGGCGGAGAGCACGAAGCGGTCGCGGTTGATCCACGAAGGGGCGGCAGGGTCGTGGCGCAGGAAGTTGCCGTAGAGGACAGAACCGATTTCGGCGGCGCCGAGGGGGAGGCCGAGGTGGCCCGAATGGCAGGCGGCCACGGCGTCCATGGCGAGTCCGCGGGCTTCGGTGGCGGCGCGGGAAAGGTCGGCGGAATTATTGAGCGACATAGTCCTTATGCGTAAGGGATAAACAGGCGGGGTTTCCAGCCTTGAATGAGCCTTCAAACCCCTTCAAAACGGACACATGTCCGACAAAGAACTGGAAGAAGGCCTGGCGCTCCGACTCGACTTCGGAAAACTGCGGAAAATCGCTTCCGGGCAGGCTGACGTCATTCCGGCCGTCGCCCAGGACGCCCAGACCGGCGAGGTCCTGATCCTCGGCTACGTCAACGAGCTGGCTCTGCAGACCGCCCTGCGTGAGAAGAAGGCCACTTTCTGGAGTACTTCTCGTAATGAACTGTGGATCAAGGGGCTGACCTCCGGCGACTTCCTCGAGCTCCTCGAGGTTCGCGTCAACTGCGAGCAGAACTCGATCCTCTACAAGGTCCGTCCGGCCGGCCAAGGCGCCTGTCACACGAAGGAGAACGGCAAGGCCCGTTCGGGTTGCTACTACCGCCGGCTCAAGGCGGACGGCACGCTCGAGAAGGCCTGAACTTCAGCGCCGACTTAAGGCCTGCAGCACGAGGTCCGTCTCGATGTCGAAACGGATGACGAGCAGCTTGGTCTGCCGCGTGATCCGGTCGGTGCCCGGACGCGCCGCGAAACCGAGGGCTTCGAAGTCGCCTTGTCTGTCCGTCAGGCGGTTCAGCGCGGCTTCGGCTTCGTCGCCAGTGCGATAGGCGAAGGCAAGCGTCGCGACGAGGAAGGCCCCGTCATCGCTTTCGCCTACCGCGATCGTGGCGGTTTCGGCCTGGGCGCCGGACTCGACGAGCGCGCGCCCCAGCCAGCGGCGTCGCCCGGCGGCTTCGAGCATGCCCTGCGCGGGCGCGGCATGGACGAGCAGGTAGCCATGCGGGACGCCGCGCAGTTGGACGCGTGCGAGGCCGGGAACGAGTTTGCCACCGTCGGATGGCTCAAGGGTGCCGCCACGGATTTCAGCGTCACGGTCGGGAATGAAGCCGACGGCGAAGCGTTCCTCGCCGCGCGCGAGTTCGCGGGAGATGCGTTCGCGCAAGGCCTGGCGTCGTTCGGCGGCGGTGAATTCCGCCAGCGCCCTCGCGACCGCTTCGGCGGTGCGCAGTCCTTTGGTTTCGGCCGGGAAGAGCAGGGCGACTTCGCGGCTGCGCGGGTCGATGCCGATCCGGAGGTCGGAGGGGTGTGACCATCGCCAGCCCGCTCCGCACGCCGCCGCCAGGAGGGCGAATAGGAGGAGCGTCCGCCGCATGGCCGCTTACTTCGCCGCGGTGGGCCCGTCCTTCTTGCTCTGTTCGACCGCCTTGATGATGAACTGCACCGCCTTGTCGGTCGGGTAGTTGAGGTCGAGCTTGGCCGTCTTGTCTTCGCCGCTGATCCGGATCTTCTGGAGCAGGTCGGCCAGCATCGCCTGGTTGGCCTTCTCCTCCGCGGTCTTGCCGTTGTCGCGCATCAGGCCGATGGCTGCGCCCGCCTGCAGTCCGTTGAGCAGGCGCAAGGCGGCCGAAGCCTTTTCGGCGCTGACGAAGCCGCCGGCGATCGCCAGCTGCAGGTCGGTGGCGTTCTCCCCGAGGACGAGCGAGAAGTCCTGCGCGCCGAAGTCGCCCTTGGTGTTGTTCATCTTCGTCGCGTCGGCGTAGAGGTACAGCCAGCCGTTCTGCGCGGAGGCGAACCTGGCGGCGGTGACGGCGGGGAACTGCGTCGCCTTTTCCTTGCGGTCCGCGGCCTCGAGCGCGCGGTCGAGGAAATCGGCGCCGGCGATCACGATGAGTTCCGGCGAGTGGGCGACGAGGTAGGCGTCTTCGGATTTCTTGGGCTTCTCGCCCGTGATCTTCTCGATGAACGGACCGGCTTCCCAGGCTTGGTATTTGCCGAAGGTCTTTCCCGGGAGCTGGTTGGCCTGCGCGAAGGCGGCGAGTCGCGCGGGATCGAAACTGCCTCTGATCAGGACGACGCCGGCCGCGTGCGTTTCCGAGACCTTGCCATCGGGGCCGGGGTAGATCGCCACGACGAGGTCGCGGAGGTCCTTGGCCGTGTCGACGCCGACCTTGTCGTTGAGCTTACGGGCGGCCGCCAGGTTCTTGGACTTCAGGCCCGCGAGCTTCTCGACGGCTTGGCCGACCTTCGTCGCGCGGAAGGCGACGAGGTCGAAGCCCACGATGCCGACCGCTCCGGCGGGCAAGCCTTCGGTGTTCAGTTCCGCTTGGGCGGTGGCGAAGGCGAGGAGCAGCAGGGCGGCGAAGGGGCGCATGACTTTCGGGGATTAAGCCCTCAGGCCGAAAGGGGACAAGCGGATAGCCCCTGCCGACGTGCGCAGGTCGGGGCTGATTCCATCCGGGCACAAAAAAGGGCGCCGAAAGGCGCCCTTGGTAGGAGGTGTAATCCGAGGATTAGGAGCCGCCGCGATCGCCGCCGCCGAAGCCGCCGGAGCGACGTTCGCCGCCGCCGAAGCCGCCGGAGCGGGGACGGTCACCACCGAAGGAGGGGCGCTCTTCGCGAGGACGGGCGACATTGACCTTCAGGGGGCGACCCATGAAGTCGCTGTTTTCGGTCTTAGCGATCGCATCCTGAGCGGCCTGAGCATTGGCCATTGTCACGAAGGCGAAGCCACGAGGACGACCCGTGAACTTGTCCATCATGACTTCCACGGAGACCACTTCG
>CAIWNE010000045.1 GCA_903913915.1 uncultured Opitutia bacterium
GATCAAGAAGGCCGTCGAAGCCTAATCGCCAGCACGGCTTATTTGAAGGCGGTCGGGCTTGCCCCGACCGCCTTCTTTGCTTTTGGCTACCTGCCTGCCCGTCCGCGACAGGATACCCCTTTTCAACCTACACACCACCATGGCCCTCAAAGACCCCTTCAAAGCCCTCCGCCCTTTCTCCGCCGGCGGCAAGTCCGGGCAGATCTACTCCGTGCCCGCGCTCGAACAGGCCGGCCTCGGCAAGGTCTCGCGCCTGCCGGTCTCCATCCGCCTCGTCCTCGAATCCGTCCTGCGTAACTGCGACGGCGTCGCGGTCACCGAGAACGACGTGAAGACGCTCGCCGCGTGGAACGCCGCGAAGCCCGTCGACACCGAGATCCCGTTCGTCGTCGCGCGCATCGTGCTCCAGGACTTCACCGGCGTGCCTCTCCTCGTAGACCTCGCCGCCATGCGCGAAGCCGTCGCCAAGCTCGGCAAGGATTCCGCCGTGATCGAACCGCTCGTCCCCGTCGACCTCGTCGTCGACCACTCCGTACAGGTCGACCGCGCCGGCTCCGCCTCCTCCTTCCTCGAGAACCTGCGCCAGGAATTCGGCCGCAACACCGAGCGCTACGAATTCCTCAAGTGGGGCATGCAGGCCTTCAAGACCTTCGGCGTCGTCCCGCCGGCCATCGGCATCGTGCACCAGGTCAACCTGGAGCACCTCGCCAAGCTCGTCTTCCAGAAGGATGGCGTGTTCTACCCTGACACCCTCGTCGGCACCGACTCCCACACCACGATGATCAACGGCATCGGCGTCGTGGGCTGGGGCGTGGGCGGCATCGAAGCCGAAGCGGGCATGCTCGGCCAGCCAGTCTACTTCCAGACCCCCGAAGTCATCGGCGTCAACCTCACCGGCCGTCTCCGCGAAGGCGTCACCGCCACCGACCTCACCCTCCGCCTCACGGAAATCCTCCGCAAGGCCAAGGTCGTCGGCAAGTTCGTCGAGTTCTACGGCGAAGGCACCGAGGCTCTCTCGCTCGCCGACCGTGCCACGATCGCCAACATGGCCCCGGAATACGGCGCCACGATGGGCTTCTTCCCCGTCGATGACAAGTCCCTCGACTACCTCCGCCAGACCGGCCGCGACGAAGCGCACATCGAACTGGTGAAGGAATACTATAAGGCCCAGGGCCTCTACGGCATCCCAAAGGCCGGCAACATCGACTACACCCAGACCATCGACCTCGACATCGGCACGGTCGTCCCCTGCGTCTCCGGCCCGAAGCGCCCGCAGGACCGCATCGACCTCCCGAAGATCAAGGACACCTTCAACACGCTCTTCACCGCGCCGAAGGACAAGAACGGTTTCGGCAAGGCCGCCGCCGACCGCGACGCCTCCGCCGCCGTCGGCGCCACGGGCCGCTCGCTCAAGCACGGCTCCGTCGTGATCGCCGCGATAACCTCCTGCACCAACACCTCGAATCCTTCCGTGATGGTGGCCGCCGGCCTCGTCGCCAAGAAGGCCGTCGAGAAGGGCCTGACGGTGAACCCGAACGTGAAGTGCTCGCTGGCCCCCGGCTCCCGCGTGGTCACCGACTACCTCAACGAGATCCAGCTCTCGGGCTACCTCGACCAGCTCGGCTTCAACCTCGTCGGCTACGGCTGCACTACCTGCATCGGCAATTCCGGCCCGCTCGACGCCGACATCGAGGGCGCGATCAAGAACGGCGACCTCGTCACGGCCTCCGTGCTCTCGGGTAACCGCAACTTCGAAGCCCGCGTCCACGGCGCGGTCCGCTCGAACTTCCTGATGTCCCCGCCCCTCGTCGTCGCCTTCGCCCTCGCCGGCCGTGTCGACATCGACCTCGACTCCGAGCCGCTCGGCACGGGCAAGGACGGCAAGCCGGTCTTCCTCAAGGACGTCTGGCCCTCCCAGGCCGAAGTCGCCGACCACGTCGCCCGCGGCCTCAAGCCCGCGATGTTCAAGTCGAAGTACGCCGCCGACTCCCTCGCCAACGCCACCGCCGAGTGGAAGGGCGTCCAGGGCGGCACGGGCGCGCGCTTCAGCTGGAAGGAATCCTCCACCTACATCCAGGAGCCTCCGTTCTTCAAGGGCTTCTCGATGACCCCGCCCCCGGTGCCTTCCCTCGCGAAGCTCCGTCCGCTGGCCATCCTCGGCGACTCCGTCACGACCGACCACATCTCCCCGGCCGGCGCCTTCAAGGAAGAGACCCCGGCCGGCAAGTTCCTCCTCGCGGCCGGCGTGTCGAAGAAGGACTTCAACTCCTACGGTTCGCGCCGAGGCAATGACCGCATCATGACCCGCGGCACCTTCGCCAACACCCAGGTGAAGAACGCGATGGCCGACGGCAAGGAAGGCGGCTTCACGAAGGTCCAGCCCGAAGGCAAGATCGAGGCCATCTACGACGCCTGCCAGACCTACGCCCAGCGCGGCGAAGGCATGATCGTCTTCGGCGGAGTCGACTACGGCATGGGCTCGTCCCGTGACTGGGCCGCGAAGGGCACCGCCCTCCTCGGCATCCGCGCCGTGGTCGCGCAGTCCTTCGAGCGCATCCACCGTTCCAACC
>CAIWNE010000046.1 GCA_903913915.1 uncultured Opitutia bacterium
CGGTCATGGCCGGCACGGGCTCCAACGCCACCACCGAGGCCCTCGACCTGACCAAGCGCGCGGACGAAGTCGGCGCCGACGCGTTCCTGCTCGTCGCCCCGTATTATAACAAGCCCAGCCAGGAAGGGCTCTACCGCCACTTCGCCATGCTCGCCGAAGCCACGGCGAAGCCGATCATCCTCTACTCTCTCCCGGGCCGCTGCGGCATCGAGATCACCGTCGAGACCACGCTACGCCTGCGGAAGAAGTATCCGAACATCATCGGCATCAAGGAAGCCGGCGGTCAGGTCGACAAGGCCGCGCACCTCGTGCGCGAGTCCGACCCGGAATTCATCGTCCTCAGCGGCGACGATTCCCTGACCCTGCCCTTCGCCGAAGTCGGCGGCCAGGGCATCATCTCCGTCGCGTCGAACCTCATCCCGGGCCCGGTGGCCAAGCTCGCCAAGCTCGCGCGCACGAAGCAGTTCGCCGAAGCCAAGGTGCTGCACGCCCAGCTCGCCGACATCTTCAAGACCCTCTTCGTCGAACCCAACCCGGTGCCCGTGAAGCATTGCATGATGCGCGCCGGCATCATCCGTTCCGACGAAGTCCGCCTGCCCCTCTGCGAGATGTCCGAGGCCAACCGCCTCCTCGTCGAGAAGGTCGCCGACGCCACCCTCGCCTCCCTCCGATGAGCCAGCCCATCCGCATCCTCCTCAATGGCGCCAAGGGCCGCATGGGCCTCGCCATCGCCAACGTGGCCGCGTCCGAGAAGGCCGTCATCGCCGCCGGCGTCGACCAGGGCGACAATATCGCCGCGCACATCGGCTCGGCCGACGTGGTCATCGACTTCTCCTTCCATTCCGCGACCCTCGCCGTCGCGCAGCTCTGCGCCCAGCACAAGAAGCCGCTCGTGATCGGCACCACCGGCCACACCGCCGAGGAGAAGGCCGCGATCCACGCCGCCATCAAGGGCCTCCCGGTCGTCTGGGCCGGCAACTATTCCGTCGGCGTCACGCTGCTCAACGCCCTCGTCCGCCAGGCCGCCCGCTCGCTCGCCGACGCCGGCCGCTGGGACGTCGAGGTGCTCGAGATGCACCACCGCCTCAAGAAGGACGCGCCCTCCGGCACCGCCGAGACGCTCCTCAAGATCCTCCTCGAAGAGCGCAAGCTCGCCAAGGAAGCGCTCAAGCATGGCCGCGACGGCCTGGTCGGCGAACGCCCGCTCGAGGAGATCGGCGTGCACGCCATCCGCGGCGGCGACGTCGTGGGCGACCACACCGTGCTCTTCGCCGCCGAAGGCGAACGCCTCGAACTCACGCACAAGGCTTCCAACCGCGAGATCTTCGCGCGTGGCGCCGTCCGCGCCGCCCGCTGGCTGAAGAGCCAGCCCGCCGGCCTGTACGGCATGGAAGATGTGCTGGGGTTGAAGTAACCGCTAGGTAGAAGCGGTTAGCGGCAAGCGGTTGGCGGGTAGGAAGTCCGCTGCATTGAGCCAGGGGCACGATTCATCGTGCACTCCTCCGAGGAGGGCGCGGCGAAGCCACGCCCCTACCCTCTGCCGCCCTGCGGCGACCTGGTAGGGCTGACCGGCCCGGTCAGCCTCGGTTGAGCGAGCCGCTCAACCCTACCACGATGCATCACTCAAAGGGGAACCGGAAACCGGATGATTGGCTGGGGTATATGCCCACAGCATAATATCCGGTTCCCGGTCTCCCTTTGCCTCTTGTTCGCCCAACCTGCCACCCGCGGCCGCCACCCGCCACCTGAAACGAAATCTGCAGCATCCCTTCCGGTTTCCGGCCTCCCTTTGAGTGATTCCGCATGCCCACTTGTCACCGTGCCAGCATGCCCCTCGCGAGGGCGCTCAGCGCCCGAGCGCCGCTTTCACCAACTGATCGGCGGTCGCCCCGGCGCCGAGCTTCGTGAGCGCGGTGCGCACGCCCTTGTCGGCGTCGACGGGCTTGAAACCGAGGGCGATGAGCGCGGCGACGGCGTCCGTCGCGGGCGTGGGCTGAGCGGAGACGACGGTCGCGGCGGCCGCCGGTGCGGCGCCGGGTCCTTCGAGGCCGACCTTGTCCTTGAGTTCCATGACGAGGCGCTCGGCGGTCTTCTTGCCGATGCCGGGGCACTGCGAAAGCAAGGCGACGTCGCCGCGGAGGATCGCGTCGCGGAGGATCGGCAACGCGAGGCGGCTGAGGATGTTCAGCGCCATCTTAGGGCCGACGCCGGACACCTTCTCGACGAGCAGCTTGAAGAACTCGCGCTCCTCGGCGACGGCGAAGCCGTAGAGGGCCTGGCCGTCCTCGCGGAACACGTGATGGATGAGCAGGAAGACTTCCGCCCCGAGCTTCGGCAGGCGTTCCGCGGTCGTGACCGGGACGTTCACCTCGTAGCCCACGCCCGACGACTCGATGACGACGCGCAAGACGCCGGCTTCGATGAGCTTGCCGCGGAGGGAGACGATCATGGCGCGATGAAAGCGGAAGCGGTCCGGGAGTTAAGCCCGAATCTCGATGATGAAACCCTTCAGGTAACGGCTCTCCGGGAAGTTCAGCAGCACCGGGTGGTCGGCCGGCTGGGACGTGCGCTCCAGGATCACGGCCTCGCGGCGGGCATCCGACGCGGCGGCCTCGATGACCTCGAGGTACATCTCCTCGGTGACGCGGTGCGAGCAGGAGTAGGTCGCCAGGATGCCGCCCGGGGCGAGCAGACGGAGAGCGCGGAGGTTCAGCTCCTTATAACCGCGGAGGGCGCCGTCGACGGCGTCCTTGCTGCGGGCGAAGGGCGGCGGGTCGAGCACGATGAGGTCGAAGGAGGCTTCGCGGTGTTCGGTGAACCAGTCGAAGACGTTGGCGACCTCGAACGAGGCGCTGAGGCCGTTGCGTTCGGCGGCCGAGCGGGCGGCGGCGATGGCGTCCTCGGACTGGTCCAGGCCGAGCACGCTGGCGGCGCCGGCCTTGGCGCAGGCGAGGCCGAAGCCGCCCTGGTTGCAGAAGGCGTCGAGCACGCGGCGGCCCTTGGCGAGCTTCGCGACGTTCTGATGCTGGTCGAGCTGGTCGAGGTAGGTGCCGGTCTTCTGGCCGCCCATCAGGTCGATGAGCACCTGCACGCCGCCGACTTCCATCCAGGAAGGCTCGAGCGGCTTGCCCGAGACCGTGCGGATCTCCTGGCGAAGGCCTTCGAGCTTGCGCGTGGAGGCGTCGTTGCGCAGGACGATCTCGCGCGGCTTCAGCAGGCGCTGCAGCACGTCGATGATCGTCGCGAGGCGGCGGTCGATGCCGCAGGTCAGCGCCTGGATCGTGATGAGGTCGTTGTAGCGGTCGACCACCAGGCCCGGGAGGCTGTCGGCCTCGGACCAGATCAGGCGGCAGACCGGCTTGCCGGCGCGTCGGTTGACGGAGGCCGTGACCAGTTCCTCGAGCAGCGGGCCGTCGAGGGTGATCGGGCGGCGCGAGTAGCGGCGCCAGGCGATCTGCGACTTGCCGTTCCAGAGGCCCGCGCCGAGGCAACGGCCCTTGAGGTCGGTCAGTTCGACGCAATCGCCGTCGACCGGCGGTTCGCCGACGAACTCGACTTCGCCGAGGAAGGCCCAGGGGTGACCCCGGAGTGCGCGCACGGGACGTCCGGGGCGGATACGAATGGCTCTGAGCATGGATTAATTGACGGCCCTCAGCTTCGGGATGACCCAGGCCGCGGCGACCACGGCTGGGATCCAGGCCGCGATGAGCGGCGGCAAGGCTCCGCTCTCGCCGAAGGCGGAGCAGAACGAGGAGAGGAAGTAGAAGGCGAGGAAGAGGCCGAAGGTCTTGGCGACGCCGACCATCGGGCTGATGCGGCCGGGGCGGACGGAGAACGGGATCGCGACGGCGACGACGACGAGACAGATCGCCGGGGCGGACATGATCGCGTGGTAGCGCATCGCGTAGGCCGCGTTCTGTCCGCTGGGATTGAAGCCGGCCTGCTCGACGAAACGGCCGACCTCGCGCAGGGACAGCGTGTCCGGCTCCTTGGTGGAATAGAACATCACCTCGGGGTCGTCGTCGTAATCCGGCAGCAGGAGCTCCTTGAAACGCGGCTGCGCCATGAGCGAACCCGTGGCCGGGTCGAAGCGCATGTCGCGGCCTTCGCGGAAGGTCCAGCGCCAGCCCAGCGCGGTCTTATGGAACTCGGCGAAGCGGGCCGTCACGCAGCGCACTTCGCGGTTCTGCTCGTCGAAGGAATGCACGATGACCTCGAAAGCCTGGCCGGTGGACAGGCCGAGGCTGGAGATCAGCCAGAGGCGGCGGGCCTTGGAGTTCTCGAACGAGACCGAGGAAGCCTGGCCCTTCGGGATCGTCGCGCCGCCCTTGGCCTTGAGCGCGGTGAACTGGGCGTTCTCGACCAGGCTGTTCTGCGCCTCGAGCGCGTCCGGGACCAGCACGGCGTTCAGCAGGGCCAGCAGACCGGCCATGAAGAGGCCGATCGCCCAGATCGGGGCGGTCAGGCGCCACATGCCGATGCCGGCGGCGCGGGCGGCGGAGATCTCCTGGTTCCGGTTCATCGTCGCGAGGACGAAGATCACCGAGATCAGCAGGGAGATCGGGATGAGCATCGACAGGTTCTTGACCACGCTCAGCAGGAGATAGCCCAGGATGGTGGCGAAGGACGCGCCCCAGGCCAGGAACTCGGGAATCCAGTTATATCCCTCGGAAAGCAGCAGCAATCCCATGAAGCTGAGCATGGAAAGGGCGAAGACCTTGGCCCATTCGGTGAGGATATAGCGATCAAGGATGCGCACTGCCCGGAATGACACCAGTCCCGGCCCTGCCAGCAACCCCAAACCATGGAGCTCCGACCGAGATAGGTTGAAACATCCGGACCGCCTACCTGTATAAAAGCCGAGGCCGCCCCGCCTCCGGTCGGATAATACAACCCACCCTCCTCCCCCGACCATTCCGCGGCCGGGCTTCTCCTGCTAAAATCTCCCCATGCCCCGGTTCAGCCTCCTCCTCGCCTCGCTCGTCGCCGGCCTCCCCGCCTTCGGCGCGAAGCTCGACTACAACGAGGACATCCGTCCGATCCTCGCGGAGAACTGCTTCTACTGCCACGGACCCGACGGCAACAAGCGCAAGGCGAAGCTGCGCCTCGACGTGCGCGAGGTGGCGCTGCAGAAGAAAGCGTTCGTCCCCGGCGACGCCGAGGCGAGCGACCTGGTGAAGCGCCTCTTCTCGAAGGATTCGGACGAAGCGATGCCGCCGCCGGATTCGCACCGCACGGTGACCGCCGCGGAGAAGGAAATCCTGAAACGCTGGATCGCCGAAGGCGCCGAATATAAGCCGCACTGGGCGTTCGTCGCGCCCGTCCGCCCCGCCCTGCCCGCCAACGGCGAGAAGAACCCCGTCGACGCCTTCGTGGTCGAGAAGCTGACCAAGGCCGGCCTGACGCTCTCGGCCGAAGCCCCCAAGGCCACGTTGCTGCGCCGCCTCTCGCTCGACCTCACCGGCCTGCCGCCCACGCCCGAGGAGACCGCCGCGTACCTCGCCGACCAGGGCCCGGACGCCTATGAGAAGCAGGTCGACCGCCTGATGGCCTCGCCGCACTACGGCGAGCGCATGGCCCTGCCCTGGCTCGATGCGTCGCGCTACGCGGACAGCAACGGCTTCCAGCAGGACGGAGACACCTTCCAGTGGATCTGGCGCGACTGGCTCGTCAGGAACCTCAACGCCGACAAGCCGTTCGACCAGCTCAGCACCGAGATGCTCGCGGGCGACCTGCTCCCGGACGCGACCCTCGACCAGAAGATCGCCA
>CAIWNE010000047.1 GCA_903913915.1 uncultured Opitutia bacterium
GAAGTGTACCGAGACATTCAGGAGGGTGTCGGCCGAGAGCTTGTGATCGATGTCGAAGCCGAAGCGGGCTTGGTCGCGGGTAATCGCCGCACCGGCCACGGAGAAGGGCAGGGCGCCGTGATCGATGTCGGTACCGGAGAACCCGGACTGGGTCTTGTCGAAGCGGTGAATCCACTCCGCGGTCGCCAGGAGGGTGGTGTTCGTACCCAGCACATACTTGGTAGTCAGGCCGAGGCGCCCTTCCTGAGAGTTATGCGTCTGCTTATCGAACTGGGCATCAAAGGATCCGCCGGTCTCGGAGTAGGCGTCGGCTGAAGTGTGAGCCCAGGTGAAGGAGGCAAAGGGCGTGAACGCCGGTACGACCCCGAACTTCATAGCCGGTCCATCGAGGCGCAGGCGGACACTGGCGGACTTCATATCCGTGGCGCCATGGGAATAATCCGTGCCTGCTCCGGTGGCGTAGCCGCGGAGGGTGTCCGACTTCCAGGTGCCGACGATCGCTGTGAGCGAGAGGATGCTTTCCTTGTCGGCGAGGCGGGTGTCGGCTTCGCCGAGAAGGTATTGCCCCGTGACGTTGCTCGAGCCGCCGAAGAGCAGGTCGTTGTTCTGGGCGCCGTAACCGACGGCAACGCCGGCGACGACATCACCAAAAGTGCCGCTCACGCCGGCTTCGCCGGTCGTGGTGGCGCTATCGGACTTGCGTGAGCTGCTCCCGAAGTCTCCCGTGACCCAGGATTGGCTCGTCTTGCCCATGGCATCGTAGGACATCAACGGGCGGTGGTGGGCCCCTTCGAGCGGCATACTCGAGAGAGAATTGACGATCGGAAGAATGCCAGCCGGGCCGCTGATCGAGGCCATCCATTCGACGACATCCAGCATCACAGAGTTGGCATAGATGAATGCATGAGTCGTCGTGCCGGTATCGCTCTGCCCGACGATGACGGAGCCATCCGCCGAAACCCCAGTAGCGTAGGAAGAGCGCGAGGCCGCGGTGAGGGGGTCGCCGAGGGCCCCGAGGTCGGTCATGGTGGTGCCGACGAATTTGAAGGCATGAGTCGTCGTGCCGGTATCGCTCTGCCCGACGATGACGGAGCCATCCGCCGAAACCCCAGTAGCGCTGGAAGAGCGCGAGGCCGCGGTGAGGGGGTCGCCGAGGGCCCCGAGGTCGATGATATTAGCGGCTCTCGACGTGGCCGGCAGGATGAAGCCTCCAGCGAGGAGCGCGGCCGCTTTCAGAAAGGCCAGGTTACCGAAGTGGGGAAGGCGAACGCGGCAGCAGGCTTGATGATGGCTCATCCACAGGTTGTGACGCACGACCCCGAAACTACCATGCTATTTGTTTTAAATACTAAAACAGTTATAGCCGGCCTTTTCATCTGCTTTGAGGTGATTTGATTCCTGGTTTGTTAATGTGTCCTCTGGTAGGGACGGCTCTCCGAGCCGTCCGTTCGCGGACGGAGCTGCGGAGGGAGAGTGGGGAGGTCGGCGGGCTCGGAGAGCCCGCCCTACCAATGCAGCTAGGGCAGCACGCGGTGCTGCCCTTACCTCGTTACGCTTCGACCCAGCGGCCCTTTTCCTTGATGAGGTCGTCGAGGCGCTCGACGGCTACTTCCTGGGGGACGTTGAACTTGATCGGGGTCTTGCCGACGTAGAGGTTGATCTTCCCGGGGGCGCCGCCGACGTAGCCGAAGTCGGCGTCGGCCATCTCGCCGGGTCCGTTCACGATGCAGCCCATGACGGCGATGGTGACCGACTTGAGGTGACCGGTGCGTTCCTTGATTTTGAGGGTCGTCGATTGGATGTCGAAGAGGGTGCGACCACAGCTCGGGCAGGCGACATACTCGGTCTTGGTCTGGCGCATACGCGCGCCCTGCAGGATATCGTAAGCGAGCGTGAGCGACTTCGCCGAGGTGGTCAGGGTCTCGCAGGACAGGAAGTCGCCATAGCCGTCGACGAGTAGGCCGCCGGCGAAGATCGAGGCTTCGATGAGGCGCGACTGGAAGCCAGCGTCGAGGCGCACGGCATTGGCGACCGTGGCTCGGATCCACAGCGGGGCTTCGAGCTGGGCAATGTCAGCGCAGCGGACGAGTTCGCGGACCGTGCCCGTGGCGTGCAGGCCATCCTGCGGCTGCGAGGACGTGAGGATGAGCCGACCAGCGGGAATGGCCGCGAGTTCCTTGGCGAGTGTGGTGAGCGTCGGGCCATCGAGGTCGACGGCGAGAATGGCGTCATGCTTAACGACGGCTTCACCCCAAGCTTTTACCGCGGTCCCATCGGTGTCGGCGAAAGCCTTGACGACCACCAAGCGGCTGCCGGAGCCATCGAAGGGGAATTCGGAGGGCGATAGACTTGTCTCGACGAAAAGAGCCGGCACGGCCTGTCCGAGGGCCTTGCGCAGCGAGCGTAGGCCAGCGGCATGAGCGGGGTCATCGAGCCGCACCAAGAGCCCTTCGGCGCGGACCTCGCGCTGGGCCGCATGGGCGTCGAGGATCTCCTTCGCCGCCGCCTGCCAATCAGCGAGACCGGCGAGGCTGCGGACGATCACGCGCGGGACTTCACCTGAACCGGCGAGGCACTTCAAGGAAAGCTCGATGAGCTCGGTCTCACGGCGGACGAAGGAGAACGGATCGGCTGGGTCGGCAGGCAGTTTGACCGACGAAGCGGCGCCGAGCGCGGCGAAGCCTTCGGCGCGGCTGACGATCTCCTTGCAGACCGGGATCTCGTGCCACGGGTCTTCCGTGAGCGAGACGCGGACCGTGTCGCCCAGGCCATCGGCGAGGAGCGAGCCGCTGCCGATGGCGGACAAGCTGCGGGCGTCTTCGCCTTCGCCGGCCTCGGTCACGCCGAGGTGCAATGGGTAGTCCATGCCGAGGTCCGTCATGCGGGCGGCCGCGAGGCGGTAGGCCTCGACCATCACCTTCGGATTCGAGGACTTCATCGACAGGATCATGTCCTTGAAACCGTGGGC
>CAIWNE010000048.1 GCA_903913915.1 uncultured Opitutia bacterium
GATCTCGACACCTTGGTCACGCTCGCCCCGCTGCTCGGCCTCCTCGGGACCGTCACCGGCATCATGTCGTCCTTCAATTCCATCGGCACCGACGAACTCGCCGTCACCAAGGTGACCGGCGGCATCGGCGAGGCCCTCATCGCGACCGCGGCCGGCCTCGGCATCGCCATCACGACGCTGATTCCGCTCAACGTCCTCACCACCCGTCTCGCCGGCCTGCAGGCCGACATCGAAGCCGCGGCGACCACCCTGCAGGTGGCCGCGCAGAAGCAGGCGCGCCGATGAAGATCGCCTCGCCCATCGGCCATCGCCGGCCGCGCCTCGAGATCATCCCGCTGATCGACATCATGTTCTTCCTGCTGGCGGCCTTCATGATGGTGAGCCTAACGATGCACAAGAACCGCAGCATGCCCGTGAACCTCGAGGGCGCCGCGAACGCGAAGTCCGACTTCAAGCCCGATGCCGTCACGCTGTCCGTCGACCGCGAAGGCAAGGTCTACGTCGAACGCGACCTCGTGACGCTGCCGGACCTGCGCGCCTTGCTGCTCAAACGCGTGAAGGACAACGCCGCCGTCACGGTCTACCTCGCCGGCGACCGCGATACCCCGCACGGCAAGATGATCTCCGTCCTGGACTTCGTCCGCGGCGCCGGCGTCCAGAAGGTCGCCTTCACCGTCAAATCCGCCGAGGCCCGATGAGTTCCCCCTCTCGCTGGACCTACGTCTTCGCCGGCCTGTCCGTGGCCCTGGCCGCTTTCTGCGTCGTGCAGTGGCGCCGGGAGGCCGCGCTGCGGTCCGAGCTCGCGGAAGCCGGCGGACAGGTCGCCGTCTCCGAGAAGAAGGCTTTCGATGCCGCCAAACTTGCCGACACCTACGCGGGCGAGATCCGGACGCTGGAAACCCGCGTCACCGAACTCAAGAAGGCGGAGGCTGGGCTGAAGAGCGACGCCCTCAAGGCGTCGACCGCGTTGCGCAAGGCCGAGGCCGGACTGCTGCAGGCCAAGGCCGACCTCGGCGCGGCCAAGGAGGCGGTCGTCAGGCAGAACGATGCCATCCGGAAGCAGAACGCCGTCATCGCCGAGCAGAACGACGGGATCCGCCGCCTCAACGAAGCCTTCAAGAAAGTCGTCGACGACCGCAACGAGGTCGTGCGCCTGCTCAACGAGCGCACGGACATGCTCAACAAACTTAACGCTGAGAAGACGGGTAAATAATGCCGTTTTCGAATCGTGCGTGCGGGCTAAAAACTGACGGGCATATTTAGCAGAGTTGGCGCATAAACTTGTCCGCAAACTGTCCGCTTGGACTGCTTGCCAAAGTGGCGCGAAAGCGGTTCGACCTATTAATCAGCAGCAGGATGGCGACTTCCTGCGCAGGGGCGGCGCGGCCAGGTCGACGATCTGGGAGAGGGCGGCGGTAAGCGTCGTCCGGCTGTAGTGGCACCAGCGGCCGTCTTTCCTGCATTCCACCAAGCCGCACTTCTTGAGCATCGCCAGGTGGCGGGAGACGGTGGGCTGGTCGCGTTCTACGAATTCCTGGAGGTCGCACACGCAGACCTCCTCTTTGCCGATCCGGGCGAGCAATTTGAGCCTGGTCTGGTCGGAGAGTCCGAGGCAGACCATTTCGACCGAGGTCTTCCGGGCTGCTTTCTTGACTTTGGTCATGAGGCATAAAACATATACGCTAAAGCGTATGCAAGTTCTAAAGCCCGCACCGATGACCCTGAGGGATTTTCGCGAGACCCTTGCCGCTGGCCCGGGCCTCGGCCTTCGCTTCCGGCTGCCGACCGGCGGCCTCACGCCGATACACCTGCACCTGACCGAGGTCGCCCGCGTCGAGAAGCGTTTCATCGACTGCGGAGGCACCGTCCGCACGGACGTCTCCGCGCGCCTGCAGCTCTGGACCGCCGATGACACGGACCACCGGGTGGGCTGTGCCAAGGCCCTGCAGATTCTGGACCGCGGGGCGGACCTTGTCGGCTCGACCGCCCTGCCGATGGAGGTGGAGTATGACTTCCCCTTGCTGACGCTTTTCCCTGTCGTCGGCTCCGTCGTCGAGGGTAACGAACGCATCTTCCTCCTCGAGGCCAAGAAGGCCGATTGCCTGGCTCCTGACGTCTGCCTGCCCAAGGCCTGTAAGCCGGGGCGCGGATGCTGCTGATTTTTCCCAACACCTACATGAGCAAACCCCTCGTCCTTGTTCTCTGCACCGGCAACTCCTGCCGGAGCCATCTCGCGGAGGCCATCCTCCGCCGGGCCGTCGGCGGCCTTGTCGACGTCGCCAGCGCAGGATCCAAGCCCGCCGGCTATGTCCACCCCATGGCCATTGAGGTGCTCAAGGAGATCGGCATCGACGCTTCCGGGCATCGCTCGAAGCACCTGTCCGAGTTCCTGGAGGTTCCTGTGGCCACCGTCATCACCGTCTGCGGCAACGCCGACCAGGTGTGCCCCATGTTCCCCGGCCAGATGAACCGCCATCACTGGGGCTTCAAGGATCCCGCGCATGCGACCGGCACCCCGGAGGAGATCCGCAACGAGTTTCGCCGTGTGCGCGACGAGATCAGGATGGTGTTCGAAGCCTATGCCGCCGGCCTCAAGGAAGGCGCGGCGCAAGCCAAGTGACCATGCAACGCAAGGTCGCGGCGGAATTCTTTGGGACGGCCTTGCTGCTGCTCGCAGTCGCCGGTTCCGGCGTCATGGGCGATTCTTTGGCCTCCGGTAATGCTGCGGTTGCCTTGCTGGCTAACAGTCTCGCGACGGGGGCCGGCCTCTACGTCATCATCAGCCTTCTGGGGCCTGTGTCGGGGGCCCACCTCAACCCGGTCGTCACCTTGATGTCTTGGGCCGAGGGTGAATGCGACATGCGCCAGGCCTTGGCCTATGCGGCTGCTCAGGTGTCCGGTGCGGTTGCGGGTGTCTGGGCCGTGCATGGAATGTTCGGCCTCCGGGTACTTCAGTTTTCCACCAAGTCCCGGGCCACGGCGGGCCTTTGGCTCAGCGAGGTGATCGGGACGGCCTTGCTACTGCTTCTCATTCGCACGGCATCTGGACGCAAGGATGAGAAGCTTCCGGCGTACGTCGCTCTCGCCGTCACGGCAGGCTACTGGGCGACATCCTCGACGTTCTTCGTGAACCCTGCCGCGACGATAGCCCGGAGCCTGACCGATACGTTCGTCGGGATCAGGCCCGCTGATGCTGGGCCGTTCGTCCTGGCTCAGCTGGTCGGCTTGGGGCTTGTTCTTGGCATCGCCCGCATGCTCCGTCGCTAAGCTGGGATCTCACTTCCGACGGATAGTCCCATTGACGGGAACGACTGCGGCCAGGGTATTCGAGATCGAGCCGTATTTGCGGATGTTGGTGTGCAGGAGTTCGATGCGGTGGTCCGGCTCATCCGTGTCGACCACGATGATATAGTCGACCGATACTATCTTGGGCGGGCTATTTTGACGGATCGCATGGAGTTTCACCTCCAGGCCGCGCAGAGAGAAGCCGAGGGTGGGGAGGACGCGTTCGGCGCCCTTGATGATACAGGCCGCGAGCGCCCCGAGCAGCATCTCGGCCGGGTTGAACGCATCGGCTCGGCCTTGTGGGTCCGTGTCGACCAGCAGCCTGGCTTGCTTGGCCGCGACCTCGCTGCCATGGGCATCGATGCGGCGGGCCTGGACGTTGTATTCGAGCATGTGCGAATGATGTCACCTTCTCCGCATTATGGCACATTAATGATATCTGAATGTCTGTGCTTGCGTGCAAAAAACAGAGCGGCATATTTAGCAGAGTTGGCGGATAACTTGTCCGCAAACTGTCCGCAAAAAAGTTCAGTTGTTGAAGTTCAACGACATACGAACGCGGAAATTTCCTTCGAATCCCATCCTCTCCGCGGGATTCGGGCGGACGAAGGTAGGTTCCGGGTAGACCTCTGTCGGCGGCGGGGTAGAAAAGCCTCACCCCCATGGAGACTCCTGCCCCGAAGTCCGAACGTCTATTATCCCTCGATGCCCTGCGCGGCTTCGATCTTTTCTGGATCGTCGGCGGCCACGGCATCCTGCTGGCCCTTTTCAAGCTGACCGAATGGGGGTGGGTCGGCGCGATCGACGCGCAGCTGAAGCACGTCGATTGGAACGGCTTCCAGGCTTACGACCTGATCTTCCCGTTGTTCCTCTTCATGGCGGGCGTCTCGACGCCGTACTCGCTGACGCGTCGCCTCACGGAAGGAGCCCGCGGCGAAGTCTGCCGCAAGATCGTGCAGCGTGGCCTGATCCTCGTCCTGCTCGGCATCATTTATAACAACGGCCTCCAGTGGAAGGGGCTCGATAATATGCGTTTCGGCAGCGTGCTCGGGCGCATCGGCCTCGCCGGCATGTTCGCCCAGTTGATCTTCGCCTTCCACTTCGAATCACCCAAGCGACTTTGGTATTGGTTGGCCGGCATCCTCCTCGGCTATTGGGCGGTCATGTCGTTCGGCCATGCGCCGGGCTTCGCCCCGGGCGACCTGACGATGGAGGGCAACTTCGCCAGTTATGTCGACCGTCTGCTCCTGCCCGGCAAGCTGCACAAGAAGATCCACGACCCCGAAGGCCTGCTCGCGATGATCCCGGCGATCGGCAACGCGTTGCTCGGCATCCTGGCCGGCCTCTGGCTGCGCCGTTCTTCGGAAGAGGTCTCCGGCGACCGCAAGGCCGCCGGCTTGGCGCTCGCCGGTCTCGCGTTCCTCGTGGTGGGCGGCCTCTGGGGCTTCGTCTTCCCGCTGAACAAGAACCTTTGGACCAGCTCGTTCGTCCTCTGGACCTGCGGGTGGGGCAGCCTGCTGCTGGCGTTCTTCTACTGGACGATCGATGTCCGCGGCTGGCTGCGCGCCTTCGGCGCCTTCTTCGCCGTCATCGGCATGAACTCCGTGCTGATCTACCTCTCCGGCAAGTTCATAAGCTACGACTACACCGCGCAGGCCTTGTTCGGCGGTCTCGCCAAGGTGATGTCGCCGGCCGCGGGCGCGTTGCTCCTCGCCGTCGGACTCTTCGCCGTCGAGTGGACGCTCTTCTGGTTCCTCAAGCGCCAGAAGCTGTTCCTCAAGGTGTAGGGCAGGGCGGGTCTGGCTTGTCTTCCTCGTCGCGACGATGAGGCTGGCCGCATGAGCGAAACCGAGCTGAAGGTCCCCCGTGGCGACATCATCGCCCGTGGCGTGCTTTGCCATTGTCCGAACTGCGGGAAGCGCGGCCTGCTCGCTTCCTGGTTCCGCCTGAACAAGGCGTGCGCCGCCTGCGGCATGGACCTCGCCCGCTCGGCCGGCATCTACTCCGGCACGACCTCCATCGGTTACGTCGCCGCCATCCTGTTCGTCATCATCCCCGTCTGTTTCCTCGTCGGCTTCAAGGTGCTCTCCGTCAAGGCCGGCGTCCTGCTGGGCATCTTCGGTTCCTTCGGTTTCATCGTCCTGATCTACCCCGTCATGCTCTGCTGGATGGTCATGGCCTATCACGTCGCCATGCCGGGCGAACTCCCCGCCAACGGCGGCCGGGAGGGACGGGACGAGTGACCCTTAGGGTCTTGACTTACATCTTCGTATCTAGATAAGAAGATACTTCGGATGTCCCGCTCCCTGCTCATCGACGCCCTCCGCAGCCCCGTGCGCCCCACGGTGTCGGTGGAGTTCTTTCCGCCCAAGGACGCGGAAGGCGGCGCGCGCATGCTCAAGGTCGCCGAGACGCTCAGGCCGCTCGGCATCGATTTCGCCTCCCTGACTTACGGCGCCGGCGGCACTTCCCGGGACACCACGATCACCTACGGCGCCGAGTTGGTGAAGATGGGCATCCCGCTCATCGGCCACCTCACCTGCGTCGGGCATGCCCGGGCCGAGCTGGCCGGCATCATCGCACAGTACGACCGGGCCGGCTTCTCCGGCATCCTCGCCTTGCGCGGCGATCCGCCCAAGGGCCAGAAGGATTTCGTCGCCCACCCCGAGGGTTTCGCTCACGCGCAGGGTCTCGTCCGCCTGATCGCCGACGAACGCCCCGGTCGTTTCGCCGTCGGCGTCGCCGGTTTCCCCGAGCGGCATCCGGACGCCATCGACGACCTCTCCGACATCCGTTTCCTCGCCGGCAAGGTCGCGGCCGGAGCGGACTTCGTCACCACGCAGCTTTTCCTCGATAACGAGGATTACTTCCGCTTCGTCGCCCGCGCCCGCGCCGCCGGCGTGACGGCCCCGATCCTTCCCGGCGTCATGCCGGTCCTTTCGCTCAAGCAGGCCCGTAATTTCTGCGGCTTCTGCAAGGCTCGCATCCCTGACGCGCTGGTTCGCGAGCTCGAAGCCTGCGGTCCGGACGAGGAGGCCCAGCGCAAGGTCGGTGTCTCCTGGGCCGTGCGCCAGGTCCGCGGCCTGGTCGCGCGCGGCGCCCCCGGTTACCACGTCTACATCCTCAACAAGGCCGAGTCGGCGGTGGATCTCTTCGCGGCCCTGCGGGCCTGAGGTTCCAATAAGTTTGCCGTTCCTCGGTCGGAGGGATGACATACGGCATGGCTAGCGACCCGAGTCATCCCGGCTGGCGACGAGGTTTCTGGAGCCTGATGGCGACCCAGTTCCAGAACGCGTTCAGCGATAACGCGCTCAAGAACCTGGTCATCCTGCTCGTCATGGCCCGCGGCCTCTCCGAGCCGGAGCGCGATACCTATGTCGCGCTAGCGGCGGCCCTGTTCGCGGCCCCTTTCATCCTCTTCTCTATGCTCGGCGGCTGGCTCGCGGATCGTTTCAGCAAGCAGCGCGTGATGTCGGCGGTGAAGCTCGCCGAGGTCGCCATCATGCTGTTCGCCGCCTTCGCCTTGTCGCTACGTAGCCTGCCGCTGGAACTGACCGCGGTCTTCCTGATGGGCTGCCATAGCGCGCTCTTCGGTCCATCCAAGTATGGGATTCTGCCAGAAGTGTTGCCGCACGACCGCCTTTCCTGGGGGAATGGCATCTTGGAACTGCTGACATTCCTCGGCATCATCTTCGGTACGGTCGTAGGCGCATTCTTCGCCGAATCGTTGGCAGGAACTCCGGGACTTGCCGGCGTCATCCTGGCCCTCCTCGCCGTTGGCGGCTGGCTCTGCAGCCGCCAGGTCCTGCCGGTGCCGGCCGCGGCGCCCGACCGTCCCTTGCCGCTTAATCCCGTGGCCGAACTCTGGAAGCAGCTCAAGGTCATGCGCGCCGACCGCGATCTCTGGCGGGCCAACTGGGGTAACGTCGGCTTCTTCTTCGTTGCTGCGATGGTGCAGATGAACCTGCTCTTGCACGCGAAGGACGTCCTTAAGCTCGGCGAGACGCGCAGCGGACTCCTGAGCGCCGCGCTCGCCTTGGGCATCGGTTTCGGCAGCGTCGCCGCCGGCTTTGCTTCCCGCGGCCGGATCGAATATCGGCTCGTGCCGATCGGGGCGTTGGGACTGGCCTTGAGCACGATTCCCATGGGCTTGGCGGGCGTCGGCGTGGCGGGCTTCACCGTCGCGCTGGTCGGCCTCGGTTTTGCCGCGGGTTTCTTCATCGTGCCGATCGCGGCCGTCCTCCAGCACCGTCCGTCGCCGGAAAACAAGGGAGCCGTGCAAGGCGCGGCGAACCTCCTCAGCTTCGTCGGTATCCTGGGGGCTTCCGGCGTCCAGTGGCTCGCGACCAGGCAGCTGCACCTGACCACCGGCCAGGTCTTCTGGGTCTGCGGGGCCTGCGCCTTGCTGACGGGGGCCTACTCGGCCATCTCCCGCGGGCACTTCATCCGGGGCGAGGCGTGACTTCTTAATCTTGGATTAAGGGCGATAAGGGTAGAATATAAGCCCGTTCCCGATGCGCATCCTAATCGTAGAAGACGAAGCCCCTTTGCGTAACGGCCTCCTTAAGCTGCTCCGGGAGGAGGGGTATGCCGCCGACGCGGCGGCCAACGGAGAGGAAGGCCTGCATAAGGCGATGGAGTGCGACTACGACGCCATCGTCCTCGATCACATGATGCCGGTGATGGACGGACGCGAGATGCTCCGCCGCCTTCGTCATACCAAGCGCACGCCCGTCATGATGCTCACCGCGCGCAATTCGGTCGACGACCGCGTCGCCGGCCTGGATCTGGGCGCCGATGATTATGTCGCCAAGCCTTTCGTGCAGCAGGAGCTGCTCGCCCGCCTGCGTGCGCTCGTCCGTCGTAACCACAGCTCGGCCGCCGCGGTGATCTCGCTCGGCGACGTCGTGATAGACACCACGGCCCGTCGCGTCACGAAAGGCGGCAAGGATGAGCCGGTCACGGGCCGCGAGTACGGCCTGCTCGAATACCTCGCCCATCGCCGAGGGGCCGTCGTCCCCCGCGCCGAACTGTACGAGCATCTCTTCGACGAGAACGAAGACACGCTTTCGAACCTCCTCGAGGTCCATGTCTGCAATCTCCGACGCAAGCTCGGCGCCGAGCTGATCAAGACGCGCCGCGGCCTGGGCTACGTCATCGAGGCGGCGCCCAGATAAGCGCACGCCCATGGTCTTCCACTCCATCCGCTGGCGCATCCTGGCCTGGAATTTCGGCCTGCTCGCCGCGACGGCCTCGGTCTTGCTCGTCGCCTTCTATCGGCATGAGAAGCAGGCCCGCCTGCAGGAACTCGACCTCCGTCTCCGCCAGGAGATGACCCGCGGCATGGGGGCGATGAACGAGGTGGTCCCTGGTGTCGCGGGACCTCGCGGCCCGGCCGCGCCTGCGGCCCGTCCTAACGGCAAGGCCGCGCCCAGGGGGGATAACCAGGAGCAGCGAGCCACGAAGGCGCGCCAGGCTCTGGCCGAGATCGTCGAGGCCGGCGTGTGGGTCCAGGCCGTCGACCTCGATGGCAAGTCGCTCTACCGTTCGCCGAACGCCCCGCAGGATCCGGCGCTGATCGCCCAGGCCTTGGCCGACCTGGAGATTCCCGCCGAAGAGGGGCCGGCCCGTCCGCAGGACCTGATGGCGACGCTGCCAGGTCATCGTGTTCTCCTCCATCGTCCTCCCGGCCGTAACCTCGTCATGTTCGGCGGCCCGACCGCTCAGCTCGACGCCGCGCTGGCGGCCTTGGCCCGGAGCCTGACGCTCGCCGGGCTTGCCATCGTCTTTGTCGGCTGCGGCATCGGCTGGATCCTCGCCGGTCGTTCCCTCAGGCCTATCGACCGCATCGCCGCGGACGCCGAGGGCATCGCCGCCGGAGACTTCGGCCGGAAGATCGACCTCGAAGATACCGAGAGCGAGCTCGGCCGTCTTGCCGTCGTGCTGAACGACACCTTCGGCAAGATGAACGCCGCCCGCGAGCACATGGCGCAGTTCACCGCCGATGCGTCGCACGAACTGCGGACGCCGCTGACCGTCATCCTTTCCGACAGCCAGGGCGCCTTGCGCCAGGAGCGGACGCCGGAGGAATACCGCGCGACGCTCGAGACCATCAAGCAGTCGGCCCTGCGCATGAAGTCCATTTCCGACGCCTTGCTCGAGCTTGCCCAGGGCGACGCCGGCCGGCCGGTGGCGCAGGACCCCTGCGACCTCGCCGACCTGGCCGACGAATCCGTGGCTTTGCTCGGTCGCGTCGCCCGCGAGCATGGCGCCAAACTGGTCCCGCAGCTCGAAGGCGCGCCTGTCATCGGTGACGCCGGCCGCCTCGGCCGCGTGATTCTCAACCTCTCCGTCAACGCCATCCTCCATAACGAAGCCGGCGTGACCGTCACCGTCACCACCGGCGTGGCCGACGGCTGGTCCGAGCTGCGGGTCGCCGACGACGGCCGCGGCATTCCGGCCGAAAGCCTCCCGCATATCTTCGAGCGCTTCCGCCGCGTCGACGCCTCGCGTTCCCGGCACACCGGCGGCGCGGGCCTCGGGCTTGCGATCGTCAAGCAGACTGTCGAAGCCCATGGCGGCACCATCGCCGTGACCAGCGAGGTCGGCAAAGGCACCGTCTTCGTCGTCCGTCTGCCGAAGGCCTGATCATACCGTCGCCAGCACGCGCCGTTTGATCTCCGCGACTGGCATCGCGTTGAGCAGCACGGGCGAGAGGCGGTTCTCGTTGACCAGCGGCAGGGCCGTGAGGCGTTCGCTGAGCACCAGGTTGCGGTTGGCGGCGACTTCGTCGACGCGGTCCACCGGCGTGAAGCGAGGGGTGGACTTGAGCACTTCGGGGTTGGTGCGGATGAGGTCGCCGATGGCCAGGACGACTTCGGCGAAGCGGTCGAGTTCGTCCTTCGTGTAGGATTCGGTCGGCTCGATCATCAGGCCGAAGACTTCCGGGAAGGCGACGGTCGGGGCGTGGAAGCCGAAGTCGAGGAACAGCTTGCCGACGCGGGCGATGATGCTCGCGCGCGGGATGCCGGTGGCTTCGATGCGCTTGAAGTCTTCTTCGGTGAGCGTGAGGATGAACTCGTGCATGCGCGGCACGCCGTCGGCCGCCGCAGGGAGCGACGGGAAGGATTTGCCGAGCTTCGAGAAGAGGTAGCGGCTG
Source organism: uncultured Opitutia bacterium (assembly GCA_903913915.1). GTDB lineage: Bacteria > Verrucomicrobiota > Verrucomicrobiia > Opitutales > UBA953 > UBA953. The sequence goes on from CAIWNE010000048.1 coordinate 10,445, forward strand.
GAGAGGACGGACATCGCGGACATCCGGCGGACGCCTTCCTTGCCGAGGCGCTGGAGGTAGGAGTAGACGCGCACCTTGTGGGCGAAGTTGCCCCAGTGGCGGTGGAAGGAGCCGATGCTGTGCTTCGGGCGGACGGGCACGTAGGTGTCACCTTGCTTGGCGATCTGGAAGCCCGGGAGGAAGTCGACGAGGCGATCGGAGACCGCCACGATGCCGTCGCCGGGGCCGCCGCCGCCGTGCGGGACGGTCCACGTCTTGTGGAGGTTGTTATGGACCGCGTCGACGCCGAGGGCGCCGAGGTTCACCCAGCCCGCGATGGCGTTCATGTTGGCGCCGTCCATGTAGACGAGGCCGCCGATGCGATGGATCTCCGCGGCCATCTTCTGGAAGTCGGTCTCGAAGACGCCGGAAGTGTTCGGATTGGTCACCATCATGCCCGCGATGCGCGGACCGAACTCGGCGATCTTCGCGGCGAAGTCGGCCTGGTCGACGCGGCCGTCGGGGGCGGACTTCAGGATCACGATGCCCGAGGGCGAGCCGTCGGGGTTGCGCTTGGTGGCGTAGCCGGCCGTGGTGGCCGTGGCGAAGTTCGTGCCGTGGGCCGTCGACGGGATCAGGATGATGTCGCGGTGCTGGCCATGGTGTCGATGGTAGGCCTGGAAGAGCTTGAGGCCGACGAGTTCGCCTTGGGCGCCGGCGACGGGCTGGGTGGTCAGTCCGGCGAGGCCGGTGATCTTGCGGAACCACTCCTGCGTCTGCCAGAGCAGCTCGAGCGAGCCCTGGGCGTCCTCGGAGGGCGCCTGCGGGTGGAGGTCGGTGAAGCCCGGCAGGCCCGCGGCCCAGTCGTTGATGTGCGGGTTGTACTTCATCGTGCACGAACCGAGCGGGAAGCAGCCGGTGTCGGGCGAGACGTTGAGTTCGCCGAGCTTCGTGTAGTACGCCTTCAGCTCGGCGAGCGGGAAGGAGGGGAGGCCGACGGCGCCTTGGCGGAGCAGGGCGGCGGGGATCTCAGCGATCGTCTTCGAGCCGGCCGACTTGCCGTAGAGGCCTTCGAAGAACGCGACGAGCTTGTCGGTGTCGGCGGCGGTCTGCAGGTCGCTGAACGAGATCTTGAGCAGCGAGCAGTGGCAAGGCGTGCGGCCGGTGATGTCGATGCCCACGTGCAGGCCGGCGGCGCGGCCCTTGGCGATGACGGCGGCGGCGGGCTCGGGGAGCATCAGGCTGAACTCGTTCCAGAAAGCCTGGCTGGCGTAGCAGACCTTGAGGCCCGGGATGTTGTGCAGCTGGGCGGCGGCGCGGCGGGCCTGGTCGCGGCCGGCGACGCAGCTGGCCGACATGCCGTTCTCGCCGCGGGCGAGGATGGAGGCGCCGGCGATCGTGGCGATGAAGGCCTGGTTGGAGCAGATGTTGGACGTGGCCTTATCCTTGCGGATGTGCTGCTCGCGGGTGGACATCACCATCACGATGCAGTCGCGGCCGGCGTTGTCCTTGGCCTTGCCGACGAAGCGGCCGGGGGTCTCGCGGACTTCGTTCTTCTTGTCGGCGTTATGGCGGACGGCGAAGATGCCGAGGCCCGGGCCGCCGAAGTTCGCGCCGATGGCGAGGTGCTGGCCTTCGCCGACGAGGATGTCGGCGCCCTTGCGGCCATACTGGGCCGGGGCCTTGAGGCCGCCGGTGGCGAGGAGCATCGGGTCGATGACCGCGACGGACTTAACGCCGGCGTCGGCGCAGGCGTCGGTCAGGGCGTCGACGTCCTCGAGGAGGCCGAGGGCGTTGACCTGCGGGAAGATGACGGCCGCGAGCTGCTTGCCGAGACGGGCGGAGGCGGCGGCGATGCCGGCGGCGGTGAGGCGGCCGGTGTCTTCGTCGGGAGCCAGGAACTCGAGCTTCACCGACGTGTCGGCGACGTGAGTGCGGAGGACTTCGAGGTCGCAGGGCAGGAGGTTCGCGGCGACGAGCACCGTGTTGGCTTCGGCGTCGCCCATGCGGACGGCGCAGACGGCGGCTTCGAAGAGCGCGCTGGCGCGGTCGTAGAGGGAGGAGTTGACGGCCTCGAAGCCGGTCAGCTGGGCGAGCGTGGATTGGTAGATCCAGTGGGTGATCAGGGTGCCCTGCGAACGCTCCGGCTGGTAGGGGGTGTAGGAAGTGGTCAGGTTGCGGATGGAGCAGACGTGGCCGACCATCTCGTTCGTGCGGTAGACCTGGAGGCCGTCGCCGAGGAAGGCGGTCTTGACCGAGTTCTTCTTGGACAGGCTCTCCATGCGATCCGCAAGCGCCTGGTATTCGAGCTCGTCCGGCAGGTCCTGGACGCCGGCGAACTTCACCGAGGCATCGATGTGCGCGTACATGTCCGGGAAGTCCTTGGAGCCGATCGCGGCGAACATCGCGCGGATGTCGGCCTCGGTCGCCGGGATGTAATGGCGGGCGAGTTCGCGGGTGATCTTGGACGGGTCGTAGGGCAGCTGGGCCATGGAAGTGGGAATGGTTTTGAATGAGGAAACGGGTGTCGCAATCGCCCACCAAGCGAGGGTGGGGGTATTAGAGAATCACGGTTCCGACATAAGGTTTGGCAACCCATTCGGAGGCTTGTGAATAAGTCTTCCGGCCGAGGTGCGTTGCCATCCGCCGGGTGCTTCCCATCGTCGGCTCATGACCAAGCAGGAACGTGCCGATTACGTGGGGAAGGAGCTCGCGAAGCTCTACCCGAAGACGCCTATCCCCTTGGATCACACCGACGCCTTCACGTTGCTGGTGGCGGTGGTGCTGTCGGCCCAGTGCACGGACAAGAAAGTCAACGAGGTCACCCCGGCGCTCTTCGCCGAGGCGGGCACTCCGGCCAAGATGGCGGCGATGACCGAAGCGCGCGTGCTGACGCTCATCCGCCAGCTAGGGCTCGCGCCGCAGAAATCCAAGGCGCTCGTCGGCCTGGGCAAGATGCTCATGGCGAAGCACGGCGGCCAGGTGCCCCGGACGTTCGAGGAACTCGAGGAGCTGCCGGGCGTCGGTCACAAGACCGCCTCGGTGGTGATGGCCCAGGCCTTCGGCGTGCCGGCTTTCCCGGTGGATACCCATATCCATCGGCTCGCGAAGCGCTGGAAGCTCAGCCCCGGGAAGTCCGTCGAGCAGGTCGAGAAGGACCTCAAGCGTCTGTTCCCCGAGGACAGCTGGAACAAGCTGCACCTGCGGATCATCTTCTACGGACGCGAGCACTGCACCGCGCGCGGGTGCGACGGCAAGACCTGCGGGATCTGCGCGAAGCTGGCGGCTGGCTGATCAGCGCACGATCGCTTCGTGCTTCGTCCGGAATTCCTCGCTCCAGGAGGCCGGCTGGTGCGTCGTGCCATCCATGCGGCAGACGGTGCGGGAGGCCTTGGCATGCAGGACGGAGAGGTCGGCGCTGCGGAACTCGAAGTCGACCGTCAGGCCGGCGGCGCGGACCTTGCGGACGCTCAGGATGAGCTTCACGTCGCACTCCGGGCGGATCGGCGCATGGTAGTGCAGGTCGATGTCGCGCACGACGACGTAGACGTCGGGAGCGACGGCCGGATCCAGCGTGTCTTTGCCCATCAGCGCCACGAACATCGTCTTCTGCGCCCGCTCCATCAGCAGCACGTAGTGCGAGTGGTGCAGGATCCCGAGCCTGTCGGTCTGGTCGAACCAGGTCTTCATCGTGACGACGAAGGATTTGTCGGGCTGGAGTCCGTCGGCAGGCATGGGGGAAGGGATGAGGCGAAAGCAGGCCGGGGCAAGCGAACCCGTTATTTCTTCCGCAGCGTGGCGGCCAGGCGGTCGAGTTCGGACCAGGTCTCGACGGCCGGCTTCAGGCCGAGGTCGCGGCGGGCGGCGGAGACGTCGAACCAATGGTCCTTGGCGAGTTCGACGGCGACGAAGCGGGTCATGGGCGGTTCGCCCTTGCGCCGGAACAGCGTCCAGACGCCTTCGAGCAGGGCGCCGAGCCAATAGGCCGACCGCTGGCCGATCCGGCGGGTGACGGGTTTTTCGCCGGCGCCGACGAGCAGGCGGTTGATGAACTCCCAGAGCTTCACGGGTTCGCCTTGCGAAAGGAAGTACGCCTTACCATTGGCGCGTCCAGCGAGCAATGCGTCGAGCGCGCCGAGGTGGGCGTCGGCGGCGGTGTCGACGTGCGTGACGTCGACCTGGTTCTCGCCGTCGCCGACGATACGTAGCTTGCCGGCGCGTGCCCGGGCGAGGACGCGCGGGAAGAGGTGATGGTCGCCCGGGCCCCAGATCAGATGCGGGCGGAGCGCGCAGACCTTGAGACGGTCTGACGCGGCCTTGAGCGCGACTTCCTCGGCGATGGCCTTGGTCTCGGCGTAGGCGCAGAGCCAGTTGTCGCCGTAGGGCAGGGTTTCGTCGGCGCCGCGGAACGCTTCGCCGTTGAAGACGACGCTCGGGGTGCTCGTGTGCACGAGCGCGCGGACGCCGTGGGCTCGGCAGGCTTCGACGACGTGCGTGGTTCCGTCGATGTTGATGCGGACGTATTCTTCCCAACGTCCCCACACGCCCGCCTTGGCCGCCACATGGAAGACGTAGTCGCAACCTTGGACGGCCGAGTCGACGGCGGCGCGGTCGGCGATGTCGCCCCGGAAGAAATCCACCTGGCCGGCGAGTTCGCCGGTGAGCGGCGTGCGACCCAGGACACGGACGCGGTAGCCGCGGGCAAGGCAGCGGCGAACGACGGCCTGGCCGAGGAAGCCGGCGCCGCCGGTGACGAGGACGAGGGGCGGATTCATCGGGCGAGACGGGTGGTCCATTCCTTGGCCAGCTGCAGCCGATGGATCTTGGCGTTATGGCGGACGTCGACCGGCAAGGCGCGTTGGAAGACGATGTGCCGGACCTGCGCGGCCTGCGGGTTGATCGTCGCGAGTTCGCGTAGCTCCTGGATGAAGCGCGTACGGGCGGCTTCGGTCTCCGGGAAGTGTCCTGCTCGCGGCTCGACGACCAGCGCCGGCGTCTGCGTCGGGGCGTCGCCGATGCCGATCAGCGCGCAGCGGAAGGCCTGCGGGTGCTGGCGGAAGGCCGGCTCGAGCGATTCCGTCGGCAGGTCGCCGTCGGCGGTGCGGACTTTTTCCGCCCGACGGCCGAAGAAGAACAGACGACCGGAGGCATCCAAGGCGCCTAGGTCGCCCATGCGGTGCCAGACGCGGGCGCCGTCGGCGATCTTCGCGAGGCGGGTGGCTTCCGGCAGGCCGTCGTATTCGCGCGTCACGCTTGGGCCGGTCGCGATGATCTCGCCGATCTCGCCGTGGGCGCACGCGATGGCATCGGAGAGGTTCGCGATAGGCCCATCGGTCTCGCGGATGACGCGGATCTCGACGCCGCTGACCGGACGGCCGACGCAGGTGCCATGTCCGCGGAGGGCCAGCTGGCGGGCTTCGCCCAGCAGTTCGTCGGCGGTGATCGTCGTCACCGGCAGGCATTCCGTCGCGCCGTAAGGCGTATGGGTAGCGCAGTGCGGGGCGATGGCACGGAGCTTGGCCAGGAGTTCGCCGGAGACCGGCGCGCCGGCGATGAGCAGGCGACGCAGGTCCGGCAGCCGGAGGCCGTTGGCTTCGCAATGGTCCGCGACCTTGCTCCAGATCGCGGGCGAGCCGAACGAGCAGGTGACTTTCTCGGAGATCAGCGCGGCGACGAGCGGCGCGGGGTCGGCGGCCAGCGGTCGCGACGGGTCGAGGAGCGGGGTGACCGTCGTCGTCCCCAGCGCCGGATTGAAGAGCGCGAAGAGCGGCAGCATCGCCATGTCGGTCTCGCCCGGGCGGATGCCGTAGGTCGAGCGCACCAGTTCGATCTGCGCATCGAACATCCCGTGCGTATAGCAGACGCCCTTCGGGGCGCCGGTCGAACCCGACGTGAAGAGGATGGCCGCGAGCGTGTCGGGAGTCACCTCGGCGAGCGGGCGGGGCTGGACGGAGGTCGCCGCGAGCGTCCGGCGCCAGGCCGGGTCCCCGACCGTCACGCGCCGGCGGATCGTGCGGAAGGCCGCAAAGGGCAGCCGGCTCAGGAGCGTGGCGCTACGTATGCCGACGAGGACGGCAGGGCGGGAGCGGGCGACGCAACCGAGGAAGGCGGACCAGCCCATGCCCGGGTCGATGGCCACGGGGATGGCGCCAAGCTTCAGCAAGCCGAACATCCCGACGATCAGGTCGTGGCCGGGTCGCACCGCCAGCAGGACGCGGGTGCCGACGGTGATGCCCGCTTTGGCGAGATGATCCGCGGCCGCATCGCTTTCCTGGTCGAGCTGGCGGAAGGTGCGGACTTCATGGGTGACTTCGCCTTTCGGCCCGAATTTGGCCGGAGACTTCGTCGCAAGGCCTTCCGGACGGTCGGTGGCTGCGATCCGGAGATGGCGGGCGACGTTGCTTCCGGGGTCGTTCATGGCCTGCAAATGAAGAAGCCCCGAATCCGGGGCTTCTGCAAGGGCTACTTGTCGACTTAGTAGTCGGTCAGGGTAATCGCGCCCCAGAGGAGGGTGATGCGGTCGCCGGAGGTGATGCGGTTCGTGTAGAACTCGCTCATGTTGGCGCTGACGGTGGCCTTTTCGCTCGGGGCGTAGGAGTGGGACTCCACTTTGACGATGCCCAAGAAGTTATGGGAAGGTTCTAGGGAGACGTTACGGCCGTGGTTAGGGGTGTCGTAGGTGGTGCAACCGACGAGGGCGGCGGAAGCGATCAAGGTAGCAAGGGCGAGCTGCTTCATAGTGGGGTGGGTTCGATGATTGGACGGGGGGAGGGGGCTGACAAGTCAGAACCATTCACGAGGCCGCCCAGCCTCGCCAGAGCATGACGAGTTCGGGGCCGCGGAAGAACCAGACCGCCCCGGCGATGGCCATGCTGGGCACGAAAGGCACCACTCCAGCGTATTCTTCCCCCTTAATCTTGGCCTGAATCAGGCCGGGAAGGGCGGTGATGACTCCGATGACTGCCCCCCCGAACAGGCAGAAGACGGCCCCTTGCCAGCCGCAGAAGGCTCCGACGCCTCCGCAGAGGATGATGTCGGCCTCGCCCATCGCTTCCCGTCCGGCCAGGACGCTACCGATGGTCCGGATCCACCAGACCAAGGCGGTGCCGGCGGCGACGCCGAGCAAGGCGTCCATGAGGGCGCGGAAGCGGTTCACGGCTTCGATCGAGTGGGCGGTTTCGCCATGGAGCGAAGGCACGAGCATCGAGAGGATGATGCCGGTGCCGACCAGGGCGAAGTTCGGGGCGTCGGGCACCATCATGTCGTCGAGGTCGCAGCCGGCGAGGAGCACCAGCAACGGCAGGTAGACGCAGGCGACGGCGGCTTTCGCCGGCGGCAGGAAGCTCCAGGCGGCGACGAAGAGCAGCGCCGTGGCGAGTTCGACGAGAGGGTAGCGGACGGAGATGCGGGCCCCGCAGCACTTCGCCCGGCCACGCAGCGAGAGCCAGCCGAAGAGCGGGATATTCAACCAGAACGGGATCGGCTGGCCGCAGGCGCAATGCGAGCCCGGGGTGACGATCGACTCGCCCTTGGGCAGACGATGGATGCAGACGTTGAGGAAGCTGCCGACGCAGGCCCCGAAGGCGCCGGCGCTCAGCGCGGCGAGGCCAGGGTGGAGCTTGGCGAAGTTCTGCAGGTCGGCGAGCGTCATGGGGTCATGGGGCGGTTTCGCCGAGGGCGGCCCGCATCGGGGCTTCGGGAGGAAGCATGCCGTTCCAGAGCCGGAAGGCGAGCGCTCCTTGCCAGCGCAGCATCGAGCGTCCGTCGCAGCCGTCGACGCCGTGTTCGCGGGCGTCCTTCAGCAGGCGGGAACTTTCGGCGCCGTAAGTGGTGTCGAAGACGAATTGACCAGGCGCGAGCAGCGCGGAGGGGAAGGGCGAGGCGTCGGTCGGCTTGAGGCCGAGCGTCGTGCAGTTGACGATGACGGCGTCGGGCGAGGCGGCGATCTCGGCGAGGCCGGCGGCCTTGACCCGCGGGTCGGCGAGCGCGTTCGCAAGGTCGGCGGCCTTGGCCGCGTCGCGGTTGTGCAGGCTGAGCGAAGCGCAACCGTCGGCGAGGCAGGCGGCGGCCACGGCGCGGGCGGCGCCCCCTGAGCCGAGCAGGATCACCGGGCGGCCCTTGGTCGTTCGGCCGGAGCGTTCGCGCAGGGCTTCCAGGAAGCCTTGGCCGTCGGTCGTATGTCCGGTCCAGCCGGTCGTGGTGCGGACGAGCGTGTTGACCGATTCGGTGCGCCGGGCTTCGGGCGAAAGGGATTCCGCGAGGCCGAGCGCCTGGATCTTGTGCGGCACCGTGAGGTTCACCCCGGCGAAGCCCTTGCGATGGAGCAAGGCGAGCGCCTCGGGGAGTTCTTCCGCGACGATGTGCAGGCGATGGTAGCGGACGCCGGCGAGGTGCGGGTGCGTCGGGAGCAGCGTCGCGAGCGCGGCGTTGTGCATCGCGGGGCTGAGCGAGTGCGCGATCGGGTCGCCGAGCACGCCCAGCTGGCCGGGGGCGAAGTCGGTCGTCCGCAGGAGCGCGAGCGTGAGGGTGTCAGGCGCGCTCATCGGTTTTCTCCAAGGCGTGGACGAAGGTGAGGAACAGCCGGCTGCTGCGGTCGTCGCCCTGGGCCTCGAACTGCGAGACGAGGTTGCGGCAGCAGCGCGCGAGCGTCTGGTGCGTCGTCACCGGCAGCAGGAAGGCCTCGTCGGCCGGCAGCTGGTTGTCGAGGAGCAGGAGCTGTACTTCCGCGCGGGTGCGGAAGGCGCCGCCTTCGTAGCAGTCGATGTACATCGGTTCGCGTCCGCGGAAGATGCCGACCATGAAGCGGCCGGGCAGGCCGACGGGTTCGACGGGCAGGCCGAGGCGGCGGGCGACGAGCAGGAAGATCAGGCAGAGCGAGATCGGGATGCCGCGGCGGCTGCGGATGACCTGCGAAAGCAGGGAAGAGGAGGGGACGGCGAAACTTTCCTGGGCGCCACGGTACCCTTCTTCGCCGAAGATCACGCGGCAGAGCAGGCGGCATTTCGCGCGGACGTCGAGCGGTTCGGCGACGAGCTCGCGCGTGCGCTCCGCGAGGCGGTCGAGCTCGGCGGAATAGGCGTCGTCGGCCAGCGACGGATCCGTGGCGCGCTCGAGCAGCAGGCAGGCCTCTTCCAGGTCGCAGTGGGGGTCGCGGATATGGGCGAGGAACGAATGGGCGGCGGCTTCCGGCGTGCGCAGGTCGGCGAGCAACGTGCGGGCGTGCGCGGCGAGGGTTTCGTCCTTCGTCAGGGCTTCCAGCCAGAGGACGCCGGGAAGTCCGGCGGCCTTGAGCTTGCCAAGCACGGCTTGGCGGACGACCGGGGAGGGGTCGTCGAGGAGGCGCTCCAAGGTCGCCAGCTCCGCATCGTGCGTCATGCTGGTTTTCTACCGACGGCGGGCGGGTTACGGCAACAAGGGAGTCCTTGGGCGATGGTCTTTTAGGGGTTGACGCTGGCAGTGACAACTCGTCGCCCGAGGGACGCAATGACGCTCGGCTGTCTCTCCTCGTCTCTGATTGGCCGCGATTTCGGGCCCTAATCGGCGCCCCGCCGTTGGAACGATTGGTGCATCCCTTCAGGCATGTCATCTCCCTACGGCAACCACACCGAAAAGACCTCCGAAGCCCTCCAGCAGGCGCAGAGCGAGGCGATGCAGCGCCGCAACCCCTCGCTGGAGCCGGCGCACATCCTCCACGGTCTCCTCTCCCAGGAGAACGGGATCGCCTCCTCGCTCTTCCGCCGCGCCGGCAAGGATGAGGCCGCGCTTGCTTCCGCCGTCGCCGGCCAGCTCGCGCGACTCCCCAAGCTCGCCCAGGCGTCAGGTCAGCCCGGGCTCTCCCCCGAGACCCATGCGCTCCTGCTCAAGGCCAAGGATGAGGCCGAAGGCATGAAGGACGATTTCGTCTCCGCCGAGCACGTGCTGCTCGCGCTCGCCGAGACGCCCTCGCTGCGCAACTCCTTCGCTGCCGTCGGCTTCGACCGCAAGGCGATCCTCGCCGCCTTGCAGGCCGTGCGCGGTTCCCAGCGCGTGACTTCCGCCAATCCCGAGGCCACCTACGAGGCGCTCGCCAAGTACGGCCAGGACCTCACGGCGCGCGCCCGCACGGGCAAGATGGATCCCGTCATCGGCCGCGACGAGGAGATCCGTCGCGTCATCCGGATCCTGTCCCGCCGCACCAAGAACAACCCCGTGCTCATCGGCGAACCCGGCGTCGGCAAGACCGCCGTCGTCGAGGGCCTCGCCCAGCGCATCGTCAACGGCGACGTGCCGGAAAGCCTGCGCGACAAGACCGTATTCTCCCTGGACATGGGTTCGCTCGTGGCCGGCGCGAAGTACCGCGGCGAGTTCGAGGAGCGCCTCAAGGCCGTGCTCAACGAGGTGAAGTCCGCCGACGGAGGCATCCTGCTCTTCATCGACGAGATGCACACGCTCGTCGGCGCCGGCAAGGCCGACGGGGCGATGGACGCCGCCAACCTGCTCAAGCCCATGCTGGCCCGCGGCGAGCTGCACTGCATCGGCGCCACCACGCTCAAGGAATTCCGCGAGCATGTGGAGAAGGACCCCGCGCTCGAGCGCCGCTTCCAGCAGGTGCTGGTCGAGCCCCCGAGCGTGCCCGACACGGTCTCGATCCTCCGCGGCCTGAAGGAGCGCTTCGAAGTGCACCACGGCGTGCGCATCGAGGACGCCGCGCTGGTCGAGGCCGCCACGCTCTCCGACCGCTACATCACCGCGCGTTTCCTGCCCGACAAGGCCATCGACCTCATCGACGAGGCCTGCGCGCAGATCCGCACCGAGATCGACAGCGTGCCCTCCGAGCTCGACGCGCTCAACCGCCGCGTGCTCCAGCTCGAGGTCGAGGAATCCGCCCTGAAGAACGAGAAGGACGACGCTTCCAAGGCCCGCCTGGCCGTGCTCCGCAAGGAACTCGGCGCCGCCCGCGAGGAGCAGACCGCCTTCCGCGCCCGTTGGGACGCCGACAAGAAGGCCGTGACCAAGGTGCGCGCCACCCGGTCGCAGCTCGAGGACGCCAAGGCCGAGATGGCCAAGGCCGAACGTGCCGGCAAACTGGAGGAGGTCGCCAAGCTCCGCTACGGCACCATCCCCGAGCTTGAGAAGGAAGTCGCGAAACTCGAAGGCGTCGCGAAGTCCGCCACCGGTCTTTTCCGCGAGACCGTCACGCCCGAGGAGATCGCCGAAGTCGTCGCCCGCTGGACCGGCGTGCCCGTGAGCAAGCTGCTCGAAGGCGAGCGCCAGAAGATCCTGCGCCTCGCGGACAACCTCAAGGCCCGCGTCGTCGGCCAGGACGAGGCCGTGCGCGTCGTCGCCGAAGCCGTCCAGCGCTCGCGCGCCGGCGTCCAGGATCCCCGCCGCCCGGTCGGTTCGTTCCTCTTCCTCGGCCCCACGGGCGTGGGCAAGACCGAGCTCGCCAAGGCGCTCGCGACCGAACTCTTCGACGGCGAGAAGTCGATGATCCGCATCGACATGTCCGAATACATGGAGAAGCACGCCGTCTCGCGGCTCGTCGGCGCGCCTCCCGGTTACGTCGGCCATGAGGAAGGCGGCCAGCTGACCGAGGCGCTGCGTCGTCACCCTTACGCGGTCGTGCTCCTCGACGAAGTCGAGAAGGCGCACCCCGAGGTCTTCAACATCCTGCTCCAGGTCCTGGACGACGGCCGCCTCACCGATTCGCAGGGACGTACCGTGGACTGCCGCAACGCGATCTTCATCATGACGTCGAACATCGGCAGCCGGCACATCGCCGAGCACGCCGGCTTCGGGCTCACGGACGGCGTCCGCGAAGCCGTCATGGCCGACCTGCGCGCGCACTTCCGTCCGGAGTTCCTGAATCGCATCGACGACATCGCGCTCTTCAATCCGCTCGGCCAGGAACAGGTCGCCGCGATCGCGGGAATCATGCTCCGCGGGCTCAACGCGCGTCTCGCCCTCAAGCGTATCCGCCTCGATTTCGACCCGACGGCCCTCGCCCTGATCGCCGAGAAGGGCTTCGACCCCGTCTACGGGGCGCGTCCTCTGCGTCGCTACCTGCAGCGCGAAGTCGAGACCTCGCTCGCCAAGGCCATGCTGGGCGGCGAAATCCCCGAAGGCAGCCTTGTCCGCGTCAAGCGGGCGAAGGATGCCCTCGCCTTCGAGGTCAAGGCCGGCGGGTTTTCGGATTGAAGGAAACCGTCGGCCGAGGGAGTCTGGCCCCATGACCGCTACGCGCATCCGCTGCGGGGTGGCCGGCACGGGTTCGCTCGGCCAGCACCACGCCCGCATCTACTCGACCCTGCCCGGCGCCGAACTCGCCGGCATCTTCGAACCCAACGATGCCCGGGCGGCCGAGATCTGCGCGAAGCATAACTGCCGTCGTTTCGCCACCCTCGACGAGATGGCGGCCGGTTGCGACGCCGTCAGCGTCGTCGTCCCGACGAACCATCACGCCGCGGTGGCGTTGCCGCTGCTGGCCAAGGGCGTGCATCTCCTGATCGAGAAGCCCATCTGCGTCACCCTCGAGGAGGCCGCCCAGATCCTGGACGCCGCCGCCAAGGCCGACCGCATCGTCCAGGTCGGTCATATCGAGCATTATAACCCCGTGATGTCGTACCTCGAGAAGGCCGTCACCGACGCCCGTTACATCACCGCCGAGCGCCTGGCCCCCTTCACTCCGCGCGGCACCGAGGTCGGCGTCGTGCTGGACCTGATGATCCATGACATCGGCATCGTCCTCCAGCTGGCCAATTCGCCCGTGGAGCGCATCGACGCCGTCGGCGTGTCGGTCGTGACCAAGACCGAGGACATCGCCAACGCCCGCATCGCCTTCAAGAACGGCTGCGTCGCCAACCTGAGCGCCAGCCGCGTCTCGCTGAAGAAGAACCGAGAGATCCGCGTCTTCCAGACCGGCGGCTACCTCTCCATCGACTTCATGGGCCAGAAGGGCCACACCGTGCGCGTCGACCCGACGGCCGAGGGCGGTTTCGCCAAGGAAGAAATCCCGATCGAGAAGGGTGAGCCCCTCGCGATCGAACTCGCTTCCTTCACCGCGTGCGTGCGTGAGCGCAAGAGCCCCAAGGTCAGCGGCGAGCTCGGCCGCACCGCGCTCGAAGTCGCCATCCGGATCACCGAACAGATCCGCGCGGGCATGGCGCGCAAATGAGCGCATTTCCGACCATCCCGGCGAATTTCGACCGACCCCGCGCGGGTGAGGTCGACGTCCTCGTGGTGGCCGGCGAGCACTCCGGCGACCAGCATGCCGCGAAGGTCGTGGCCGAACTCCTCAAGGCGCGTCCCGGTCTGCGCATCGCCGCCTTCGGCGGGCCGCAGCTGCGCGCGGCCGGCGCCCAGCTGCTCTTCGACATGACGGGCTTCTCCGCCGTCGGCATCGTCGAGGTCCTGGCCGCTTATCCTTTCTATCGGCGTCTTTTCGCCCGCATGGTCGCTTGGACCACGCAGTGGAAGCCCAAGGTCGTCGTGCTGGTCGATTATCCGGGGCTCAACCTCCGTCTGGCGAACGAGCTGCGCAAGGCGGGGCTCTCCCGCGCCGGCTTCGGCGAGACAGCCGTCGTCCAGTATGTGAGTCCCCAGCTCTGGGCGTGGAAGCCGAAGCGACGCTTCACGATGGCCCGCGACCTGGACGGCGTGGGTACGATCTTCCCGTTCGAGCCGGCGGTCTACGCCGACACCAAGTTGGACGCCCGTTTCGTCGGCCATCCTTTCGCCGAGCCCGAGCATCAGCATGGCCTGTCCTACGATCCGGAAGGTCCCGTGCTGCTTCTGCCGGGCAGCCGCCCGAAGCCCGTCCGCAAGATCTTCCCGGCCTTGGTCGAGGCCTTCGCGCTCTTCCGCAAGGACCATCCCAAGCGTCGAGCGCTCGTCCTGCACACCGGCGGCGAAGTGCACGCGGAACTCTATCGCCTGCTGGCCGAGTATGGCGACCAGGCCAAAGGCATCGATCTGCGTCCGGTTTCCGAAGGGCCTGCCGCCGGCTGCGCCGCGCTCGTCAGTTCCGGCACGATGTCCCTGACCGTCGCGCTCGCCGGGATTCCCGGTGCGGTGGTGTATCGAGCCAATCCGCTCACTTGGATCGTCGGTCGCCGCCTCATCGCGGGACGCGTCGACAACCTCGGCATCGCGAACATCCTGCTGAAGCGCCAGGCCTGGCCGGAATACCTCCAAGGCGCCTGCGAGCCGGAGCCTTTGGCGTCGCGCCTGCGCGAATGCGTCGATGGTCCCGGCCCGCGAGCCCAGGCCTTGGCCGACGCCGGGGAACTGCTGCGCATGCTCTCCGCCCAGTCCGGCTCCACACCGGCCGAATGGGTCGCCACCTTCCTGCCGAAGTGAACGCCCCGCTGAAGATCGCCGTCCTGGGATGCGGCTATGTCGGCGCGGAGTTCGCCCGCCAGGCGCGCGCGGCCGGACATGCCGTGTCGGGCGTGGTACGTTCCGAAGCTTCGCGCGACAAGCTGCGCGCCGAGGGCATCGCCGCGGAGGCCTTCGATATCCACGGCGGCGATTGGGCCTCGCTGCCGGCGCGCTTCGACGCGGTCGTCTACGCCGCGAGCACGGGCGGTGGCGGGCCGGAAGCCTATGTGCTGGCTTATGATACCGGCGTCCGTCGCGCCCTTGCCTGGGCCGGTTCCGTGGGCGCGCACAATTTCGTCTTCACCAGCTCCACCGGCGTGTATCGTCAGGATGACGGCGGCGTCGTCGACGAAACTTCTCCCGTCGGCGGCGCGCCCACCGCGGACGCGATCCTTTGCGGAGAACGTGCCGTGATGGCTTCCGGTTTTACGAAGGCGCGCGTGCTGCGCTTCGGCGGATTGTACGGCCCCGGCCGACATCATCTCGTCGACCAGCTTCGCCGGGGCGACAACGTGATCGGCGGTCGCGTCGACCATTTCATCAACTACCTGCATCGCGACGACGCGGCGTCTTCGGTGCTCGCCGCTATCACGAGCGGTCCGCGCGGCGCGCGCGTCTACAATGTCGGCGACGGACATCCCGTGACGAAGGAAGCGCTCGCGAGATGGATCGCGCTCCGCCTCGGGCAGGGTGAGCCGATCTTCGATCCGTCTGCTCCGGCTGGTCCGCGGGTGTCGAAAGGCGGCCGGACCCAGCCTAATCGAATCGTGTCGACGGGCCTGATCAGGGCGGAATTGGCCTGGAAACCTCGATTTGAAGACGTTTTTGCGGGTCTAAGTCAGCTTTTCTGAGCCGGAAAGCTGTCTGAGGGTGCTGGGTTTAAGGCACTTTCTTCACCCCGTCGCCATCATCCTGTAACAATGGGATGAGATAGTCCCGTCGCATAACCGCACCAACACCCATGAATAGCACCCTCAAGTCCATGCTGATCGCCGCTGCCGCCCTTACGTCGGTTTCGGCTTTCGCCCAAGACAAAGCCACGCTCGATCTTCTCGTGAAGAAGGGCATCATCACCGCCGAAGAACGCGCCAAGACCCTTGAGGCTGGGTTCAACGCGTCCGTCGACGCCCCGAAGTCCGTCTCCATCAAGGAGCCCACCACAAAGAGCTTCACCCTGGGCGGCTATTTCCAGGTCGACTATGAGAACTTCGCCTACAGCCAGAATGTCGGCGGCGTCTCCTCTTCGAACTATCGCACGCAGAGCGACTTCATCCTCCGCCGTTTCTACCTGACCCTGAACGCCCAGCTCGGCGAGGGTTTCTCCGCTGACGCCTCCTACGACATCTCCGGACAGTTCCCGTCCGCCGCCTACAACCTCGACCGCGCGATCCTCACCAAGGACACCTCGGTCGGCATCTTCGATGCGGGTTGGAAGAAGGTCAGCTGGGGCATGGAAGAAGTGCCGCTGTCCTCGCTCTTCAAGGACGGCGCTTCGTCCTCCAACCTCTACGGAGTCGAGCGCAGCAACGCGGACCGTTACTGGCAGGAGAACGAGAACGGTTCCTCCGCCGGCGGCAGCTCTTCCGGTCGCCGTCTCGGCCTCGGTTTCCACCACCTCGGCCTCTTTTATAACACCCACCAGGATCCCACCGGTTTCGCCTGGGGTGCGGCGGTCACCAACGGCTCTTCTTCTTATTACATGGCCCAGACGAAGGGTAATAACAATCTCAACTACTACGCCAACGCGCTCTACAACCTGACCGTCGATTCCGACCATAAGTACGCCGCCGGCGTGAACTACGGTCACGCTGCCTATTACAACACCACGACGACCGCCCTCCAGGTCTCGAACGCCAGCATGATCGGCTATAACCCGTACCTGATGGCCAAGATCGGCAACCTGACCCTGCAGGCCCAGTACATGAGCACCAAGGTCAATGGCTCCGTCGACGGCTCCTTGAACGCCACCGGCTTCCAGGGCGACCATACCCCGACCGGCCAGACCTACATCGCTTCGTACTACTTCACCCCGAACTGGGAAGGCGTCGTCCGGGTCGACAAGCTCAGCACGGATGGCCGCGGCGTCCAGATCGGCGACGTCGTCCGCGACTTCGGCACGGTCGGCGGCGACGGAGGCGCCGGCATCAGCGCCTCGACGTTCGATTCCTGCGATTCCTACTACGTCGGCGTGAACTACTACTTCAGCCTCATGGCCGGCTCGAAGGATTACGCGGGCAAGAACGCCAAGATCATGGTCGGTTATCAGCACGACAAGTTCAGCAACGTGCTGACTTCCGGCGGCTCCACCCCGAGCAGCAGCGCCACCGTCCAGGAACTCCGCGTCTGCGCGCAGCTCGCCTGGTAAGCCGGACAGGGACGGAATGCTTCATCGAGGGCCGGCAGGGATGCCGGCCCTCTTTCTTTGGCGGATTCGCCGGACAGCCCGGGCCTTGCGGCCCGGGCTGCTTCATGTCCATGATACGACATGGCGGACATCTATACCCGCGCCCAGCGCAGCGCCCTGATGGCCAAGGTCAAGGGGCGTGGCAACGCCACCACCGAAGGCGCCTTGGCCAAGGTCCTGCGGGCCGAGGGCTGGTCCGGTTGGCGTCGACAGCGGGTCGTCCGGGGACGCGATGCCGGCGGCGAGGTTTTCCGGGTGCGCCCGGACTTCGTCTTCCGGAAGCGACGGGTCGTGGTGTTCGTCGACGGATGCTTCTGGCATGGTTGTCCGCGCCACGGCACGAAGCCGAAGGGCAACGCCGCCTTCTGGCGCGCCAAGTTCCGTCGCAACCGGGAACGCGACCGACGCGACACGCGGAACCTGCGTCGGGCAGGCTGGAAGGTCGTCCGGCTCTGGGAGCACGCGCTCCGGGCCAAGGCGCGCCCTGCGTTGCTCGTCAGGCTGCGGCCCGTCTTCGCCTGATCACGAAAAAGCCCGACCGGATGGTCGGGCTTGTCGGTCGTCTGAGGGGCGGCTCAGAGCGCGCGGTAGTTGGGCGACACGTTGTCGGTGCCCTTGGTCTGCTCGCGGAGACGGCGATTCTCTTCTTCGACCTCGGCGAGGCGGGCGATGGCCTTGGCGGCGGCGGCGTTGGCTTCGCGGAGCGCGGTGGAGGCGGCCTCCAGGTCGGCTTCGGCCTTCTTCTGCTTGGCGATCGCTTCCTTCAGCTCGGAGCCGTCGCGAAGGCGGGCGAGTTCGGCGGTGAGTTCGTTGACGCGGCTGGCGGCGTCAGCCTTGGCCTTCTCGAGTTCGGCGGCCTTCACGGCGGCTTTGCCCGCGTCTTCCTTGGCCTTGGCGAGGGCGTCGACCGCCTGCTTGACCGCCTTGTCAGCCTCATCCTTGGTCTTGGCCAGGAGGTCGGCGGCCTGTTTGCCGGATTCTTCGGCGGCTTTCTTCGCCGCGGCGGCATCCTTCACGAGCTTGTCGTTCAGGGTCTTGATTTCGGCGGCGCTCTTCTGGCGGGCTTCGGCGGCGTCCTTGCTGATCTTGGCGGCACGTTCGTTGGCGGCTTCTTCGCCGCTCCAGGTGACGATCGCCACGGCCCCGAAGGAGGCGGCCAGAAGGATGAGGATGATTTCGCGAGTCTTCATGAATGATTGATTAGGCTCATCCTTGCCCGGCCTATCCTGCGGGTCAAGAGCCTAGCCCCTCTTACGAGAGGCGGTTCTTGTAGTCCGCGTACCCGAAGCGGCGGACGACATGGGTCTGCCCGGAGGCGGGGTCGAAGCTGGCGATGGCCGGAAGCGGCACTCCGTTGAAGGTCGTGTTCTTCACGAACGTGTAGTGCGACATGTCCATGAACACCAGACGTTGGCCGATCTTGAGCGGCGCCGGGAAGGAGTAGTCGCCGATGACGTCTCCCGCCAGACAGGTGACGCTGCCGAGGCGGTAGGTGTGGGGCAGCTTGCCGGGCAGGTCGGCGTCCATGATGTCGGCCCGGTAGGGCATCTCCAGGGTGTCCGGCATGTGGCAGGTCGCCGAGACGTCGATGATGGCGATGTCGACGCCGTTGTGGACGAGGTCGAGGACGGTGCCGACGAGCACCCCGGTGCCGATGCCGATGGCTTCGCCCGGTTCGAGGTAGACCTGGATGTGCTGGCCCCAGCGCTGGCGGAAGCCGGTGATCACGCGGATCAGACGTTCGAGGTCGTAGCCTTCGCGGGTGATGTGGTGGCCGCCGCCGAAGTTGACCCACTTCATCTGCGGGATGAAATCGCCGAACTTGGCTTCGAAGGCCGCGACCGTGCGCTCCAGGACGTCGGACCCCTGCTGGCACATCGTGTGGAAGTGGAGGCCTTCGAGCCCTTCGAGGTCGGCGGCCGACTTGATCTCGGAGCGGAGCGTGCCGAGGCGGGAGCCGGCGGCGCAAGGGTTGTAGAGTTCGACGTCGACCTCGGCGTGCTCCGGGTTGACGCGGAGCCCGAAGGAGACCTTACGTCCGCAGGCGAGGGCGGCGGCCTTATGGCGCTTCCACTGCGTGGGCGAATTGAAGGACACGTGGTCGGCGACGCGGAGCAGCTGGGCGAACTCCTCGTCCTTGAAGGCCGGCGAGTAGGCGTGCACTTCGCCGCCGAATTCTTCGCGGCCGAGCAGCGCCTCGTGGATGCCGCTCGCCGTGGTCCCGGCGAGGTATTTCGAGACCAGCTTCGCCTCGCTGAACTGGGCGAAGCCCTTGAGCGCGAGGAGGACCTTGGCGCCGGAGCGATCCATGACGGAGCGCAGGATGCGGAGGTTCTGCTCCAGCAGGCCGCGATGGAGGACGTGGCAAGGGCTCGGGACCTGGCTCAGGTCGACCTTCCGGAAAGCTTCGGTGAGGGCGTCGGACACGGCGTTGAAATTGGGAGCGTCGGTGGGCGGTGCAACCGACAAGCCCGCCGGTTCGGCGGGCTTCGTCGTCGGTCGTTCAGCCGACCGGGAGTTCCTTCACGTGCCAGGGCAGGCCGCGCTTGTTCAGCTCGTCCATGAACGGGTCAGGATTCATCTCTTCCATGTTCCAGACGCCGGGCTTGAGCCACTGGCCGCCGGCGAGCATCGCGCCGCCGATGGCGGCCGGGACGCCGGTCGTGTAGCTGATCGCCTGGGACTTGACCTCGGCGTAGCATTCCTGGTGGTCGCACACGTTGTAGATGAAGACCTTGCGGGGCTTGCCGTCCTTGGTGCCGGTGATCTCGCAGCCGATGCAGGTCTTCCCCTTGGTGCGCGGACCCAGCGAGGCGGGGTCGGGGAGGAGCGCCTTCAGGAACTGGATCGGGACGATCTTATGGCCCTGGAATTCGATCGGGTCGATGCGGGTCATGCCGACGTTCTCGAGGACGCGCAGGTGCGTGAGGTAGTTCTCGGAGAAGGTCATGAAGAAGCGGATGCGCTTCAGGCCCTTGATGTTGATGGCGAGGGATTCGAGCTCCTCGTGGTAGAGCAGGTAGCTGTCCTTCGGGCCCACGACCGGGTAGTCGTACACCCACTTCACGGAGAGCGGGTCGGTCTCCTTCCACTCGCCTTTTTCCCAGAAGCGGCCGCGCTGGGTGATCTCGCGGATGTTGATCTCCGGGTTGAAGTTCGTGGCGAACTTGTAGCCGTGGTCGCCGGCGTTGGCGTCCATGATGTCGATCGTCTCGATCGTGTCGAAGAGGTGCTTCTGGGCGTAGGCGCAGAAGACGTTGGTCACGCCGGGGTCGAAGCCCGAGCCGAGGAGGGCGGTGAGGCCGGCCTTCTGGAAGCGCTCGCGGTAGGCCCACTGCCAGGAGTACTCGAACTTCGCGAGGTGGGGCGGTTCGTAGTTGGCCGTGTCGACGTAGTGGATGCCGGCGTGGAGGCAGGCGTCCATCAGGTTGAGGTCCTGGTAGGGCAGGGCGACGTTGATGAGCAGGTCGGCGCCGAAGGACTTGATGAGGGCGACCGTGGCCTTGACGTCGTCGGCGTCGACGGCGGCGGTGCGGATCGTGCGGCCCGTGGCGGCCTTGACGTCGGCGGCGATGGACTTGCACTTGTTCTCGTTGCGGGAAGCCAGCATGACTTCCGAGAAGGACTCGGTGGCCATGGCGCACTTGTGGGCGACCACGTTGCCGACGCCGCCGGCGCCGATGATCAGGACTTTTTTGCTCATGAGGTGACTGATTTCTGTCCACTCGGGACGGAGGGGGAAGCAAAAAGGATGCACAGTCCCGCAAGGGCCAGGTGACGCTCAGGCGACGACATCCGGGCAGTCCTTTCCGGACCGGCGGACCGGTCGGAAAGTAAACCCTTTTGGCTGGCGGGATGGGCGGGACTCGAACCCGTGACCTCCGCAGTGACAGTGCGGCGCTCTAACCAACTGAGCTACCACCCCGGTAGCCAAAAGGAAGGGTAACAAAGGTTTCCGGGTGGGGGTCTGTCAAACGGAAAACCGACCGAAATTACCCCCGAACCTGGCCGTGACCGACGATTTCGAACTTCCAGGTGGTCAATTCGCGAATCCCCATGGGTCCGCGGGCATGCAGGCGGTCCGTGGAGATGCCCACTTCGGCCCCGAAGCCGAATTCGCCCCCGTCCGTGAAGCGGGTGCTGGCGTTCCAATAGACGCAGGCGCTGTCGATCTGGGCCAGGAAGGAGCGGGCGGCGGACTCGTCGGCCGTGATGATGGCGTCGGAGTGGTGCGAGCCGTAGTCTTCGACGTGGGCGACCGCCTCGGCGAGGTCGGCGACGACCTTCACGTTCAAGATAAGCCCGAGGTGTTCGGTGCGGAAGTCCTGCTCCGTCGCGGCCTTGGCGCCGGGCATCAGCGGCAGCGACTGCGTGCAGGCGCGGACCTCGGTCTTCTTGGCGGCGAGCGCGGCCGCCATCTTCGGCAGGAACTTTCCGGCGACCGAAGCGTCGACGAGCAAGGTCTCGAGCGCGTTGCACGCGCTGGGGCGCTGGCACTTCGCGTTGAGCACGATCTGTTCGGCCATCGCGAGGTCGGCCTGCGCGTGGACGTAGACGTGGCAGATGCCGGCGTCGTGCTTGATGACGGGCACCTTGGCGGAGTTGACCACCGCCTCGATGAGGCCGGGGCCGCCGCGGGGGACGATGATGTCGACGATGCCGCGGAGCGAGCCGAGGGCGGGGACCGCTTCGCGGTCGGTGAAGGGCAGGAGTGTCACGGCTTCGGCGGGCAGGCCGGCGGCGCGCAGGCCGGTCGCGAACGACTTCGAGAGCGCGATGTTCGTGTGGATCGCTTCGCTGCCGCCGCGGAGCACGCAGCCGTTGCCGGACTTGAGGCAGAGGGCGGCGGCGTCGACGGTGACGTTCGGGCGAGATTCGAAGATGATGGCGACGAGGCCGATGGGCACGCGGCGACGGACGATGCGCAGGCCGTTGGGGCGGGTCCAATCCTCGGTGACTTCGCCGACCGGGTCGGGGAGCTTCGCGACGGCTTCGCAGGCGACGGCGATGTCCTCCAGCCGGGCGTGGTCGAGGCGCAGGCGGTCGGTCATCGCGTCCGTGAGGCCCTTGGCCTTGGCGGCGACGAGATCCTTGGCGTTGGCTTCGAGGATGGCGGCTTCGTCGGCACGGAGGGCCTGGGCGGCGGCGCGCAAGGCGGCGTCGCGGACGGCGGTCGGGGCGAGGGCGAGGGCGCGCGAGGCCTTCTTGGCCGCGCGGGCGATCTCCGTCACGCGCTGGAGGAGGTCGCTCATTTCTTCTTCAGCGAGAAGCGCGTGCCGAGCTTCTTGCCGTCGGCGAGTTCGAGCAGGACCTTCTCGCGGCGGCCGCTGGCGATGACCGTGTCGACGCCGCCTTCGGCCGCGATCTCCGCGGCGAGCAGCTTGGTGACCATGCCGCCGACGTTGCGTTCGGAGCCGGCGCCGCCCGCGAGCGCGCGGACGGAGTCGTCGATCTTGCGGACGGAAGGGATGAGGTCGCCGGTACCGTCGGACTTCGTCATCAGTCCTTGGATGCCGGACAGGATGACCAGCAGGTCGGCGCCGACGAGGGCGGCGACATGGGCCGAGAGGCGGTCGTTGTCGCCGACCTTGATCTCTTCGTCGGCGATGGCGTCGTTCTCGTTGATGATCGGGACGAAGCGCCTGCGGGTCAGCAGCAGGTCGAGGGTCGCGCGGGCGTTGCGGGTGCAGGCGCGGCTGTCGAGATCCCAGTAGGTGAGCAGCATCTGCGAGCCGAGCAGCTTGTGGCGGCGGAGGTGCTTGCCATATTCGGACATCAGCTCCGGTTGGCCTACCGTGGCGCAGGCCTGGAGCTCGCGGGCCTCCTTCGGGCGTTTCTCGAGGCCCATCGCGGTCATGCCTGCGGCGACGGCGCCGGAGGTGACCAGGACGACCTGGATGCCGCGCTTATGCAGGCCGGCGACCTGATCGACGATACGGCCGATCTGGACGCGGTCGACCTTGCCGTCCTTGCGGGTGAGGAGGCCGGAACCGAGCTTGATGACCCATCGTTTTGCCATGGCTTTGAGGGGTCGACCTTAGCCGAGGGAAAACGCCGTTGTCCAGCGTCAGAACGCCGACCTCAGAACGAAGGCGGCTGCAGGCCGACGGCCAGCCAGCCTTTCGGGGCCAGGACGCGTCCCTGGGGGGTGCGTACGACGTAGCCTTCCTGCACGAGGAACGGCTCATGCACTTCCTCCAGCGTGTGGGCGTCCTCGCCGATGGCCGCGCCGATGCTGCTGAGGCCGACCGGACCGCCGTTATGCTTCTCGGCCATCGCGCGGAGGAACCGGTGGTCCATGTCGTCGAGGCCGTGCTGGTCGATCTCGAGGAGTTCGAGCGCGGCGGCCGTGACCTTGGCGTCGGCCTTCCCGCCGGCGCGTTCGAGGGCGTAGTCGCGCGTGAAGCGCAGGAGGTTGTTGACGATGCGCGGGGTGCCGCGGGCGCGGCGGGCGATCTCGTCGGCGCCGCCTTGGTCGATGTCGAGGCTGAGGAGTTCGGCGTTGCGGCGCACGATGCTGAGCAGCTGTTCGCGGGTGTAGTAGTCGAGGCGCGTCTGCAGCGTGAAGCGGCTGCGCAGCGGGGCCGTGAGCAGCCCCGTGCGGGTCGTCGCTCCGACGAGCGTGAACTTCGGCAGGTCGAGGCGCACGCTGCGCGCGTTCGGGCCTTGGTCGATCATGATGTCGATACGGAAGTCCTCCATGGCCGAGTAGAGGAACTCCTCGACGGTCTTCGGGATGCGGTGGATCTCGTCGACGAAGAGCAGGTCGCCTTCCTGCAGGCTGGTGAGCAGGCCGGCGAGGTCGGAGGCCTTCTCGACGACGGGGCCGGAGGTCACGCGGATCGGCCGTCCCATCTCCTCGGCGAGGATCATCGCGAGGGTCGTCTTGCCCAGTCCGGGCGGTCCGTGGAGGAGGATGTGGTCCAGCGTGCGGCCTTCGCGGCGCGCGGCGCCGATCATCACGCGCAGGCGTTCGACCGTACGTTGCTGGCCGACGAAGTCATCGAGCTTCGGCGGGCGCAGGGCGGCGTCGAGCGAGCGGTTCGCACGCGACAGCGCTTCCTTGCCGGCGAGCGGCTGGGGGTCATCGGGCGAATCCTTGCGGGCCATGGAGCGCAAGGTGCGAGGTCGGGGCGAATTGGCAACCCTCAGTCCTCGTCGAAGCCTTTAGGCAGCGCGGAGGCGGGGAGGCGTTCGACGTCGGCGCCCAGCGAGCGCAGGCGTTCCTCGAAGCGTTCGTAGCCGCGGTCGAGGTGGTAGAGGCGTTGGACCCAGGTCTCGCCCTTGGCGACCAAGGCCGCGAGGATGAGGGCGGCCGAAGCACGGAGGTCGGAGGCCATGACCGGCGCGCCGGAGAGCGGGCGGTCGCCGTAGATCGCGGCCGTGGCGCCGTCGATGGCGATCTCCGCGCCCATGCGCTGAAGTTCGGCGGCGTGCATGAAGCGGGCCGGATAGATCTTCTCGGTCACCGTGCTGCGTCCGTCGACGAGGAGCTGCAGGGCCATGAACTGCGCCTGCAGGTCGGTGGGGAAGCCGGGGTAGGGCTCGGTGACGATCTCGACCGCGCGCGTCGGCCTGCCGCGGGCGCGGATGAAATCGCCGCCGGTCTCGACCTGCACGCCTGCTTCGCGGAGCTTGTCGAGGAAGGCCGTGAGATGGGAAGGGTCGCAGTGCGTCACCGTGACGTCGCCGTCGGTGATCGCGCCCGCGACGAGATAGGTACCCGCCTCGATGCGGTCGGCGATGACCGTGTGGTCGCAGCCATGCAGGGCCGTGACGCCTTCGACCTCGATGACGCCGGTGCCGTGGCCGCTGATCTTCGCGCCCATCTTGATGAGCATCATGCAGAGGTCGACGACCTCCGGCTCGCGGGCGGCGCATTCGATGCGCGTGACGCCGGGGGTGAGCGTGGCGGCCATCACGAGGTTGGCCGTGCCAAGGACCGTGCTGCCCATCGGTCCGCCCATGAAGACCGTGTCGCCACGGGCGCGGGAGGCGTCGACCTGGACCAGGCCGGCTTCCACGGTGACGAGGCAGCCGAGGGCTTCGAGGCCTTTCAGGTGGAGGTCGATCGGGCGGGGGCCGATGACGCATCCGCCCGGGATGGCCATCTCCGCCTGACGGAGGCGGCCGACGAGGGAGCCCAGCAGGCAGACCGACGCGCGCATCTTGCGGACGAGGTCGTATGGCGTGCGGTGGGAGATGTGCTCGGCGCGGATGGTCCAGACGCCGGGTTCGGGATGCGTGACGGTCGCGCCTTGGTGGCCGAGGATCTCGGCCATGTAGCGGACGTCGCTCAGGTCCGGCACGTTGCGCAGCGTCACCGTCTCGCCCGTGAGGAGCGAGGCGGCGAGCAGCGGCAACGAGGCGTTCTTCGAACCCGCGGCGCGGACCGAGCCCTTCAGCACGTGACCACCGCGGATGCGCGCGACCTGGAGCATGTCAGGTAAAAGAAGCGGGGGCGCCTTGCGGCGCCCCCGTCATGTTCAGCCTTCGCGAGGACCGTTGCGAGGACCGCGGTCGCCGCGGAAATCGCCGCGACCTCCGCGGGAGCCGTCACGGCCTCCGCGGGAACCGCCGCGGAAGTCGCCGCGACCACGGCCGCCGCGAGGACCGCGGTCGGAGCGTTCGCCGCGATGTTCGCCGCGGGGCTGGTGAGGACGGGCCGAAGGCACGAAGACGGCCTTGTCGGGAACGCCGAACAGGGTGGCGAGCTTGCGCTTCAGCGAGGCCCAGAAGCCGATGGGGGCCTGGACCGGGATGACGACGGGTTCGATCTGGATGCGCGGACGCTCTTCGCGACGCGGGCGGTCTTCGCGACGCGGACGATCGCCTTCGGGGCGGGGTTCGCGCGGTTCGCGACGCGGACCACGATCGCCTTCGGCGCGGGGCTCGCGTCGCGGGCGGTCGCCCTGCGGGATGCCGGGCTGGCGGCCTTCTTCGGCGACGCCTTCGGGGCGGGGTTCGCGCGGTTCGCGGCGAGGACCACGTTCGCCTTCGGCGCGCGGTTCACGACGTTCGCGCGGTTCGCGCCGGGCGGGAGCGTTCTGCTGGGCGAGGGGACCGGAGAGGTTCTCGGTCAGCTGAGACGGATCTTCGACGACGCCGATGGCCGGGCGGGCGGACTGGCCGTTGGAGGCGGACGGGGCGACGCCACGCGGGGTACCGCGACGACCGAACTGCTTCGGCGTCGTGATGGTTCCGGGCTTGGCGGCGGGTTCGGACGAGGCCCCGATCACGGAGAGCGGAGGGAGTTCCGCGTGGGCGGACTCCAGCTTGGCTTCGTTGAGGCGGGGTGCGGGGGTGCGGACTTCACTGGCGCCTGCGTCCGCGGCGGGCTGGTGGGCGGAGACTGGCTCCTGGCCCTGGGGTTCTTCGTGGCTCATGTTGCTGATGTTGGGGCGGCCTTCGTTGTGGCCGACCGGATGATGC
>CAIWNE010000049.1 GCA_903913915.1 uncultured Opitutia bacterium
CCGCTTTAATGCTCAGGTGGTGGAATGGCAGACACGCTGGATTCAGGTTCCAGTGCCCCTAAAGCGTAAGGGTTCAAGTCCCTTCCTGAGCACCAAAAGCAAGACACGACCCCGGCGACCCCGGGGTCGTCCGCCTGCCCGCGGCCCTCGCTGTATCTGTTTATCCACTACAAGCATTCCTGATTCCGGCCCCGGGCCAGGCCCCCGAGGTTAGTGCCTTCCCCCTAGCAGATGGAGGATTGTCCCCTCCGGCCGGACCCTCCATCCTGAACGGCAACCGATGGCGGACCTCTCCACATTGCCCGACCTCCTTCCGTGGCCTTTCCTGGTCTGCAGCCGCAAGGGCGAGATCCTGTTCGCGAATGCCCTCGTCGACCGCGCGGTCGGCCGGAAGGTCCAGGCGGGCATGAACATCGACAAGCTGTTCCTGGAACTGGAGAACGGACTGCCTGCCTCGACCCTGCTCCACTCGGCCGCCCGATGGTCCGCCTGGAGCGGAATGCTGGAGCTACGCAACGCCGGCCAGGGCGAGCCCATCCGCGCGTCCAAGATCATCCTCCAGCCGGACCCTCGGTTCGACCGTCAGGTCTGGCTGATCTTCGCCGATGACCCGCAGGTGAACGGCGCCCCGATCCTGACGCCGCGCTCAGGCATGAGCCTCGCCCGTACGCTCATCGAGAACTCGCCCGACTTCATCATCTTCCGCGACCTCCAAGGCCGCATCCTCCACACCAGCCGCAGTCTCGACGAATTCCTGGCCCTCCCTTACCGCGGCTACGTCGCCGACCTGACGCTGGCCGACATCCTCTCGACCAAGACCGCCGAACAGTTCCGGCAGTTCGACGAAGAAGTCATCCGCACCGGCCAGCGCGTGCTGCATGCGGTCATGCACTTCGAGACGCAGGACAGCCGCTCGCGCCTCGTCCGCGTCGTGCACGAACGCATCAAAGGCGGCGGCGGCCTGCCCAACGGACTCCTGACCTTCGCGGTCAACATCACGGAATCGGTCGACGAACATAACCGCCTGCGCATCGCCCTGGAGAAGGCCGAGGAAGTCGCGGCGGCGAAGTGGCAGTTCGTGGCCAACGTGACGCACGAGATCCGCAACCCGATCAATGCCATCCAAGGCCTCTGCGAGACCAACCTCGAACAGCCCGCCCCGGTCGCGCCCGACGTGCTGCTGAAGATCCAATCCTGCGCCCGCGAGCTCGAGGACACGGTGCGCGACGTGCTCGACTTCTCCCGGCTCGACCGCGGCAACGTCACGATCGAGAACATCCCGTTCAATCCCGTCCGCGCCCTCGAGGAAGTGACCGCGCAGTTCCAGCACCAGGCCGGCCGCAAAGGCGTCGGCCTCGCCGCGCTCGTCAAGGCCGACTCCCCGCAGTCCGTCCTCGGCGACCCGATCAAGTTCCGCCGCATCATCGCCAACCTGGTCGGCAACGCCGTGAAGTTCACCGAGAGCGGCCACGTCCACGCCGAACTCGAATTCGAGGAACGGAACGGACGCCTGCGCGCCGAACTCAAGGTGCGCGACACGGGGATCGGCATCCCGGCCGACCGGCTCGAAAGCATCTTCGAACCCTTCACCCAGGCCGACGCCTCCACGACGCGCCGATTCGGCGGCACGGGGCTCGGACTCACGATCGTCCGCAGCCTGACGCAGGCGATGGACGGCTACATGAAGGTCACGAGCGAAGTCGGCGTCGGCTCGACCTTCGCGGCGACGGTGATGGTCGAACCCAACCCCTCTTTCACGCCCCCGCCTCAGCCGAAGCTGGCCGGACAACGCATCCTGCTCGTGGCCGGCGATCGCTCCGTCCGCCAATGGTTCGCCGATACGCTCACCTACTGGGGAGCGGAATGCGTGCAGACCGAGACCTACGAGGAAGCCGAAGCCCTCTGGGCCGCCGCCGCGGCCGCCGAAAACCCCTTCAGCCGGGCGATCATCGACCTCCCTGAAGACGTCAGCCCCCGCCTCCCCGCCTTCCCCCGCGAACAGATCATCCTGGTGACCTCCTCCGAGGTCGAGTTCCGCAGCCAGGCCCAACTCTTCCGTCCGGTCACGCTCACGGCGCTGTGGACCCGCTTCAGCACCGAGGCGCCGGTCCGCGACGAACACGAGCCGAACCAAGGTTCGCCTCGCGCCTCCCGCAGCCTACGGGTCCTCCTCGCCGAAGACAACGAGGTCAACCGCGAGGTCGCCAGCGCCCGCCTTCGTCGCGCAGGGCACGACGTGAGCGCCACGGTCGACGGCTCCGCCGCCCTCGACCTTTGGCGCACCAAGGAATTCGACGTCGCGATCCTGGACATCCAGATGCCGATCATGGACGGGCTCTCGGTCGCTGCCGCCATCCGGGCCGAAGAACAGGCCCGCGGACGTCGCCGCACGTCGCTCCTCGCCCTCACCGCCATGACCCAGGAACTGGATCGCGCCCGTTGCGAGGCCGCCGGCTTCGACGCCTACCTCGCCAAGCCGGTCCGCGGAGCCGAATTGCTCGAAAAGCTCGAACTCCTCGCAGCCAGCCAGGAGGCCGCCTTGGGCCGGGTGCGGGACGACGAATTCGCCTCCAATCTCGAGGCCGCCGAGTCCGAAGACGCCGAAGACCTCCGCGCCGCCGCCCGGGCCTTCCTCCGTCATGCCGACGAGATCATCGCCCGCCTCGGCGCCGCCCGCGATTCGTCCGAACCGGACGCCCTCGGCCGCGAAGCCCACGGCGCCAAAGGCATGCTCTCCCTCATGGCCTGCGGCGGCCTCGCCCGCCTGGCCAACCAGATCGAACGGCAGCCGACCGAGACCTCGGCCCGAGCGCGGACCGATGAGCTCATCGACGGCTTGCGGAAGCTCCGCGAGACGCTACAGTCTAGGACAGACCTGAGCGCTGATGGCCAAGCCGAAACTCAAACCCGAGATCAAGACTGAGTCGCTGGTCTCGGCGGCGCCCAAGTGGAACGTCGTCGTGCTGAACGACCCGATCAACTACCAGGCCTACGTCGTCGTGGCCTTCATGAGCGTCCTCCGCATCGGCGCCTCCGAGGCCAAGAGGCTCATGCAGGCGATCCACGTCGAAGGGCGCGCCACCGTCTGGACCGGCGACCGCGAGCGCGCCGAGATGCTTGCGCTCGAGCTCCAGCAGTGGCACCTCAACTCCCTCCTTGAGAAAGATGGCTGAACTGCGCCTGAGCATGACGCAGGAAGCCCGCACGGTCCTCACCGACCTGCTCCGCCTCATCGCGCCCGCCGCCGCCCGCGTCTCGGTCAACCGCGCCAACGTCCCCGGCAACGACGAGGAGATCGCCGGCTTCTGGGTCGAGACGCTGTCGGCCCAGGCTTCCGAAGAAGCCCGCCTGCTGGCCGCGGCCTTCGCCGGCGCCAAGGGAGAACCAGCCGTGATCATCCTCAAGAACGAAGGCCAGGCCCACGCCTTCCTCCGCGCCCTCTCCGCCGTCCGCCTCGCCCTGCGCGACCTGGTCTTCGCGGACATCACCGACGCCCAGCTGGAAAGCAGCGATGAACTCGACGACGAATCCTTGCCGACCGAGAAGCGCCACGCCCTCGCCTGCTACGTCTGCTTCGGCCTGCTCCAGCAGTCGCTGATATCGCAGCTCTGCCCCGAAGCCATCGACTGAGCGACGAAATCGGTTGAACGTCCGCCGCCGACCCGCAACAAAAGGGGCGTGCTCCGCGGCTTACTCAGTTTCTTCTCCGCCCTGCGCGCCTTCGGCAGCCAGCTCGCCGCGTTGCCCCGCCCGAAGTTCTTCCCGTTCGGCGGCGTCATCCGTTCGATGGACAGCCCGACGTTGAAGGCCGACGCGCTCGCCGGGCTGAACGTCGCCCTGCTGGCCTTCCCGATGTCGATGGCCTTCGCGATGAAGGCCGGCCTGCCGATCTGGTGCGGGCTCGTCGGCTGCGGCGTCGCCGCCGCGATCGCGCCCCTCTTCAGCGGATCCGCGAACCTCTCCGCCGGCCCGACCAACGCGTCCGCCGCCTTGCTGCTCGGCTCCTTCGCCACGCTCGGCGCCATCAACCCGGAACTCCGCGCCTCCGCCCTGCCGACGCTGGTGCTGATGACGGGCCTGTTCCTGCTGCTCGCCTCGTGGCTCCGCCTCAGCGGCTTCGCCGACTTCGTCCCGCGCACGGTGATCTCGGCCTATATCGCCGCGGCCGCCCTCCGCGTCATCGCCCTGCAGCTGCCCGTCGCCCTCGGCATGCCGGGCGACCATGCCGGAGAGACGCTTCCGGAAGTGCTCTGGCACGCCTGCAGGATGGGCCGCACGCTGATCAACCCCGAGCTCGGCCTGACGATCATCACGGGCATCGCCTATTTCATCCTCCGCCCGAAATACGGCGCCGGCAAAGCCATCCTCGGATCGGTGGCGGTCGCGACATTCGGCGCGATCCTCGCCCAGAACGTCGCGCATAACCAAGGCGGACATGGCGACCTCGTGGCCTACGTCGGCCAGGCCGCCCAAGCCGGCTCGGCGCTGCACCTGCCGGACTTCTCCGGCCGCACGCTCTCGACGCTCTTCTCGCCGGCGCTCGCGCTCGCGGTGCTCATCGTCATCGAAGGTACGGCCAACGCCCGCGCCTCGGCGCTCAAGACCGGTCGCCCCTCCGACCTGCACCAGGAAGTCTACGGCCTGGGCATGGCCAACCTCGCCTGTGCCCTCACGGGCGGCATGGCGGCCTCCGGTTCGATCAGCCGCTCCGCCCTCAACGTCGCCAGCGGCGCCCGCACGGCGATGGCCTCGCTGCTCTGCGGCGGCTTCATCCTCGGCGCCCTTTTCCTCGCCCGCCCCGCCGTCGCCGTCGTCCCGCTCTCGACGCTCGCGATCCTGGTCATCCTCGCCGAGATCGAGCTCGCGAACTTCTCCGCCATCAAGCTGATCCTGAAATCGGGCTTCCAGGATCGCACGGTCTTCCTCGCGACCTTCGCCACGGCCCTCCTCGCCCCGCTCGACGTCGCGATCTTCCTCGGCACGACGGTCGCGGTCGCCTTCTACCTGAAACAGACCTCGACGCCCGACGTCGTAGAGTACGACTTCTCCGATACGGGCGAACTCCGCGAACGGCCGAAAGGACAGGCCTCCACCGGGATCTCGATCCTGCACGTCGAAGGCAGCCTCCACTTCGGGGCCACCCAGGCCTTCCACGAACACCTGCGCCGCGCCTCGGCCGACCCGAACCTTAAGGTGCTGGTCCTGAAGTTCCGCGAAGCGCTCTACCTCGACGCCAACGGCGTGCTGCTGCTCCGCGACCTCGCCGACACGCTGAAGTCCGACGGACGCCACCTCATCCTCTGCGAAGCGAAGGCCGACACGATGAAGATCATCGTCAACGCCGGCCTCGACCAAGCCGTCGGCAAGGAAAACGTCTTCCCGTTCGACGAAGCCAACCCGAACCTCGCCCTGGCCAAGGCGGTCCGCCGTGCACGCGAGCTGGCCGGCGGGGGGCAGGCGGTCCTTCGCATCGTGACGGCGCCGCACCCTGACCTTCCGAAGCCGGCTTCGGCCTCCGGAGAGGACTGGCAGATTTAAGGCTCTCTCGCCGTTTTTCGGACAAGGTGCGCCGTCCTCCGGGGCTTTTACGGCGGTTTTTGAATTATGGCTTGAAGCCCGCCCCAGGACTCCCCCTTTTGGGGTGGTCTGTTCGACGAACATGACACCCACTTCCCAAGCACCATGAGCCACTACAGCGAAATCCAAAAGCACCTCGGCGCCGAAGCCGAAAACCTCCTCGGGTTCAACAACCCGAAGATCAAGAAGGAACAGATCCACTCCCCTCGCGCGGATTGGGTCGACCACGCCTTCGCCGCCTC
>CAIWNE010000050.1 GCA_903913915.1 uncultured Opitutia bacterium
CTCTTCGGCTCCGTCGGCGGCCCGAAGTGGGAGAAGCTCCCTCCGGCCGAACAGCCCGAGCGCGCCTCCCTCCTGCCCCTCCGCAAGCACTTCACGCTCTACGCCAACGTCCGCCCGGGCCTGCTGCTGAAGAACCTCATCGACACCTCCCCGATCCGTCCGGACCGCATCCCGAACGGCGTCGACATGGTCTGCATCCGCGAGCTCACCGGCGGCCTCTACTTCGGACCGAAGTCCACCAAGGAGATCGAAGGCGGCGACATCGAGGCCATCGACACCATGGTCTACCGCAAGTCGGAGATCGAACGCATCACCGACGTCGCCGTCGCCACCGCGCGCGCCCGTCGCAAGCACATCACCCTCGTCGACAAGGCCAACGTCCTCCAGACCTCCGTGCTCTGGCGCAAGGTCGTCGCCGAACGCCTCAAGGCCACCGCCCCGGACATCACCCTCGCCGTGATGTACATCGACAACGCCGCGATGCAGCTCGTCCTCAAGCCGTCGCAGTTCGACGTCCTGCTCACCGAGAACATGTTCGGCGACATCCTGTCCGACGAGATGGCCGTCATCTGCGGTTCCCTCGGCATGATGGCCTCCGCCTCCCTCGGCGCGAACCGCAACCGCCATGGCTACGGCTACGGCCTCTACGAGCCCTCCGGCGGCACCGCTCCGGACATCGCCGGCCAGGACAAGGCCAACCCGTGCGCCCAGATCCTCTCCGCAGCCCTGATGCTCCGCCACTCCTTCGGCCTCGAAGCCGAAGCCAAGGCCATCGAGCTCGCGGTCGAGAAGACCATCGCCGAAGGCATCCGCACCGCGGACATCGCCGGCGGCGGCAAGGCCGTGGGCACCAAGGCCATGGGCGCGGCCATCCTCGCCCGACTCTGACCGTGGACGAGGCGGAACGACAGCGCGCGGCCGAACGACGTCGGGAGGCCGTGTGCAGTCCGTTCATGCGCATCTCGCGCTTCCCGGTCGACGTCGCCCGCGAGCTGCTCGACGCCGGCTACTACCGCGTCGACCAGCTAGCCGGCCGTTCGCCCGAATCGCTGCTCACCGAGATCGCGGCCCGTAACAAGGCCAAGCTCCCGGCGCATTTCCTGCCATCGCTGCGCATGGCGGTCTACGTCGCGGAATCCGACAGCCCGGACCCGAAGAAGTTGTTCCTGGACCAGTGGCAGTGAGCTCGACAGGCGAGCGAGTGCTGCATCGAGGGCAGAGGACTGCATCGATGACAGAAAGCAGAACAAACTAGTCCTCGATTCAGCCCTCTGTCCTCGACCCGGTCATCGTCTGAGCAACTCCCGCCAGTCCTTGTGCGCTTCCTTGT
This sequence comes from uncultured Opitutia bacterium, assembly GCA_903913915.1. Taxonomy (GTDB): domain Bacteria; phylum Verrucomicrobiota; class Verrucomicrobiia; order Opitutales; family UBA953; genus UBA953. The sequence goes on from CAIWNE010000050.1 coordinate 1,331, forward strand.
AGCGTTGGAAGGCCTCGTATTCGGCGGCGTCGATCTGGCCGTCCGAATTCAGGTCGATCTTGGGGAAGAGCCATTCCCAGCCGGGCTTGTGCGCTTCCCATTCCGGGCGCGAGACCTTGCCGTCATGGTTATCGTCGGCCTCGGCGAAGAAAGCTTGGACGACGTTCTTGGCCTCCGCCTTCGCCGCGGCGGGACGCAGCGATTCGTCCCAGCGGGTGAGCATGCCCGCCGCCTGCAAGGCCTGGACGTAGGCGACCGGATCGATGCGTTGCACGGGGACGTCGGCGGCGATGGCTTCGTCCGCGGCGATGCCGGCGGCCTCGCCGCACATCATGAACGTGGGCTCCATGCGCGCGGAGGCATAGCCGAGGAAGGATGCCGAGAAGCAGACGGAGACCAGGAGGTTGGACGCCGCGGGCTCGGTCGGCGTAAGCGCGCGATACGGGATCGGGTATGGCGTGCGGGTCGGCCCATGGGCGCCGCCGACGAACATCCACCCTTCCAGGCCGACGAAGGTCTGGCCGTCCTTCTCGACCACGACGCGCCGGGACGGATAGGTATCGATGCCGTATTGGGCCAGCGCCACGGGGTCGTCGACCTGCGTGCGATTATAGACGTCGGCCGCGTTGATCACATAACGGCCCTGCAGCCGGCGCGTAAGGCGCACATAGAGCTGACCTGGCCAGCCTGCCGTGTCGGGATGACGCGGGAGGTCGAGGCCGAGCGCCGCGGTCTCCTGCCGGAAATCCGCGGGCACGCGCGCATCGGTGCTCATGAAGTGATGCAAGCCGCGGAGGTAATCCTGGTGGGCCTTCCAGACCTTCGCCTTCGCCGCATAGTCGCCATCCGCGTAGAGATAACTGATGCCCACCGGGGCCATCGTGATGAGCGAATTGCGATGGTAGTTATATTCCCCTGCGTTCATCCAGCCGGGGAAGATACGGGTGAGACGCTTCTTCAGCTCAGCCGGATCGGCGTAAGTCGCCTTCAGGTATTCGACGTAACGCCCCACGAGTTCGTAATCCTTGGCGTCATAGCCGGCCGGCGGCGTGAGCGGTGCGCGGCGGGCCGGATCGGACGTGACATAGTAACGGTAATTATAGGCCTGGATACGGGGGTCGGCCGAGCCGACGGTTTCGGCGAAGCGATCCGTGACACCCGGTAGCAGGCCGCTGGCGGCATCGCCCGCTTTCACGTAAGGATCGATCGGCGTGAGCTCGACCGGCTCGCGGACGCCGGCGGCTTCCTCGCCATATTCTTGGGTCGATTCGCGCGAGACCCGATACGGCACGCCCGCGCGGGCCATCAGGTCGCCTTCATAGCCCGCGTCGATGAACACCTTGGCCTTCACGCGGAGTCGTCCGACTTCGGTGGCGACCGCGGGCGGGCAGCCCAAGGCGTCGAAAGGGGCGTAGTCGAAGGACGCCGACAGGATCCTGGCGCCGGACTTCTCGACCGCGCCGACGCGCAGCTCGCGGACGACATCGATGCCGCGGTCCTTCAGCAGCTGCTCGAAAGAAGCCCGGATGATCTCGGGGGAGTTGCCGAGCGTCGTCAGCAACGGCTTCGTCATCCCGCCCGTCGCCGCCGGATTCGGGCAGTCTTCCAAGGGCTTGATACCGGCGCCCAAGATGCCGCCGACCCAGCGGGACGGTTCGACGACCACCACCGTGCGGCCGGCCCGCTTCGCCGCGGCCGCGGCCATGAGGCCGGAGGGCGTGGCGCCGTAGACGCAGACGTCGACCTCCTTCACCTCGGCCGCGCCGAGGGCGAACGGCAGCAACGCGGACCAGACAAGCAGCTTCATGCGCCGATCCTGCCTTCGCTCGCCGGCCCCTCAACCCCATTCCCCTCGGCCCCGAGTGGGATTGACCCATCAGGACATAAGAGAATACAAGACCACATGCGCCCCCTCGCCCTCCTCTGCCTCGCCCTGCTCAGCCTCGCCGTCCGGGCGGCCGACGCCCCGCTCACCTACGTCGGCGCCGACGGCGCCGGCAAAGGCAAGAAGGTCGTGCTCATCGCCAACGACCACGAGTACAAGTCCGAGGAAGCCCTGCCGCAGCTCGCGCGCATCCTAGCCAAGCACCACGGCTTCAGCTGCACGGTGCTGTTCGGCATCGACCCCAAGACCGGCAACATCGCGCAGGGCAACCCGAGCAACATCCCCGGCACCGAGGCGCTCAAGGACGCCGACCTGCTGGTGATCTTCACCCGCTTCCAGTCCATCCCCGCCGAGCAGATGCAGCCCATCCTGGATTACGTCGGCCGCGGCGGCGCCGTCATCGGCCTGCGCACCGCCACGCACGGCTTCCGCTACCCCAAGGACAGCCCGCTCTACAGATATTCCTTCGATTACAAAGGCGAAGACTACAAGGGCGGCTTCGGTCGCCAGATCCTCGGCGAGACCTGGGTCGGCCACTACGGTCCGAACCATAAGTCGAGCACCCGCCTCGACGTCGTCGCCGAACAGTCCGCGCACCCCGTCCTCCGCGGCGTGAAGGACGCCTGGGCCGAGATCGGCGCGTACAACGCCGCCCCGATCGAAGGCAGCACCATCCTCGCCATGGCCCAGCCGCTCACCGGCATGACGCCTGATTCTCCCGTCGACGCCGCCAAGAAGCCCATGCCCGGCGCCTGGGTGCGCACCTACAAGTCCGCCTCCGGCAAGGAAGGCCGCGTGTTCGCCTCGACCTACGGCGCCTCCGGCGACCTCGCCAACGCCGGCTTCCGCCGCATGCTCGTGAACGCCTGCTTCTGGACCACCGGCCTCGAAGCCACGATCAAGCCCGACCTCAACATCGACCTCGTCGGCCCGTTCAATCCGACCTGGCTCGGCACGTTCAAACGCGCGGGCGCGGCCAAGCCGGCCGACCTCGCCAGCTACGACAGCCCGATCTTCCCGGTCGTCGCCAACAAGCCCAAGGCCAAGTAAGGCTAACTGGCCGCCCTGCTTGCGGCGGCGAGGTTTTTAGGCAGCATGGGTGACATGGTTCCCACCGTCGTCGTCCCTGTCATGACCTTGGGCAACTGCGTCTTCCTGCCGCAGCAGCTGCTGCCGCTGCGCATCTTCGAGCCGCGCTACCGCAAGATGCTCAAGGAGACCCTCGCGGGCAGCCGCATGTTCGCGATCTCGCAGCTGGATGAGGAAAGCCTCTCGCCGGAGAACGACGAACCGCCCTGCCCCTTCACGTGCGTCGGCCGGATCGTCGGCCACGTCGAGCTGGAGGACGGCACGTCGCATATCATCCTCGAAGGCCTGCGCCGCGCCCGCGTCATCAAGGTGAAGCGCAAGACACCGTATCCGCAGCTCGAGATCGCCCCGGTCGTCGACGAGGCTTCGAGCGACCTCCTCGGCAGCACGCGGGATATCGCCCGCGTGCTCGCCTTCGCCGAGAACATCGTGAGCGAGCTCGGCGAAGAAGCCGCGCCCCTCATGCAGCGCCTGCGCGGACTCGCGAATCAGCCCGGTGCGCTGGCCGACGCCGCCGCCGGCCACCTCGTGGCCGACGCCGACACGCGGCGCACCCTGCTCGAATGCCTTTCGCAGGACCAGCGCATCAAGGCCGTGGCCGACGAGCTAGCCCGCCTCGACGCCCAGCGCAAGCTGGACGAACAAGGCGGCGATGCCGACGCCCGCGGCCTCAACTGAGGATCACTTCTTGGCCGGTGGCGGCGTGCTGCGGGCTTCGTCCGTGTTCAGGTTGCGCACCCAGATATTACGGAAGCGCATCGGATTCAGGTGATCCTGAAGGGAAAGCGTGCCTTCCTGGACGTTGCCGTCGAACTCGCGCGCATGCTGCGTAAGCACGCCGTTGTGGACGACCGTGATGCGGGCCTTGCGGACCGGCTTGCCGCCGACGAGCTGGGCTCGCTCGACGAAGATATCGTAGGTCTGCCATTCGCCGGGACCGCGCGAAGCGTTCACGTAAGGCGGATACTTGCCGTAGAAGGCGCTCGCCGATCCGTCGGGGTAGGTGTCGTTCTGATACGAATCGAGGACCTGGAGCTCAGGAAAGCCGGTGAGGAACACGCCGCTATTGCCGCGGCCTTGGCCGTTGCCATGGACTTCGGCCGGCGTCGCCCATTCGAGGTGCAGCTGGAAGTCGCCCTTGATGACCTCCTGGCAGCGCAGGTAACCCGAGCGCGGGACCACCGTGAGCACGCCGTCGGCGTACTGCCATTTCGCCGGCAAAGGCTCCTTGCTGCCTTTCTCCGGATCGCTGCGCCAGTTAGAGAGATCCGCGCCCAAGAGAGCATGGGCATCGGAGGGCATGGCGGCCGGACCAGCCGGCTGGACGACCGGCGGACGGGGGCGGTCCATCGAATGGGGCGCCCAAGTCGAACCAACCGGGGCGTCGGCAGCGAAGAGACCGAAAGAGAGGAGCAGGGAGAGCATACGGTATAGACTAGGGGTAGGCTTAAAAGGTTCGGACCTTCAGGGGAAGACCGCCTTAAGACCCCAAAACCCCTAACCGCCCCCCCTTCCCCTACTTTTAACCGATTTCTTCTTGCGGATTAGACTCATTCTAACTGATTAGGCGTTTAGAATGATTCGAAATCTCACCGAACAGGACAAGGAGCACCTCCAGGAAGCCCTCATCAAGAGCGGCCAGAAGGTCACCCCCCAACGCGAGGCCGTCTTCACCGTCCTCCTCGCCGAGCGCGATCACCCCACGGTCGACGAGGTCTTCACCCGCGCCCGCGAGGTCATGCCCGGCCTCTCCCTCGCCACGGTCTACAACTGCCTCGAGACCTTCGTCGGCTGCGGCCTGGTCCGTCAGGTCAACCACGAGCGCGAGTCCACCCGCTACTGCCCCAACCTGGCCCCGCACGCGCACTTCCGCGACAAGGACACCGGCCGCGTCCACGACATCGAACTCCCGCCCGAAGTCCTGAAGAGCCTCCGTTCGATCCTCCCGCCCGGCTTCGATTCCGAAGTCATCGAGATCAGCTTCCACGGCCGCGCCCAGGCCAAGGACACCCATTCCAACTAATCCCTTTCCGCCATGCCCGACTCGCTCGTCATCAAGAACCTCAACGCCTCCATCGGCGACCGCCCGATCCTGAAGGATTTCTCCCTCACGGTCCCGAAAGGCGAAGTGCACGCCATCATGGGGCCCAACGGCACCGGCAAGAGCACGCTCTCCAAGGTCCTCGCCGGCCACCCCGACTACACCGTCCAGTCGGGCGAAGCCTTCGTCGACGGCGAGCAGATCATCGGCCTCGAGCCTGACGTCATCGCCCGCGCCGGCCTCTTCCTCGCGTTCCAGTACCCGAGCGAGATCCCCGGCGTCACCATCGCCAACTTCATCCGCGCCGCGCTCGTCGCCCGCCAGGCCAAGGGCGCGCCCTTCGACGCCAAGGCCTACTACGCCGAGCTCTACGCCAAGATGGACGCCCTCAAGATGGACCGGAAGTTCACCTCGCGCTTCGTCAACGAAGGCTTCTCCGGCGGCGAGAAGAAGCGCTGCGAGATCCTCCAGCTCATGATGCTCAAGCCGAAGTACGCCGTCCTCGACGAGACCGACTCCGGCCTCGACATCGACGCGCTCCGCATCGTCTCCGAAGGCGTCAACGCCATGCGCGGACCGGACGCCGGCTTCCTCGTCATCACCCACTACCAGCGCCTCCTCGACTACATCGTCCCCGACCGCGTCCACATCATGTGGGACGGCCGCATCGTCCACAGCGGCGGCAAGGAGCTCGCCCTCGAACTCGAGGAGAAGGGCTACGATTGGGTGAAGAAGGACCTCGCCAAAGCCTGAACCAGATGGCCGAAATCGACGACAACCTCGCCCAGCGCGAAGCGATCGAAGTCGATCGCTCCAAGGGCGACTTCAAGTACGAGGAGAACTACGCCTTCGACGCCGGCGTGGGCCTCACTCCCGCGACCATCGACTATATCGCCAAGGTCAAGGGCGAGGAGGAGTGGATCCGCGAGTTCCGCCAGAAGTCCCTCAAGATCTTCCAGGACCAGCCGATGCCGACGCATTGGGCCACGGCCGACCTCGAGAACATCAAGTTCGAGGACATCCGCTACTACCTCTCCAAGGGGCAGAAGCCCGTCCGCACGTGGGAAGAAGTCCCCGACGACGTGAAGCAGACCTTCGAACGCCTCGGCATCCCGGAGTCCGAACGCAAGTTCCTGGCCGGCGTCGAGGCCCAGTTCGACTCCGAAGCGGTCTACTCGCGCATGAAGGAAGAGCTCGAGAAGCTAGGCGTCATCTTCTGCGGCCCGACCGAAGGCCTGCGCGACCACCCGGAGATCTTCCGCAAGTGGTTCGGCAAGGTCATCCCGGCGGGCGACAACAAGTTCGCCGCCCTCAACTCCGCGGTCTTCTCCGGCGGCTCGTTCATCTACATCCCCAAAGGCGTGAAGGTGGCCCAGCCGCTGCAGGCCTACTTCCGCATCAACGCCGAGAACTTCGGCCAGTTCGAGCGCACGCTCATCATCGCCGACGAAGGCTCGGAAGTCACCTACATGGAAGGCTGCACGGCCCCCAAGTTCGAGACGGCCACCCTGCACTCCGCGGTCGTCGAGCTGGTCGCCCTCAAGGGCGCGAAGATCCAGTACATCACCGTCCAGAACTGGTCCGCCAACGTCTTCAACCTCGTGACGAAGCGCGGCGTGGCCGAGGAAGACGCCGAAGTCCGCTGGATCGACTGCAACATCGGCTCCCGTCTCACGATGAAGTACCCCGGCGTGGTCCTGCGCGGCAAGCGCGCCCGCGGAGAGGTCCTCTCCATCGCCCTGGCCAACGACGGCCAGCACCAGGACACCGGCGCCAAGATGATCCACGCGGCCGATGACACGACCTCGAACATCATCGCGAAGTCGATCTCCGTCGGCGAAGGCCGCTCGACCTACCGCGGCCTGGTCCACATCCCGAAGACCCTCGCGAACTGCCGCAACAACACCGAGTGCGACGCCTTGCTCATCAACGAGCACAGCCGCACCGACACCTACCCGGCGATCTCGGTGCGCGGCCGCAAGAACTCGGTCCAGCACGAGGCGAGCGTCTCCAAGGTCTCGGCCGAGCAGATCTTCTACATGATGCAGCGCGGCCTGTCCGAAGGCGAAGCGATGTCCCTCGCCGTGAACGGCTTCGTCAACGACCTGGTGAAGGAATTCCCGATGGAATACTCCGTCGAGCTGAAGCGCCTCATCGAACTGCAGATGGAAGGGTCCGTCGGATGAGCGCCGTCGCCTCCGTCCCCGCCGGCGTCCTCGACGTCGCCCTGCAGTCCGCCGAGACCGCCGCCTTCCGCGCGCAGGACTGGTTCGCCGTCCTCCGCCAGCAGGGCTGGCACGCCTTCCAGTCGCTGCCGATGCCCACGCGCGACAACGAGAAGTGGCGCTTCTCCGACGCCCGCACGCTCTCGCTCGACGGCTACGCCCCTGCGCCGGCCCCGACGCCCGCGCAGGCCGCCGACCTCATCGCGCGTTCGCGCCTGATCTCCGACGCCGCCGGCCTCATCGTCCACGTCGACGGCCACTGCGTGCTGAAGCCGACGCTCTCCGCCGAGCTCGTCGCCCAGGGCGTGGTCTTCGAATCCCTCGAGGACGCCGTCCGCGCCCGCCCTGCCCTGCTCCAGGAACACCTCCTGAAGCACCCGGTCCTCCTCGGCGGCGACAAGTTCGCCGCCCTGCACCGCGCCTGGCTCCGCGCCGGCTACGTCCTTCACGTCCCCAAGGGAGTCGAAGTGAAGCAGCCGTTCGTCTCGGTCACCTGGACGCTCACCGACGGCGTCGCGGTCTTCCCGCACGCGCTGATCATCGCCGGCGAGCGCGCCACGGCCGACATCCACGACTTCCACCTCTCCGCCAAGGCCGACCAGCGCGCCCTCGCGATCTCGGCCGTCGACATCCACGCCGGCACGGGCTCGCAGGTGCGCCGCCTCGCCGTGCAGGCCTGGGGCTCCGCCACGCAGTCCTTCCAGATCGACAACACCTGCGGCGGACGCGACGCGGTCATCAGTTCCGTCAACGCGGCCGTCGGCTCCCGCCGCGCGCGCCTCGAGAACACCGTCCGCATCGACGGCCCGGGGGCCGACGTCAGCCTCTACGGCATCTCGGTCGCCTCGGGCGAACAGGAGTTCGACCAGCGCACGCTGCAGGTCCACGCCGCCGGCCACGCGAAGTCCGACCTGCTCTTCAAGAACGCCCTGCTCGGCAAGGCGCGCACGATCTTCTCGGGCCTCATCAAGGTCGCCCCGGACGCCCAGCGCACCGACGCCTACCAGACGAACCGCAACCTCCTGCTCTCGCCGGACGCCGAAGCGGATTCCCTGCCCGGCCTCGAGATCGAAGCCAACGACGTGAAGTGTTCGCACGGCGCGACGACCGGCCAGATCGACCCCGCCGAGCTCTTCTACCTGCGCGCCCGCGGCATCCCGCTCGCCGTCGCCCAGGAACTGCTCGCGCAGGGCTTCCTCGAGGAAGTCCTCGCCAAGGTCGGCCACGAAGAAGCCGCCGCCGCGGTGCGCGAGATGCTGCGCCTCAAATTCCACCAAGCCTGATCATGAGCGACGACACCACCGGCCAGCGCCACACGCCCAGCCCCCACGACCGCGTCCTCGCGCGCGACGTGCAGGCCACCGTGATCCCCGCCGGCGAACCCGCCGTGCTCCCCGCGGGCACCAAGGTCACCATCACCCATCGCCTCGGCGGCAACTTCACCGTCGTCTGCGACACCGGCATGTTCCGCATCAAGGGCTCGGATGCCGACGCCCTCGGAGAACAGATCCCCTCCGACTCCAGCGAGAACGAAGGCAAGACCGACGCCTACGGCTCGGTCGGCACCGCCGAACACCCGGGACACACCGGCAAGCCCTCCGACGAAGCCGTCTGGGAAAGCCTCAAGAAGGTCTTCGATCCGGAAATCCCCGTGAACATCGTCGACCTCGGCCTGGTGTACTCGCTCAAGGTCGAACCCCTGGACAATTCGCCCGACCGCCACAGTGTGGTCGTCGCCATGACGCTCACCGCTCCCGGTTGCGGCATGGGCCCTGTCATCGCCGAAGACGCCCGCAATCGCGTGCTCGGCGTCCCTGGCATCAACCAGGCCCGCGTCGACATCGTCTGGGACCCGCCGTGGACCCAGACCATGATCTCAGAGGATGGCAAGATGCAGCTCGGGCTGATCTGACCGCCGACCAAGCCTCCTTACGACGTCCGCCACATGGCGGACGTTTTGTTTTCCACACCTACCTACCCCTACCCCTTATCCGCTCCCCGCTTGCCCTTGGAGATTTTTCCCCAACCCTGCGGGAACCCCACCCACTCCTCAAGGTCACCTCCCCATGGCTTCCACCCCCGTCCGCCTTCTTTCCCTCCTCGGCGCCGCCCTGCTGGCTTCCGCGCCGGCCGCCCGTGCCGCCGACGCCGCGCCCGAGGATATCCGCTTCCAGACCGAGACCTTGCTCACCGGACTGCCGCAGCCGATGCACCTCGAGTTCGGCCCCGACGGCCGCATCTGGTTCAACGAGTACCTCGGCGCGCTGAAGATCTACGACCCGAAGACCAAGCACGTCACGCTCGTCACCGAGATCGAGGTCTTCAAGACGCTGGAGAACGGATTCCTCGCCTTCGCCCTCGACCCGAAGTTCGCCGAGAACCACTGGATCTACTTCCTCTACTCGCCCGTCGGCTTCGAAGGCCAGTACCTGTCACGCTTCGACGTGAAGGACGACAAGATCGTAGCCGGCAGCGAGAAGGTCATCCTGAAGTACGAAGAACAGCGCCTGCAGTGCTGCCACCACGGCGCCTCGATCAAGTTCGGCCCCGACGGCTGCCTGTATTTCACGGCGGGCGACAACACCAGCCCCTTCGGCGACAGCCAGGGCTACGCGCCGCTCGACCAGCGCCCGGGCAAGGAGCCTTGGGATGGCGAACGCACTTCGGGCAACAGCAACAACCTCGTCGGCAAGATCAGCCGCATCCGCCTGAACCCCGACGCGACGTACAGCATCCCCGAGGGTAACCTCTTCAAGCCCGGCACGCCCAAGACGCGTCCGGAGATCTTCGTCATGGGCTGTCGCAATCCGTGGCGCATGAACATCGACCCGAAGACGGGCTACGTCTACTGGGGCGAAGTCGGTCCCGACGCCCGCAACGACGGCCCACGCGGCTCGCGCGGCTACGATGAGATCAACCAGGCGAAGAAGGCCGGCAACTTCGGCTACCCCTTCTTCGTGGGCAAGAATTTCCCCTACGCCGAGTACGACTACGAGACCAAGGTCGCGGGCAAGATGTTCGACCCGGCCCATCCGGTGAACAAGAGCCGCAACAACACCGGCCTCGTCGACCTCCCCCCTGCCGTCCCGGCCATGATCTACTGGCCTTACGCGGTCTCCGAAGAGTGGCCGGAACTCGGCGAAGGCGGCCGCACCGCGTGCGCCGGCCCGGTCTTCTACTGGCAGGAATCGTTCGAGAAGACCAACGGCTTCCCGAAGCACTTCGACCGCTCCCTGCTGTTCTGGGATTGGCAGCGCCCGTTCATCAAGTGGGCCCGTCTCGACGCGAACTCCGACCTCCAAGGCCTCGAGTCCTTCGCGCCGACGACGTTCGTGACCGCGAACACCGACGAGCAGCGCAAGAAGCAGAAGGCCCTCATCGACAACGGCGCGACGATCATCCGCCGCCCGGTCGACGCGACCTTCGGCCCCGACGGCTGCCTCTACCTGCTCGACTACGGCGAGACCTGGGGCGCCAACCCTGACTCCGCGCTGCTGAAGATCTCCTACGTCCGCGGCAACCTCCAGCCGATCGCCAAGCTCGCCGTCTCCACGCCGGCCGGCCCCGCTCCGCTCAAGACCACGCTCTCCGCGAAAGGCTCGCGCGACCTCGATGGCGGCAAACTCAGCTACGCCTGGAAACTCCAGCCCGGCGACAAGAAGCTCGGCGAAGGCGAAGAACTGGCCGTGACGCTCGAGACGCCCGGCAACTACAACATCGAGCTCACCGTCAACGACGGCCAAGGGGGCGTCGTCACGCGCTCGACTCCTGTCGTCGTCGGCAACACCGTGCCCGTCGTCCGTTTCCTCGCCCCGCAGGACGGCGACTTCTTCACGCCCGGCAAGCCCCTGACTTATAAGGTGGCCGTGCAGGACGCCGAAGACGGCTCCTCCGATGCCAAGCCCGCCGAGTTCGGCGCGCGCACGCTCGTGACCTCCGCCTTCCTGCCCGCCGACGGCCGCGCGGCCGCGGTCGACCCCGGCCTGGCCTCGATGCGCCAGAGCGACTGCTTCAACTGTCACGCCATCGAGACCCAGCTCGTCGGTCCGGCCTTCCTGGCCATCGCCGACAAGTACCGCAAGCAGGCCGGCGCGGATGAACTGCTCAACAAGAAGGTCCGCCTCGGCGGCAGCGGCGTCTGGGGCCAGGTCCCGATGCTCGCCCACCCGCAGCACACGGAAGACGAAGTCGCCATCATGCTCCGCTGGATCCTCGGCCTCGAGAAGGGCAAGGGAGGACCGACCCTCGCGCGCGGCCTCGAAGGCCAGCTGACCGCCCCGAAGGATAATAAGCCGGGCTCGTTGGTCATCGAAGCCGTCTACACCGACCTCGGTGCCGGCGCGGCCGGCCCGCTCTCGGGCAAGGCCTCCGTCTCGCTGCGCCATCGTCGCCTAGAAGCCGAATCAGGCGAGGTCACCAATGCCAAGAAGACCTCCAAGGCCGTCGGCTCCACGAACCACGGCACCACGATCATGTTCGCCGGCCTGAACCTCGCCGACACCAAGAACGTCAAGATCAGCGCTTCCGCGGGCGGCGGCGCCAAGGGCAGCCAGATCGAGGTCCGCCTGGACTCCCCGACCGGCCCCCTCGTCGCGACCGTCGACATCGCCTACACGGGCGACTGGGGCAAGTTCATGGAGAACAAGGCCAAGCTCATGCCCACGCCCGGCCGCCACGACGTGTACCTCGTCCTGACCAACCCCAAGAAGGGTGGCGGGTTGATGAACGTCGACTGGGTGGAATTCGGCCAATAAGTCGCCGTAAATCGCTTTGCCTCAGGAAAGGGGAAGGGCCAGAGTGCCCTTCCCCTTTTTATTTCCGCCACGTGTCCGACGAAACCGAAGACCAGCAAGACAAGCCGCTCGACCCTTTCGACCCTGAGGTCATCGCCCGCTCGAACCGCGCGATCCTGGTCGGCCTGCAACGCCCGGAGGACACCCCCGAAGAAGCCCAGATGCTGCTGGATGAGCTCCACGAGCTCGTCAGCAACGTCGGCGTCGAGATCCGTGGCGAGATCATCGCCAAGCTGCGCGAGGAGAACCCGCGCACGCTCGTCGGTTCCGGCAAGCTGGAGGAGATCGCCCAGCTGGCCCGCGACAAGGAATGCGGCCTGATCATCTTCGACGACGAGCTCACGCCCGCGCAGCAGCGCAACTGGGAGAAGGACGCCAAGCTCCGCGCGATCGACCGCCAGGAGATCATCCTGGACATCTTCATCACCCGCGCGAAGACCCGCGAAGCCGTGCTGCAGGTCGAGCTCGCCGCGCTGCAGCAGATGCTGCCGCGCCTCAAGCGCCTCTGGTCCCACCTCGACCGCCAGCGCGGCGGCGGCACGCAACAACGCGACGCCGGCGAGACGCAGCTGGAGATGGACCAGCGCAAGATCCGCGACAAGATCGCGAAAGTCCGCCGCGACCTCGCGGAGGTCGTCGCCCAGCGCGCCACCCAACGCAAGCAGCGCAAACGCATCCCTCTCCCGACCTTCTCGATCGTCGGCTACACCAACGCCGGCAAGTCGTCGCTCCTCAACAAGCTCACCGGTTCCGAAGTCCTCGCCGCGAACAAGCTCTTTGCCACGCTCGACCCGACCACGCGCCGCCTGGCCCTTCCCTCCGGTCGCGCGCTGCTGCTGACCGACACCGTCGGCTTCGTCCGCCGACTCCCGCACCGCCTCGTCGAGGCGTTCAAGGCCACGCTCGAAGAGGCCGTGCAGGCCGACTTCCTCGTCCATGTCATCGACCTCGGCTCGCCGGAGCGCGACAAGCATGCCGAGACGACCTTGCAGGTCCTGACCGAGATCGGCGCCGGCGACCGTCCTGTGATCACCGTGCTCAACAAGGCCGACCTCTGCGACGAGGTGGAACGCGCCCAGGCCCTGGCCGCCTACCCCGACGCCAAGCTGGTCAGCACCAAGACCGGCGAGGGCATCCCCGCCCTGCTCCAGCGCCTCGAGGAATGCGCCGCCAGCCGGGATGAGCATATGACCCTACTCATCCCCCACGACCAGTACGCCATGCTCTCCAAGCTGCACGCCGGGGCCACTATCCTCAATTCCAAGGCCCTTCCCGAAGGAACCAGGGTCGAAGCCTATGTCCCGACCCGCATGCAGGAGACCTGCCGGGCCTGGGCGATCCGGGAGTAGGTCATTTTTTGCTCCCCAAGAGGGCAACTTTCGGCTTTCTCTGGTGTTACCTTAACACACACCCATGCGCACCCTCGCCCTCCTCACCCTCCTGTCCGCCTCCTCGGCCTTCGCCGCCGTCGACCATGAAGCCGCCTTCAAGGCCGACATCGCCCCGATCCTCGAAAAGAGCTGCGTCGGTTGCCACGGCAAGGACAAGACCAAGAAGCCCAAGGGCGGCTTCGACGCCACCTCCCTCGAGACCATCGTCAAGGGCGGCAAGGAAGCCGGCGCCGGCATCACCTGGGGCGACATCTCCAAGAGCTCCCTCTACAAGAGCTGCGAACTCGGCATCAGCAACCCTGACGACGACCTCGCCATGCCCCCGAAGAAGAAGAAGGACCGCGTCGCTCTCACCAAGGAGCAGCTCGCCAAGCTCAAGTCCTTCATCGAAGCCAAGTAAGCCTCACGGCTTCCTGACAAAAGCCCGCGGCAACCCGCGGGCTTTTTTTGTGTCTAATGACAGGCGGACGTGACGAGGTCACTTGCGTTTGACCCCACCCCGACCCGACCTCATAAACGCCAGACCCCTTTCCCACCCCATGACGCCTCTCCACCGCATCGAAGAACGCCTGCACGCGCTGACCTTCCGCCAGGCCCTCGGCCTCGTCGTCGGCGCCAACCTCTTCCTGGTCGCGCTCGCGCTCGCGCTGCCGGCCGACGGCGAGATGCGCGGCCCGGCCGTCCTCTCGATCCTCGGCAACTTCCACATCCTCGCCCTGCACATCCCGGCGGCCGTGCTCCTGGTCGTGCCGCTCTTCGAATTCTTCGAACGCCACGAGCACGCGACCGCGACCGTCCGACGCCTGTCCGTCTTCTCGGCCGCCGGCACCTGGACCGCCGTCTTCTGCGGCATCCTGCATGCCCACTACAACGGCTTCGCGGGCGACGCCGTCCAGCTGCACCTCTGGGGCGGCATCGCCGCCTCGGCTTTCGCCGGACTGGCAAGCCTCGCCCTCTCCAAGGAGTTCCGCGTCCGCCTCGCCGCGCAGGCCGTGGCGATCGGCGTGATGGGCTTCGCGGCCCACATCGGCGGCGAACTCGTCCACGAGGAAGGCTTCCCGTTCAAGCCCAACAAGGTCGCCGCGCCGAAGCAGGACCCCGCCGACCGCACGGTCACCATCAGCCAGAAGCGGGACGACTACACGCAGGTCGTCCGCCCGATCCTCGAGGCGCACTGCGTCTCGTGCCACGGCGCCAAGAAGGTGAAGGGCAAGCTCCGCATGGATTCGCTCGAGGCCCTCAAGAAAGGCGGATCGGACGGACCCGCCTTCACCGCCGGCGACCTCAAGAAGAGCGGCATGTTCGCCCGCATCACGCTCGACCCGAAGGACGACGACTTCATGCCGCCCAAGGAAGAGAAACCGCTGACCAAGGAACAGACGCAGGCCATCGGACTCTGGATCGAGGGCAAGCCGATCCCCGACGACATCGCCAAGGCCGCGCTCGAGGCCACCAAAGCCGCCAAGAAATAACCCGATGCGCGCCGCCCTGCTCTTCTCCGCCGCCACGCTCGTGGCCGCCACGCCCTTCACCCCGAAGAAGGCCGAGCCGGCGAAGCCGCTGACCGCCGCGCAGAAGGCGGACTACGCCAAGGTCATCCAGCCGATCTTCGACGCGCATTGCGTGTCGTGCCACGGCCCGAAGAAGGAGAAGGGCAAGCTGCGCCTCGACACCCTCGAGGCTACGCTCAAGGGCGGCAAGAATCCGACGTTCGCCATCGGCAAGCCTGACAGCAGCATGCTGCTCTCGCGCGTCTTCCTCGACCGTACCGCCGGCGACGTCATGCCGCCCAAGGCGGAGAAGCCCCTGACCGAGAAGCAGAAAGAAGCCCTCTACGCCTTCGTCGAAGGCCAGCCCATCCCGGACGAACTCGCCAAGTCAGCCATGGCGGACACCAAGGCCGCCGCGACCGCCGCGAAGGAAGCCGCCAAAGACGCCCCTAAGGCCAAGAAGTAAGTTTGATTTGCCCAACCCCCTGCCCCCGCCCTTTATCCCAGACACCCCAATGAAACTCCGCTCCCTCCTCGCGCTGGCCCTCTTCGCCGGCCTGACCTCCTCGCTCGTCGCCGAGCAGAAGCCCCTCCGCGTCCTCGTCGTCGCCGGCGGCTGCTGCCACGACTACGGCGCCCAGAAAGACATCCTGAAGAAGGGCATCGAAGCCCGCCTCAACGCGACCGTCGAGATCGCCTATGTCGACATCAAGGACAAGGACTTCAAGGGCAAGGCCACCCAGCCGATCTTCGAGATCTACAAGAACCCCGACTGGGCCAAGAACTTCGACGTGGTCGTCCACGACGAGTGCGCCGCCGACGTCACCGATCAGGCCTACGTCGCCAACATCGTCAACGCCCACCGCAACGGTCTCCCGGCCGTGAACCTCCACTGCGCCATGCATAGCTACCGCTGGGGCAAGTACGGCGAGCCCGTCAAGGTCGGCGCCGACAACGCCAGCTGGTACGAGATGCTCGGCCTCCAGTCCACCGGCCACGGCCCGCAGGAACCCATCGCCATCTCCTTCACCGACAAGGAAAACCCGATCGTGAAGGGTTTCGCGGATTGGACGACGATGAAGGAAGAACTCTACAACAACGTCCAGGTCCTCACCGGCCATGGCCTCGCCACCGGCACCCAGAAGATCCCCGAGAAGAAGGACAAGGCCGGCAAGGTCACCCCGGCCAAGGAAGTCACCACCATCGTCGCCTGGACCAACGAGTTCGGCCCGAAGAAGACCCGCATCTTCAGCACCACGATCGGCCATAACAACGCCACCGTCGAAGACGCCCGTTACCTCGACCTCGTCACCCGCGGCCTGCTCTGGTCCGTCGGCAAGCTCGAAGCCGACGGCAAGCCCTCCGCCGGCTTCGGCAAGTAAGCCGACGCCAAGCCTTCAGATCAAAGCCCCCGGCCCTCCGGGGCTTTTTTGTGCCCGCAGGCATCGAGGCAGGGCCGAGAATCCCTGCTCGGCCGCGGCCGGCCCAGGATGGCCGGCCCTACCTCTTGGCTTCGCAGCGGTTCACCATGCCAGCAGTTCCCCGCGGAGGGGGTCCTTGCCGCACGCTCACTTCAGCGGACAGCCGGCCAGCAGTTCGCCGGGGGCGTCCTTCCAGACAAGCGGCTTGGCGGTCACGCCGCCGAGCCTGGCGACGGTCGCGGAGATCTCCGTCAGAGAGTCGGCGTTATAGCCAGGATAGGCCTTGGCGATCTTGCCGCCGGGCGCGACGACGGTGACATAGACGCTACGCTTGGCGCCATAGGCATCGATGACGGCGAAGTCAGGATCCGCGACGACTGGGAAGCCAGGCTTCGCGGCGGCGGCCCACTCCTTGGCCCCGGCCTCGTCGGCATTGATCACGCCGACCACCGAACAGGCGTCGCCATAGGCGGCCTGCAGCTGCGACAGGTAAGGTGCGGCATCCCGCGAGCACGGGCACTCCTTCTCGATGAAGAAGAGCACGACCGGCTTCGCCTTCGCGAGGTCGGCCAGGACGAGCTTACGGCCGGCGAGGTCGGCCTTGGCGAAGTCGGCGGCGGGCTTCGCCGCCTGGGCGGCGGTGGCGGCGACCTCGGCCGCCGGGAGCGGATGCTTGGTCTGGGCGCGGAAGTTGATCATGCCCTTGGCGTCCTTCTTCACCGCGGCGGGATCCTTCGAGACGATGAACTGACCCATCATGCCGCCGTCCTCGTGGTTGGACATGTGGCAATGGAACATGAACGGATCGGTGTCGCTGGCGTAGTCGTCGAACTTGGCGACGAACGTCACCGAGGCGCCCCTGGGCAGATAGAACGTATCCTTCCAGCCCTTCTCATATTCCGCGACGTCCCGGTCGGTCCGGGCAAGGATCCGGAACTGCACGTCATGCAGGTGGAAGGAATGCCCGAAGATGTTGTTGTTCCGTACCGTCCAGACCTCGGTGGCGCCGAGCTTCACGACCATGTTCGTCGTATGCATGTCGAACGGCTTGCCGTCGAAGGCGAAGTGCGGGCGGCCGTCGGTGACGCTGATGGTCCGCTTGGCCGAGGCTTCCTTCTCGCTCACGAAGGCGTTGCGGACCAGGACCTCGGGCACCTTGGTGACCGCCTTGGCGGTGGGAGCGGAGACATTGATACGCAGCAGGCGGTAATCGTAGTTGTTCAGGAAGCTGCCGTTGGCGCCGCCGGTGCCCGGCTCGCCGCCGGGGAAGCCGAACGCCTGATTGGAGTTATAGGCCATCAGGTCGACCGTGCCGCCGACCTTGTCCGCGCCGAGGTCGACGAGGATCTCGGTGCGCTCCCCGACCATGAGGGTGAGGCGCTTGAGCGGGACGGGCTTATCGACGAGACCGCCGTCGGTGGCGATCTGGTAGAACACGCGGTTGTCGCTGAACCCCAGGACGTAGCCTCGCTCGATCTCGGCGTTGAGGATGCGCAGGCGCACGAGCTGACGAGGCAGCTTCGTCTGGGCGTCGAGCGTGCCGTTGGTGAGCTGATAGTCGCCGTACTTGTCGTTGTCGCCGTCGTAGGTGATCTGGCTCTCCTTGAAACGTCGGCTCGTGAGCACCAGAGGCAGGTCGTCGACGCCGTAGGTACGCGGCAACGCCAACTTCGCTTCGTCCGGATCGCGGATGATGATCAGGCCGCCCGCGCCGAGCGCCAGCTGCTTCTGGGTGAACTCATGCATGTGCGGGTGATACCAATAGGTCCCGGCATTGTTCTTCACGACGAACGAAGGCGACCAGGTCTTGCCGGACGCGACGATCTGATGCGGCCCGCCGTCGGTCGCGGCCGGCAGATGCAGCCCATGCCAGTGCACCGTCGTCGCCTCCTGGAGCTCGTTCTTCACGTTCATCGTGACCACCTCGCCTTGGTTCAGGATGAGCGTCGGCCCCCAGAAACTGAGTTTGTTGTAACCGTAGGTGTTCGTCGTGCCCTCGAGGAACTTACGGGAACTCGTGCCGAGCGTGAGATTGAAAGTCCTGCCTTCGAGCACCGGAGGAATCCACAGTTCTTGCAACGGACGATTGTTGGCGGGGCGCGCCTTACCACCCCCGCCACCGGGACCGCCCGGCCCCTTGCCCTTCCCCTTCTTGCCTTTCCCCTCCGGACGATCGCCGGGAGGCGGACCATCCTCTGGCCGCGGCGGCCGTTCTCCGTCAGGGCGCGGCGGACGATCATCAGGGGCATCTGCCTTCGGCGACGACTGGGCGAGCAGGCCGACGACAGCGAGGGACAGGAAAACCAGGAGCAGGGACCGGAACCGGGACATAGGAAAAGTATACCAGAGCCGTCCTTAAGAGCGAATTAAGGACGGCCCATCCAATCCGCCTTCCCTCCCCCGCCGCCTGCCTTTAAACCTGCCCCTACCCCTGCCCCTTTTCATCCCATGCGCCTCCTCGCTTGCCTCCTGCTCCTCGGCTTTGTCCGGCTGAACGCCTGGACCGCCCCTATCCCCCTCCCGCTTTGGAACGGCGATGCGCCGGAAGGCGACGGCAAGTTCTCCGATTCCTCCAAAGCCAGGCTCACCGTGCATCTGGCCAAGCAACCGAACGGCGCCGCGGTCGTCATCTGCCCCGGCGGCGGCTACGGCGGACTGGTGACCAAGGGCGAAGGCCATGGCATCGCCGAGTGGCTCAACGAACACGGCATCGCCGGGATCGTCCTCGAGTATCGCCTGCCGGCCGGCCGCCCCTACGTCCCGCTGCTCGACGCGCAGCAGGCCATCCGCACCGTCCGCGCCCATGCCGCGGAGTGGGCGCTCGACCCGAAGAAGGTCGGCATCATCGGCTTCTCCGCCGGGGGCCACCTCGCCTCGACCGCCACCGTACACTTCGAGACCATCGAGACGCGCGCGCCTAACGCCGTCACCGGCCAGAGCAGCCGTCCGGACTTCTCGATCCTAATCTACCCCGTCATCAGCATGGAAGAAGGCGTGCATCGCGGCTCGAAGAAGAACCTCATGGGTGAGACGCCCGCCGCCGGCCTGCCGGATTACTTCTCGAGCCAGAAGCACGTCACGGCCGCGACCCCGCCCGCCTTCCTCGCGCACGCGATCGACGACAAGGTCGTGCCGATCGAGAACAGCCGCATGTTCTTCGAGGCCGAGAAGAAAGCGGGACTCCCGACCCGTCTGGTCGAACTGCCCAACGGCGGCCACGGCCTCAACGGCTACAAAGGCCCCTCCTGGGACAAGTGGCAGGCCGAATCGCTGCTTTGGCTCAAGGAAATCAAGGTCCTGCCCTGACCCTTGATTAAGGACTTCAAATCAGGCCATAAACCTCCCATAACACGCATCCCCTCATGAAATCCCTCCTCCTCGCCCTGCTCGCCACCGGCGCCCTCTTCGCCGGCGAAAAGGTCACCCTCACGCTCAACGACTTCACCGACGCGAACGGCAACCCGCCGCCCGCCGGCTGGACCACCGAAGAAGGCGGCGTCATCCACCTGACCCCGCAGAAGGGCACGGGCTTCCTCATCTCGAAGAAGGAATACTCCAGCTTCGAGATGGAGTGGGATTGGAAACTGGCCGCCGCCGGCAACAACGGCATCAAGTACTGGGTCACCAACATCAAGGACGCCAAGGGCAAGGGCGACTGGCTCGGCATCGAGTACCAGATGATCGACGACTTCAAGAACTCCGACGGCAAGCGCGGCGGCAGCCACAACACCGGCTCGATCTACGACCTCGTAGACTCCGCCAAGGACAAGATCCTCAAGCCGATCGGCGAGTGGAACCACAGCCGCGTCCTGATCAAGGACGGCAAGATCGAGCACTACCTCAACGGCAAGCTCTGCTCCTCCGTCGACACCAAGACCGACGAATGGAAGGCCGACGTCGCCAAGAGCAAGTTCAAGACGAAGAAGGATTTCGCCCCCGGCCACGGCAAGCTGATGCTCACCGAACACGGCGACCCCTGCTGGTTCAAGAACCTCACCGTCACCGAACTCTGAACCTCGCTCGGAATCCAAGAACAAAGGGCGCCCACTGGGCGCCCTTTTTCATACCAGCTTATTCACCAAGCTTGATCCGCAGTCCGTCGTAACAAAGGCCGACCTTCGGGTGCGTCTTATGGAGCTGCGCCGTATAAGTCTCGTAATTGATCTGGTACGTCATGTGCGTGATCAGCGCCCGCTTGGCACGCAGGTCGTGGGCCGCCTGGCAGGCCTCATCGATCGTCATATGCGTCGGGTGCGGATTCGGACGCAGGCCGTCGAGGATCGCGAGATCGGCATGAACGCCCAGTTCGAGGGACTTCTCGGTCATCGCGCGGCAGTCCGTGTAATAAGCGAACTTCATGCCGGTCGAAGGCTCTTCGAAGACGAGGCCGAGCGTGGATTCGTTGCCGTGAGGAAGGAGGGTCGAGCGGATGATGCCGCCACCAGGCAGCATGAGCTTCGAAGGCATGAGTTCCAAAGCGAGCGAGACGTAACCCGAGGCCTGCGGCTTGCCGACCGCATAAGGGAAGATCGCCTTGATGCGCTGCAGACCGACCTCGGTCGAAAAGACCGGAATGGCCGCCCCA
>CAIWNE010000051.1 GCA_903913915.1 uncultured Opitutia bacterium
GTCAGCGAGCACACGGGCGTCCCCGAGATCATGGAAGGCCGCGTGAAGACGCTCCACCCGAAGGTCCACGGCGGCCTGCTCTGCCGTCGCGATTCGCACGAGCACCTCGACGAAGCCAAGAAGCACGGCATCGACCTCATCGACCTCGTCGTCGTGAACCTCTACCCGTTCGAAGCCACCGTCGCGAAGCCCAACTGCTCGTTCGAGGACGCCATCGAGAACATCGACATCGGCGGCCCGTCCATGCTCCGCAGCGCGGCCAAGAACCACGCCTCCGTCTCCGTCGTCACCGACCCCGCCGACTATGAGCGCGTGCTCGCCGCGATGAAGGCCCCCGAGACCCTCGGCGAACTCCGCCGCGAACTCGCCCTCAAGGTCTTCCAGCGCACCTCCGCCTACGACGCCGCGATCGCCAACTACCTCGAGTCCCAGGCCCAGCCCGGCCTCGGCAACGTCCTCGGCCTGCCCGCCCGCTTCACGACCACCCTGCCGATCGCCCAGCGCCTCCGCTACGGCGAGAACCCGCACCAGCAGGCCGCGCTCTACGGCTCGTTCCACGAGGCCTTCGAGCAGCTCCAGGGCAAGGAGCTCAGCTATAACAACATCCTCGATATCACCGCCGCGACCTACCTCATCGGCGAGTTCGAGCGCCCGACGATCTGCATCCTGAAGCACACCAACCCCTGCGGCGTGGCTTCGGCCGACACCCTCCTCGAGGCCTGGCACAAGGCCTTCGAGACCGACAAGCAGGCTCCGGTCGGCGGCATCATCGTCGCCAACCGCACCGTCGACAAAGGCCTGGCCGAGGCCATCGCCGAGATTTTCTCCGAGGTCATCATCGCGCCGGAGTTCGACGCCGACGCCCTCGCGATCTTCGGCAAGAAGAAGAACCTCCGCCTCATGCGCGCCAAGGTCGGCCTGCGCGCCGACACGCTCCGCGAAGTCCGCGCCGTCATCGGCGGCGTGCTCGTCCAGGACCGCGACCAGAAGCCCGTCAACGCCCGCGACTTCAAGGTCGTGACCAAGCGCCAGCCCACCGCCGACGAGATGACCGCGATGCTCTTCGGCTGGCGCGTCGTCCGCCACGTGAAGTCCAACGCGATCGTCTACGCCGGCAAGGAACGCACGCTCAGCGTGGGCGCCGGTCAGATGTCCCGCATCGACTCCTCCCGCATCGCGGTCTGGAAGGCGGGCGAAGCCAAGCTCTCGCTGCAGGGCTCGGCCATCGCCTCCGACGCGTTCTTCCCCTTCCCGGACGGGCTCCTGGCCGCCGCCGACGCCGGTGCGACCTGCGCGATCCAGCCGGGAGGCTCCGTGAAGGACGCCGATGTCATCGCCGCCGCCGACGCGCGCGGCATGGCGATGGTCTTCACCGGCATGCGCCACTTCAAACACTGAGCGACCTGAGGCCGCCGAGGTGTTGGCGGGTGTCGGTTAGCGGTCAGGAAGGAAAATAAAAGACCCAGAGTCACCTGACCCCGGGTCTTTTTGTTTTCAGCATTTACCTATCCGCCAACCGCTAACCGCCAACCGCCGGCACCTTGCCTTTTAAAGCTTCACCCCGATCTTCTCGAGCAGGCGGGCGAGTTCGTCGTCGCTGCTGAAGGGGATCGAGATGCTGCCCTTGGCTCCCTTGCGCACGACGGACACAGGCGTGGCGAAATGGGAAGCCAGGCGCTTCTGGACGTCGGCCACGATGGTCTTCTCGGCCTGCTTGCGGTCGGTCTTCTTGCTCGAGGCGAGTTTCTTCACCTCGGCCTCGGTGGCGCGGACGGACAGGCCCTTCTCGATGACGAGACGGGCGACCTGCACGCGATGGGCGGCGCTCTCGATACCGAGCAAGGCCTTGGCATGGCCGGCGGAAAGCTGGCCCTTACGGACGTACCCTTGGAGCTCCTTGTCGAGCGCGAGAAGACGGACGCTGTTGGCGATCGTGGTGCGGGGCTTGCCGAGGCGGTCCGCGACGGCGTCCTGCGTCAGCTTGAAGTCGTTCATCAGCTTGGCGATGCCGACGGCCTCTTCGATGGCGTTGAGGTCGGCGCGCTGCAGGTTCTCGACGAGCGCCAGGACGGCGCTGGAGTCGTCCTTGGCGTCGAGGATGCGGGCGGTGATGGTCTTCTGGCCGATCAGCTTGAAGGCGCGGAAACGGCGTTCGCCGGCGATGATCTCATAGCCGTCCTTCACCTTGCGGACGACGATCGGCTGCATGAGGCCCTCGGAGCGGATCGAGTCGGCGAGTTCCTTCACCTGCGCGTCGTCGAAGTCGCTGCGGGGCTGATGGGGGTTCGGGACGATGGAAGTCAGCGGCAGTTCCTGCAGCAGCAGACCGGGAGCGACCGTCGCGGCGACGGGAGCGGGAGCAGGAGCGGCGACCGGTGTCGAAGCAGCGGGAGCGGCGACCGGCACGGCGGGCTTGGCCACGCCGCCTCCGATGAGGGAACCGAGACCGCGACCGAGGGATTTCTTGGGAGGAGTGGCCATGGGGCTTTCGAAAAGGGTCAGCGTCCGGCGGTTTCGGGCTGCGGGACGAAGATATCGACATCCGCTTTGAGGGCGGCAGGCGAGGCTAGGTTATTCGCTTTCAGGATCCAATCGGGCTTGGAGCCGTTACGGAGGGCGATCTTGATGACGGTATCGCCGGATTTCACATGATATTTGATGCCTGTGCGGGGAATGTCGGCAGGGAGGCCGTCATCGGGCTGGGCTGAGGCTTCGGGCTGGGCGGCAGGCTTGGCGGGCTTGGCAACCGGAGTTGAGCCGGTCTTGCCAAGGGCGGCGTTCACCTGACGGGTGAGTTCGGCGAGGGCGGCGTTCACATCGGCAGTCTGCTGTTTCAGACGACGGTCGACCTCGGCCAACGTATCCGCCTTGGACTTCGCCAGGACGTCGGCCTGCGAGGCCGCCGGGGCTTGGGCGGACTTCTGATGGCTGAGCGCGGCGCGCAAGTCGGCGTTCTCGAGCTTCAGCTTCTCGACCTCGTTGCGGAGTTCGGCGAGATCCTGCTGCATGCCCGCGATCTGGGCGTTCTGAGCCGAAAGGGGGAGCAGGCCGAGGAAAAGAAAGAGGATGCATAGACGCATGGACCAAGGAAAACACGCCCAAGGAGGGAGAGCAAAGCGATATGAGACCAAGCAGGCATAGGGGTAGGGGTGGGGGGAGGGACAGGCAGATGCACGCCGAGAAGGGAAGTAACTCCTATTCCCAGTCTAGCTACCTTCATTAGCCCTACCCCTGCCCCTATCCCTACCCCTAAACCATTGGAATTAATCTGTATCCCCGGCCCGCCCCGCCCTACCTTGCCCCCGATGTCCAAGGTCCTGGTAGCCCTCTCCGGCGGCGTCGATAGCGCCGTGGCGGCCCTTCTGCTCAAGCAGCAAGGGCATGAGGTGCATGCGGCCTACTTCCGGACCTGGATGAACGAGGAAGGCCTGCCCTTCCCCGGCGAATGCCCCTGGGAGGACGACGTCCGCAACGCCCAGGCTGTCGCCGAGCACCTCGGGCTCCCCTTCCGGATCATCGACCTCGTCCAAGACTACCGCGACACGGTCGTGCAGTACCTAGTCGACGGCTACCGCCACGGCCTGACCCCGAATCCGGATATCATCTGCAACCGCGAGATGAAGTTCGGCGTCTTCCTGCGCAAGGCGCTCAACGACGGCTTCGACGTCATCGCCACGGGCCACTACGCGCGACGCCGGGAGAACGCCGACGGCACGTTCGACCTCCTCGAAGGCCTGGACCCGAATAAGGACCAATCCTACTTCCTCGCGCTCCTCCGTCAGGAACAGCTCGCGAAGGCGATCTTCCCGATCGGCGAACTCCTGAAGCCGGAAGTCCGCAAGCTGGCGGCGGACGCAAAGCTGCCCAACGCCGAACGCAAGGACAGCCAAGGCATCTGCTTCCTCGGCCAGGTCCCCGTCCAAGATTTCCTCGAACGACATATCCCGGATGCGCCCGGCCCGATCGTGAACGCCGCCGGCAAGGCGATCGGCCAGCACCGCGGCCTACACCGCTACACGATTGGCCAACGGAAAGGCATCGGCCTCCCTTCCAACACCGACCACGAATACTTCGTCGTGGTGAAGAAGGACTTCGCGACCAACACGCTCCACGTCGCGTTCGACAAGCCCGACGCCCCATGGCTCTACACCGGCGAAGCCGTCGCGCGCGACTTCACGTGGATCAACCAGCCCGTCAGCGGCGAGCAGGACATCCTCGCCCGCGTGCGTTATCGCGACAAGGCCACGCCTGCCCGCTTCAGCCCGCAGGCCGACGGCACCGTGCGCCTCCGCTTCGCCGAGACCCAACGCGGCCTCGCCCCCGGCCAGGTCCTCGCCGTCTACCACGACCGCGTCCTCATGGGCGGGGGAGTTTTCGTATAAGGGGACACGTGGGCAGGCTGGCACGGTGACAAGGGAAGATAGCATAGGGTTAGGCCACCCCTTGCCCACGTGCCAACCTGCCCCCGAGTCAGTCCCTCACTTGACCTTCCCCCGAATGTGCGGAGGGTAAACGCATGCCCGAAGGCTCCGCAGTCCAACGCATGTTCTCCGGGATCGCCTCCCGCTACGACTTCGCGAACCGCGTGCTCAGCCTCGGCCTCTGCGTCGGCTGGCGCGAACAGCTCGTCGCCGCCGCCAACGCCGCGAACCCGAAGACCGTCGTCGACCTCGCCACCGGCAGCGGCGACGTCGCCTTCGCGCTGCGTCGCGACCTCCCCGCCGACTGCGCCGTCGTCGGCTATGACTTCTGCGAGTCGATGCTCGAGGTCGGCCGCGTCCGGGCGAAGCAGGAAAACGTCGCGCTGGAATTCAAGGCCGGCGACTGCATGAAGCTACCCATCGCGGACGCCTCGCAGGACGTGGTCACGATCGCCTATGGCGTCCGCAACTTCGAAGACCGCGCGAAAGGCCTCGGCGAACTGCGCCGTATCCTGCGCCCCCACGGCACGCTGCTGATCCTCGAGTTCTCCCAACCGAGCGCCTGGTTCGCGCCGTTCCACTTCGTCCACGTGCGATGCGTGCTCCCCGTGCTGGCGGGAATCCTCACCGGCGACTTCGGCGCCTACAAGTATCTCGGCACCAGCATCGCGGGTTTTCCGGACGCCGCAGGCCTCGACGCGGAGCTCAAGTCCGCCGGTTTCGCCAAGGTAAGCCATAAAAGGATGCTTTTCGGCACCGTGGCCCTCCATCAGGCGCAGGCCTGAAAAATTCCTTGCCTTAGAGGCCGGGGGTCGT
The DNA here is from genome assembly GCA_903913915.1 of uncultured Opitutia bacterium. Taxonomy (GTDB): domain Bacteria; phylum Verrucomicrobiota; class Verrucomicrobiia; order Opitutales; family UBA953; genus UBA953. Next base: position 5,238 of record CAIWNE010000051.1, read on the forward strand.
TTGCTCAAACCCCTCACTACGGGCTCGTGGTGAAATGGATATCATTTCTGACTACGGATCAGACGTTTGGGGTTCGAATCCCTACGAGCCCACCACTTTGAGCGCTAACCGGATTAAAACCCCGGTTAGTTGTATTTACGGGATAACCAGCGGCCGCCGGTAAGTGGTTGGCGGACAGGGAGGCAAGAATGCGGGCCAAGGGTGGCGACCAACACACCCTTGCGAACAAAAAAGCAACCGGCAGAGTCACCTCAGCCCCGCCATGATTGTTTCGACCGAGAAGCCCCTGATCAAGCGGCTCAGCTGTCATGTTTTGCCGTTAACCTTCCTCCTATGGTGCGCCTTCTGGTACCTGGCAGGCGGGATTTACGACGGCATCTGGTTTGCAGGCGTAGCCAGCCTGCCTACGGCCAGCCTGAAAAACATACCGGCCATCAATGATACGCTCGAAGCCGTCTTTCCGTCCTACGGCAACCTCCTGTGGCAGTGGGGAGAGATCTTCGCATACGGCTACTTACAATGGTTCGCAGTCAACTTCGTCCTGCTCAAAGGAATCCATTTCATCCGACCACGGCTAGCCAATCGAGCGTAAGGCTAAGCTTGGCAGGCTAATTTTGCCTACACCTTATACACGTCCGGCATCTGCTTGCCGGACGGATATACGTAGGCGCGGTCTTCGAAGTTACGGAGCTCCACAATGCCGTCATGGACGGCCTGGACGTATTCGGGATTGATCGGCACCTTCCCGCCGCCGCCCGGGGTGTCGATGATCAGCTGCGGCACGGCGTAACCGGTGGTGTGACCGCGGAGCGCGCGGATGATGTCGATGCCCTTCTGGATGGGCGCGCGGAAATGGGTCGAGCCTTCGATCAGGTCGCAGGCGTAGAGGTAATACGGACGGACGCGCATCATCAGCAGGCGATGCACGAGGGACTTCATGACCTCGGCATCGTCGTTCACGCCGGCGAGCAGGACGGACTGGTTGCCCAGCGGGACGCCGGCGAAAGACAGGCGTTCGCAGGCGGCCGCGAGCTCGCGCGTGACCTCCTTGGGATGGTTGGTGTGGATGCTCATCCAGACCGGGCCGTGCTTACGGAAGATATCGGCCAGCTCGGGCGTGATGCGTTGCGGCAGGAAGACGGGGATGCGCGAACCGAGACGGATGAATTCGACATGCTTGATGGCGCGCAGGCGGCCGAGGAGCGCGTCCAGCTTGGCGTCGGAAAGCAGCAGCGGGTCGCCGCCGGACAGCAGCACGTCACGGATCTCGGCGTGCTCCTCGATGTACTTCAGGCCGGCCTCGAGCTCGGGATGGAAATCGTAGGCCTGGGCGTTGGAGACCAGGCGGCTGCGCGTGCAATATCGGCAATACGAGGCGCAACGGTCGGTGACGAGGAACAGGACGCGGTCAGGGTAGCGATGGACGATGCCAGGGACGGGCATCGTGCCCTCTTCGCCGACCGGGTCCTCGGATTCGCCCGCGGCGACATAGGACTCCTCGATGCGCGGGATGACCTGGCGACGGACCGGGCAGTTCGGGTCCTTCGGGTCGATGAGATTGAAGAAGTGAGGCGTGATCGACAGCGCCAGCTTATTGGGCGCGAACAGGCAGCCTTCCCGCTCTTCCTTCGTGAGCTCCAGCATCTCCTCCAGCTGGGCGAGCGTCGTGATGCGGTTGCGCATCTGCCAATGCCAGTCGTTCCATTCCGCGGCAGGCACGTCTTTCCATCGGCCTTGGCCGGCATGCCAGTTTTCGCGGAGGTCCTGGGGATACATCGGCTAAGAACACCAACCTAACGGTCGGGACGCCTAATGCAAACGGGGAAGCATTTCGCGTTACGGCGACGGCGGCGGGCCCTTGCGGCCGAACCAACCTGCGAACGGATGCCAGAGCTGCCCGAAATAGCCCTTGGACACCGGCTCGGTCACGCCGAAGTCCTGCGGCAGGCGATCCTTCGGCATGTAATAGGTCCCGAAGAGGATATCCCAGAGCGGCAGCAGCCCGGCGAAGTTCTTGTCGATGGCGGCCGGATCCTTCGAGTGGTGCCAGCGGTGGAAGACCGGCGTCGCGATGAAGCAACGCAGCGGCCCGAAATCCCAGTCGACGTCGGCATGGAGGAAGATGGCGTAAAGCGTAAGGAAGCCGGTGACGCCCGCCGTCACGGTCGGATCGAAACCCAGGAACAGGACCGGCACCGCGGGCGCGATCTTGTTGACGGCCTCGTTGACCGGATGCACGCGGAC
>CAIWNE010000052.1 GCA_903913915.1 uncultured Opitutia bacterium
ACCTCGGCCGCGCTTAAGCCGCCCTTACCGGCGACGCGACGAACCCCGGCATGCCGGGGTTCTTTTTTGGGCAGAAGGAGCGTAGACCCGCAGGGATTCGAACCCCGACAAAGTGAACCAAAATCACTTGTGCTACCGTTACACCACGGGTCTGCGCACCCCGACTGAACAGCGGTTCGCGGGTCGGAGTCAAGCGAGACCAAGGCGGGGTTGACGCTGGGGTTTCTTCGGCTCATTTCCCCTGTATGCCCGCCACCGCCTCCCAGAAGCCGAAGTACCGTCGTATCGTGCTGAAGATCAGCGGCGAAGCCCTCCGCAACGACGCTACCGGCGAATCCATCGACAGCGCCGTCCTCGACCGCCTCGCCGAGGAGCTCCGCTCGATCCAGAAGGTGGGCGCCCAGGTCGCGGTCGTCGTCGGCGGCGGCAACATCTTCCGAGGCCTCGCCGGAGCGCGCGCCAACGGCACCGACCGCACCACCGGCGACAACATGGGCATGCTCGCCACGGTCATCAACGGCCTCGCGCTCATGGACCGCCTCGAGAAGGCCGGCCTCGAATGCCGCGTGATGACGGCCATCCCGATGGACCGCATCGCCGAACCTTTCATCCAGCGTCGCGCCACCCGTCACCTCGAGCGCGGCCGCATCGTCATCTTCGTCGCCGGCACGGGCAACCCTTACTGCACGACCGACTACGCCTCCGCCCTCCGCGCCAACGAGATCGGCGCCGACGCGATCCTCAAGGCGACCAAGGTCGACGGCGTCTACGACAAGGACCCGATGAAGCATAAGGACGCCAAGCGCTACGACCGCGTCTCGCATGCCGAAGCCCTCCAGAAGCGCCTCGGCGTGATGGATGCCGAAGCCTTTTCGCTCTGCGAAGCCAACAAGCTCCCGATCATCGTGCTCTCGATGTCCGAGAAAGGCGCCGTCAAGAAGGCCGTCCTCGGCCAGCGTATCGGCACGCTCGTCGCCTGATTTTCCAACAACCACCCGCACCCCTACCCTATCCCATGGACATCAAGAAAATCATCGCCGACGGCGCCAACGCCATGAAGAAGGCGGTCGACCACACCTCCCACGAGTTCGCCACGCTGCACACCGGCAAGGCCTCGCCCGGCATGATCGAGAACGTCCAGGTCCACATCGAGTCCTACGGCATGACTCAGCGCCTGAAGGACATGGCCGCGATCACCACGCCCGACGCCCAGACCATCGTGGTCCAGCCGTTCGACAAGGCCGTCATGGACGACATCCGCAAGGCCATCATGGCCGCCAACCTCGGCATCAACCCCGTCCCGCAGGGCAACTTCATGCGCTGCCCTGTCCCGTCCCTCTCCGGCGAACGCCGCCTCGAGCTCGCCAAGCGCGCCACGCAGATGGCCGAAGAAGGCAAGGTCCGCGTGCGTAACGCCCGCCGCGACGCCCTCGAACTCCTCAAGAAAGGCAACAAGGACAAGGTCGTCACCGACGACGACCTGAAGCGCTCCGAGAAGGAGATCCAGACCCATACCGACAAGTTCACGGCCGACATCGAGAAGAACCTGAAGGCCAAGGAAGCCGACCTGAAGGGTTAACCCGCAGCCTCCGACCCGTTTCCATGAATATTCACGAATACCAAGCCAAGGAACTTTTCGAGAAGTTCGGCGTCGCCGTGCCCAAGGGCGTGGCGGTCAAATCCGCCGCCGAGTTCGAAGGCGCCCTCGCCAAGATCGACACCTCCGGCGGCATCATGGTGAAGTCCCAGATCCACGCCGGCGGCCGCGGCAAAGGAACCTTCACCGACGGCTTCAAGGGCGGCGTGAAGTTCTCCCCGACCAAGGAGAAGGCCCTCGAGAACGCCAAGGCGATGCTCGGCAACACCCTCGTGACCGCCCAGACCGGCGCCGAAGGCCGCAAGGTCCAGACCATCTACTTCACCGAAGCCGCCAACCTGGGCAAGCGCCCGGACGGCCGCGACGACGAGTACTACCTCGCCATCCTCCTCGACCGCGCGACCTCCTGCCCGGTCATCGTCGCCTCGACCGAAGGCGGCATGGAGATCGAACACGTCGCCCATCACACCCCGGAGAAGATCTTCAAGGTGCAGGTCGACCCGGCAGTCGGCCTCCAGGCCTTCCAGGCCCGCCAGATCGCCTTCTCGCTCGGCTTCTCAGGCGACCTCTTCAAGCAGTGCGTCACGCTCGTGACCAAGCTGTACCAGTTCTACTGGGAGAAGGATTGCGCGATGGTCGAGGTGAACCCGCTCCTCG